>DAHWIK010000009.1 GCA_027345185.1 Microcaldota archaeon
CTTTGTACTTCGTACGGAGAGTGTCAACATCCTCTTCCAACATGCCTGGTCGCATGTTTTTGTTGGAAGAGAAGGATTATCAGGATTTGTGGCACTTTTATAATACTGGAAGTTGTATTACTTTATGGGATTGCTATAATAACCGATTTTAAGCATTATTCGTGCAAAGCCCAGTCTCGGTTCTGTCAACAAGGTTGGCACTTGAATATTCCTACTGTATTATTTCTTTGCGTGCTTCAGGCAGAAACTGTTCACTCTGTTTATCGCATACTCGAGTGTTTCCTCTGGAGGCAGAGCCGCAATCCTGAAATTGCTTGGGGCTCCGAATGAATATCCCCCAGTCATCTGCACACCAGTCTCCATGAGTGCTGAGACTACAAAATCCCTGGAGCTCTTGAAGTTAAAGCTTTTCATGTCCAGTTTTGGAAGTATATAAAACGCGCCGCTGGGCCTTGTCACGGTTATGTACGGATTCTCCCTTAGGAGATCTACAGCGAAGTTTACCCTCTTCTCTATTGCATTTGTCATGCTCCTTATCGCCTTCATGTGCTCCTTCGTGTTGTTCATTGCCTCAGCAACTGCATATTCGCTTGGAGTATTGAGTGAAAGCCGGACCAGAGCGTATTGCGAAAATTTCTTCTTTAGGCCTTCTGAAATCCTGTCGTTTTCTGGTATTATCATAAACCCTATCCTGAAGCCTGTAGAATCAAGGTTCTTTGAGCTGCCATTAAATATCATATGCGGAACTCCCTTGGACACCTCTCCTATGCTCGTGAACTTCTTCCCGTTGTAGACTATCTCATCGTATATCTCGTCGCTTATTAGCAGTATTCCATTGTCATTTGCCAAGTTTACGAGCTCCTTTAGGGCCTTCCTTTCGACGACCTTGCCTGTCGGATTATGCGGGTTGGTGGTTATAATGTACTTTACAGTCTTCCTGTTCCCATTCATCATTCTCAGCTTTCTTGAAAGGCCGTCAAAGTCCGTATCCCAATCGTTCTTCATGACCATATTCCCTATTAGTGGCGATCCCCCTTCTATCATGAGGCGCGGTATGTACTGCGGATAATATGGTGCAAAAATGACTGCGCGGTCTCCACTGTTAATGAGCGCACTGTTGGTGAAAAGGAGCGCCTCGCTCACTCCTGCAGTGGTTATTATGTCTTCCTCGCGCAACTTCATCTTGTACAGCCTACTGTACCTGCCAATTACTGCATCAACAAGCTCAGAGACGCCTTGGGATTTTGTGTAATAGGTGGCACCGCTTCTTAGGGCCTTCACGTAGGCATCGATTATGTATTTTGGCGTGGGAAAGAAGCGTGGAGGATCACCCCTGTTAAGCCTTACTATCTTTCTGCCTTTTTTGCTCAGCTTGTCGGCAAGCGGATCAAGCTCTAGTATAAGGTTTTGGGCATGCACGCTCTTTTTGGAGAATATGCTGGACATAATATCATTTCCGCCAACTGCTATCAGTTGGACTAAAAGGACTAGTGCATTATGCATTTAAAAACATAGCAAACAGATTCGCTTTCTGTCTATGCACAAGCAGCGACCGACTTGATGATGGCATGGCTCTGAAGTCGCTCAGGCACAGTACCGGTTGCAAGAGCGGCACTGTTTTAGCTAGGATTTGAAAGCAGGGTAAATGATATCGAAAAAGCAGAAAGACAGTAGACATAGAAGTTGCATTTCTTTCAAAACAGCGGCGGTGGGCCTAAGTCGCACCAGGATCAGTGCATTTGCACTGTAAAAAGCATAAATACCTGTCGGTTCCATTGCCTAATATGGCAGTGCGATTGCCATGGATTCGGCATGTCCTTGCGCAGGCATATTTTAGTAATGGAGCGATATGTATATGGTTTTTGCGAACAAACCAGTATTAGTATTCTGGGAGACGACGCGCGCGTGCCCGCTGAATTGCGTGCACTGCAGGGCCGATGCAATAGAGAATCCGCTCCCTGGAGAGCTTACCACAGAAGAAGGCAAATCATTCATAGACCAGGTGGCGACGTTCGGAAAGCCGGCACCGTTGATAATATTCACTGGGGGAGATCCGCTTAAGCGAAAGGACCTTTACGAGCTCTTGGCATATGCACGTTCGATGGAGATAAACTTTGCAGTAAGCCCTGCAGTATCCGAGTCGCTTACGCAGCATGTTCTTGAGAGACTGAAGCTGAGCGGAGTTTCATCTATTTCGGTAAGCCTGGACGGTGCCGAAAAATCTACACACGACAGTATAAGGAAATTGGGCGGAACATATGATAGAACCATAGAAATCATACGCAAGGCAACTGCTATGGGGCTGCCGATACAGGTAAATTCTGTAGTGATGGAGCAGAATATTTCAGAGCTGCCTGCCATGTTCAAGCTCCTTTCAGATCTCGGCATAAGGACATGGGAGGTCTTTTTCCTTATCAAGACTGGCAGAGGATCTGAAGTCAGGGACATATCGGCTAGGGATAGCGAGAGCGTGTGCAATTTCCTTTATGATGTATCTAAACGCAACATGGTTGTGAGGACCGTGGAGGCGCCATTCATAAGGAGGGTAGCAAAGCAGCGGATGGCTGATGATGGATACTGGAGGGATGCCACCTACTTGAAAATGCGGTCGGAGCTGGCATCACTGGACGATGGCCAGCGCCATGCATCCACCATAAGGCCAGTTGGCACACTTGACGGAGATGGGATAGTGTTTGTGGCGCATGACGGGACCATATCACCGGGTGGCCTCTTGCCGATCTCTGTAGGCAATGTAAAGAAGGATAGCTTGGTGGAAGTCTACAAGAATAATGATATCTTTGCAAAGATAAGAGGCAGAGAAATCGATGGCCCGTGCGGAGAGTGCACATTCAGGCAGGAGTGCGGAGGGAGCCGAGCAAGATCGTATGCGTATTATGAAAACCCGTTGGTCACCGATCCTGCATGCTTCCATGCGCAGGAGATGCTTGCGGCAAAACAGTGATACTATGTCAAAGTTCCCGATTACTAGGATGCGGAGACTCAGGTCAAGAGCCGAGATGAGGAATCTCTTCGCTGAGACAAGAATAGACCAATCACGACTGATACTGCCTCTGTTCGTGCAGGATGGGATAAAGTCTATGTTGCCAATACCATCAATGCCAAGACAATACAGATATGCGGTACGTGAATTGCCAGGGTTGGCTTCGGAGATAGAAGAAGCTGGAATAGGCGCTGTAATGCTATTTGGCATACCTTCGCACAAGGATCGGCTGGGCAGCGGCGCATACGCAAATGATGGAATAATACAGAGGGCAATTGGCAAGATAAAAGATAGCTCATCACTAGTTGTGATTTCCGATCTGTGTATGTGCGAGTATACTGATTCTGGCCATTGCGGCATAATCAGGAACGGTGACGTGCACAATGACCTGACGCTAGAAGCTTACAGGAAGATAGCTGTTTCCCAGGCAGAGGCAGGAGCAGACATGATAGCACCCAGCGGCATGATGGATGGCCAAGTTGCCGCAATAAGGGATTCACTTGACAAGAGCGGCTACGCAAATACTCCAATAATGGCGTATTCTGCGAAGATGTCATCATCATTCTACGGCCCTTTCAGGTTGGCTGCGGACAGTACGCCTAGGAGCGGGAACAGGAAGTCGTACCAGATGGACTATGCAAACTCAAATGAAGCAATAAGGGAGATTGCAATGGATGTGGAAGAAGGTGCCGATGTGGTCATGGTGAAGCCTGCATTGACGAATCTGGACATAATCAGCAGGGCAAGGGCTAGGTTCGATCTGCCGCTTGCAGCATACAACGTAAGTGGCGAGTATTCAGCAATCAATGCAGCCGCAGAGCGTGGTTGGATAGACTACCAAAAAGCGGCAACGGAGGTACTGACTTCTGTGTTCAGGGCCGGTGCTGATATGGTCATAACCTACCATGCGCTTGAGTTTGTCAAGTGGAGGAATGAGTAGAAGCACCTACTAGGCGAAACCGTTCCTTTTAGATATGTCATACAGGCATCCTATAAGCATGCTGGAGTCGTCCAGTGGTTTCATTTGTCCATGCTCCTGACTCTTTCTATCACAATGTCGGACAGGGCGTCAACAAGCTTTTTAGAATAGTTAAGCGGCCTCATGCGCGTGATTCCTATGCCAAAGCGCTTCGCCGCTTTATCACACATTAGCCCGAGCCCGTATAGCGTTTCGAAGTTGTCAGCCACATATCCAAGGGGCACCAGCAGGACATGTTCGTATCCGTTCGATTTGCACCTTGATATGCACTGTGTCACCTCCTGCACTGGAGCAGAATGGCCACCAGTATAATATGCGCATGTCCAATTGCGTATCCTGAGCTTTACCGCCAGATTTCTGGCGAGTGACTCGAAGTTTTTAATGTAAGGGTCTCCGCCGTCGATGAACACCTTTGGCATGCTGTGAGTGGCAAACACTACCATCGTCCTCCTTTTTCTAAGAGGCGCGTATGCCTTGGATATGCTTTCCCTCCACGCGCTGAGGAATTTGCTGTTCTTGTCCCATGATTTTACTACGGAAGCAGACTTGATTCCTGAATCCCTAATCGCTGAAGCAAACATTTCCTCATACTCATCGCTGTAGATGCTTGAGTATGTTGGAAACATTACTATGCCTATCACATGCATTCTATGCGTGCCTTCAATGCTTGAAAGCGCCTCTTTTATCGATGGGTGAAGCCTCTTCATTGCGACTACGACCTTTGCATCTAGCCCCCTTGACCAGAGCCTTGAACGCAAGCCGGCTGCCTGCTTGAGCGTTATGGAAAGCAGCGGAGATCGCCCGCCTATCTGCCTGTACTTTTCAGCAAGGGACTCCATCTGTTCGCGGGTGGGATTGCGCATCGCCCTGACCACCATGGCTGCATTGCTCGGATCCTTAAGCACGCCAACGACCAGCGCCCTGGTCACCTTATGCTCCTTTCTTATGCTGTTTACGTATTCGGCAATCTCGTCTTGGTTCTGCGGACTACCTACGCTCATCAATACCACTGCAATTCTGCTGCGCTTATTTCCCTGCATACGGCGATCGCCTGCAAGGTTTTTATATAGTGCACGGTGTTATAAAACCATAATGGGAAGACTAATCCACTTTAGAGGCAAGATGAACGCGGATGCTGTATAAAACCTGGTAATAAATATGCAAAGATATTTAGGTGTTGGTTTCCATCCATATGTGCAGTGAATTGATGTCTTCATCTAAGCATTCTGAAACCGAATCGCTGGTTTCTGACTTGAAAAAATTCATTGACTTCATGTACATAGATGAGGTGCCTTCCTACGGCAATTCATTCTTTTACTCACTTGGATTTCTACTCCTCACCTGTTTCGTAGTGCTGGTGATCACCGGTATAATAATGGTGGTGTTCGGACCTTTTTGGGGAGACATTACTACGCTTGGAGTATTTACAAAGAGTGTACATTTCTGGGCCGCAGAAGCCTTCTTCACGCTGCTTATACTGCACCTGTTCGTTGTGTTCTCCACATCTGCTTTCAAGTCTAACAAGATAGCGTGGATAATAGGCTCTCTGATGCTGCTGCTCGTAATGCTTGAAGCGGCGTTCGGGCTGGGCTTGACAGGAGACTTCGTAGCTCAGTGGAATTCGCTATCAGGAGCCGACCTTTGGAACGGACTTGGGCTTGGATATTGGATAAATCCGCTGAATTACGGCGCACTGTATGGCTGGCATATTGCAGGGATACCGCTAGTCCTGGTGGGACTCATACTCATGCATTACCTGCTGGTAAAGACGAAGGGCATAGCCAAGCCTTACAGGAATGACATACCTTATACAATGGTCAAAGCCAATCATGGGAAGATGTACCAGCGTGCAGCTGTAGTAGTTGTGATAATATTGGCATTCGCGCTGTTCGCAAGAGTGCCATACGTGCCCCCGCTTACGATACAGAATGTTGCATTGACTAACTCTAGCATTCTTGCGGCAACATTGGTGCAGGAGCTGAATCACTCTTCAGGTACTGCAACCTATCTTGACACAATAGACCCGTATACGTTCAATACGAGTTCAGTGTTTGTAACTGGGCCGTATGCCAAGTATCTCAGCATAAGTGGCGGCGCAGATGAATACAGAGTGTTCAGCAACCAGAGCCCTTCAGTGCAAGCTCAGGACATAAATTCCTCGTACAATTACTTTGCTAATAAGGGGGCCATAAACCTATCTGAAAATAACCCTAATCCACTGATTCCTCTGATTAGCTCCCTGGTCGTAATGGCCAGAAGCGGCACATACGGAGCCGTACTTATCACAGAACAGGCAAGCCCTTTTGACCAGACTTATCCACTCAGGTTGCTTAGCGACACTGGACTGATGAACAAACAGGCTACAATAGATAACCTTCAAATTGGACAGTGGGGCATGGTGAGGGTGGATACCGGAATATGGCCACCCGGCGAATGGTGGGTTGGCCCATACAACGTACTGGAGATGATGTTTCCAAACAGTACGGATCTGCAGGATGGTGCAATATCGCTGTTGGTTTTCGTGCTTCTCATAGCATTCCCGTTCATACCTTATATAAATAAGATACCTGACAAGCTGGGTCTTTACAAGATTTTCTGGAACCGGTTTACCAATCCTGAAATGAGGAAGAAAAGATAGTCCCAGCCAGATTCGAACTGGCGTACGCGGGTCCAAAGCCCGCGGTCCTTGGCCGCTAGACGATGGGACTACCAAGTATAATTATTAAAAGCTTCTATAAATAATGTGGCATACTTGCCTATCCCAATTCTATAGATTGGTTTGCTATTCCTCCCTGAATTCTTGTCGCATTTTCATCTGCCTGCGCTTTTTGTTGTAGGTTATTGCAAAGTTATGTGTTGCGTCCCTAATTCTCCTTATCAAAAGCATCATCTTGCTGTTATTGTCAAATCTCCTTGGCATCTTCTCATCTGGCATATATATCTCCTCAAATTTCTTGGCAAGTCCGATTACGGGAAGAGTCAGGCCCAGCGAGTCAAGAGAGCTCTTTGCCGATTTGAGCTGCTCTGCGCCTCCGTCTATCAATATCAAATCAGGCATTTTTGCTTTCTCTTCAAGGAGTCGCTTGTATCGTCTATATACGACTTCACGCATGCTTGCAAAGTCGTCGGCTCTCTTCACTGTTCTCATCTTGAATTTCCTATAGCCGCTCTTGTCGGGTTTTGCATCTACGAATCTGACCATGCCTGAGACTATGTGCTCATTTCCTATGTTCGATATGTCAAATGATTCTATCACAAGAGGCAGGCTTGGTAGATTGAGGGCTTCTTGGAGATCTGTAAGTGCGCTGTCATGCTCCATGTTCACTTCTATGTTCTTAGTTGCGAGGTCAACAAGTGCACGCTTTTCTCCCTTAACTGGGACAATAAGGCTTACAGGCGCGGCTCTTGACTTTGCAAAGAATTCCTCTAGAGCCACCTTTTCAGCTTCGTCTGCCCAGCACTGGTGGCTAAGTATTATCTCGCGCGGTATGGGGTTAGAGGAGTAGAATGCCCTTAGAAATTCCCTCTCGAAGCTTTCTTGATGCTCAATCTCAAAGTCCTTCTTGCCTAGAAGCACCCCACGCCTTACTCCCATCTGCACAACCATTACGCGCTCGCCTATCTTTTTGAATGCTATTATGTCCTGGTCGAAATCTCTTTCATGGTCGACTATCTGCTTTGCGCTAAGAAGGTTGATGCTGCTTAGCTGGTTCCTAAATTCAAGTGCTCTTTCATATCTTCCCTCTCTGGATGCCAAAGCCATCTGCTCTGTAAGCATATTTACTGTCTGCTCACTTCCTCCCTTAAGAAAGATTCTTGCATTCTCTACTTGCGTCTGATATTCCTCTTGATTTACCTTTCCGATGCATGGTGCTGTACAGGTTCCTATGTGGTAATTAAGGCACGCCCTGTTAGGAAGCGTCTTGCACGTCCTTATCTTGAAGACGCTGACTATTAGTCTTTGGAGTTCTCTCCTTTTCATTGCATCAGTGTACGGGCCAAAAGATTCGAGTTTCGGGCTGGTCTTTCTAGATGTAAGGATTCTTGGAAAATTATCCTTTGTAAAAGCTATATATGCAAATGTTTTTGCATCCTTTAGGCTGATATTGTATTTTGGCGAGTGCTGCTTGATCAGTTTGTTCTCTAATAGAAGAGCCTCAACTTCGCTCCTTACCACTATCCAATCTATCTTCCTTATCTTTGATACAAGCATCCTTGTCTTTATCGCAAGCCCATCTGAATTTGAGAAGTAGTTTCCAATCCTGTTGCGTAGATTCTTTGCCTTTCCACAATAGAGAATTACATTGTTATCATCATGAAAGAGATAGACTCCGGGATTAGTAGGCACCTGTAGAGCGTGAAAATCTTCGGGTTTCTTTATTTCCATCATGATTTTTGTACCTCAATGTACCTCAAGAACTGATCTTAGAAACTGACCCGTATACGACTCCTTTAATTTGGCTATTTCTTCCGGCGTGCCCATTCCAACTATCCTGCCTCCTGACATTCCTCCCTCTGGACCAAGGTCCACTAGGTAATCGCAGCTTTTTACGACATCGAGGTTATGTTCTATTACAAATACGCTGTTTCCCTTTGCAACAAGTTCGTTCAAGACTCCTATGAGCTTTTTCGTATCTTCAAAGTGAAGTCCTGTAGTCGGTTCATCCAACATGTAAACTACATGCCCCTTCTTGTACTTGCTTAATTCCTTTGAAATCTTGACCCTTTGGCTCTCTCCGCCAGATAGTGTTGTTGCACTCTGACCGAGCTTTACATATCCAAGTCCAACCTCAACAAGGGTCTTGATCTTTCTTGCAATGGGAGGTATGTTATTGAAGAAGACATACGCCTCCTCGATCTCCATGTTGAGCACCTCAGAAATATTTTTGCCCTTGTAAAGTATTCCAAGTGTCTCCTTGTTGTACCTCTTGCCATGGCACTCGCTGCATTCTACATATACATCAGGAAGGAAATTCATCTCTATCTTTAGCACTCCGTCCCCTTCGCAGGTTTCACACCTTCCGCCCTTTACGTTAAATGAGAATCTTCCCTCCTTGAATCCTCTGATCTGCGCATCTCTTGTTGAGGCGAAGAGTTTTCTTATTTCGTCGAATACTTTTGTGTACGTCGCTGGATTGCTTCTCGGGGTCTTGCCTATTGGGTCCTGGCCTATGACTATCACGTTCTCTACCATTTTTGGAACGAAGAAATAAGTGTGCTCTCCTATGTGGTCCGTCTGTTCACCAAACTTCTTCTTGAGAAGTGGCATTACCGTCTGGTTCATGAGAGTGCTTTTGCCTGAGCCTGAGACCCCAGTTATGCCGCACAGGACCCCAAGTGGCAACTTGAGGGTTATATCCTTTAGATTATTCTCTTTTGCATCCCTTATCTCCATGTATTCTATCGGCTTCCTTCTACTTTTGGGTATTTCTATTTTAAGATCGCCTGAGAGGTATCTACCCGTAAGGCTTTTCTTGTTTGACATTACCTCCTTTGGCGTTCCCTGAGCAGTTATATGCCCCCCATGAACTCCTGCGCCAGGACCCATATCAAAAATATAATCGGCAGCAAGTATTGTGTCAAGGTCGTGCTCGACCACTATCAAGGTATTTCCTATGTCTCGAAGCCCCTGCAGAGTCTGTATAAGCTTTTCATTGTCCCTTTGATGAAGACCGATGCTTGGCTCATCAAGGATATAAAGCACCCCCATAAGGTTGCTTCCTATCTGTGTTGCAAGCCTAATCCTCTGTGCTTCGCCTCCAGATATTGTTTTTGAACTTCTTGATAGAGATAGGTATCCAAGGCCGACATTCTTGAGGAATCCTAGTCTCTCGTTTATCTCCTTAAGCACCTGCATTGCAATAGCAAGCTCCTTTTCGGGAAGCTTAGATGCAAGCTTACCGAAGAACTCGACAGACTGGTCTATGCTAAGGTCTGTGGCATCTATTATGCTCTTTCCCTCTATCTTGACTGCGAGTACGACTGGCTGGAGCTTCTTGCCCATGCAGGTCTTGCAGAGTTCCCCCTTCATGAACTTTTCTATCTCCTCCTTTCTCCATTCGCTCTTTGTTTCCCTATAAAGCCTCATTGTCTGCGGTATTACCCCCTCGAAGCCACCCTCCGTGTGATTGTGCCATCTGCCCTTGGCTGGCTCGGGCCTTTTATCTCCATAAAGCAGCACATCAAGTTGCTCCTTTGTCAGTTTCTTTATTGGAGTCCATACGTCAAATCCATACCTCTTGCCTGCGATTGCTATCTGCTGCGCTCTCCATGCAAGATCGAACTTTCCATATATCTCAATTGCACCGTCCATTACTGACTTGGATCGGTCGGGTATCAAAAGATCAACAGATATCTCCGTTATTTCACCGAGGCCGTGGCATGCGGGACATGCCCCGAACGGGCTGTTGAAGGAGAACATCCTCGGTTCAAGACCTTCGAATACTATTTCGGGGTGGTTAGGACAGGCACCGAAGGTACTATATGAAGTCTCGTCAGCAAATCTGTTGATTTCCTTCTTGTCCTTTACTTGCTTGTTGCTTATCACTATCATCTTTCCCTTTCCTACAAGCAGTGCCTGCTCAACTGACTCTGAGATTCTTGACCTCTCTTCATCATCTATCTTTACCGTGTCTATTACAGCCTCTATCCAATGCTTTTCGTACCTTGCAAGCTTCGCCTCCTGCTTCACGGTATCGGAAGAATAAATCTTCTGGTCGATTCTAATTTTGGAGAACCCCTGTTTTCTTAGATCTTCTATTACCTGCTCGTGCGTTCCCTTCTGCCCCCTTAGTATTGGCGCGAGGAAGATTAGTGTCTGGCCCTTTGAGGCCAGCACAAGGCTTGTTATGTTCTCGGTGCTTTGAGGCCTTATCGAGCTGTTGCATTTCGGGCAGTGATGCGTTCCTATCCTTGAATAAAGAAGCCTTAGGTAATCATAAATCTCAGTAACTGTTCCCACAGTGGACCTTGGATTCTTGTTGGTTGTCTTTTGCTCTATGCTTATTGCCGGCGAAAGTCCATCTATGCTATCAACATCGGGCTTGTCCATAAGTCCAATGAACTGCCTTGCATATGATGAGAGGCTTTCCACGTACCTTCTCTGGCCCTCGGCGTAGATCGTATCGAATGCAAGTGTGGATTTTCCAGATCCTGAAAGGCCCGTAATGACTACAAGCTTGTTCCTTGGAATTTCAACATCGATATTCTTGAGGTTGTGCTCCCTTGCTCCCTTTACAAGAATGTTATCTCTCATTTTCCCTGCCTCGCCGCTTGTTTTTTCATATCCTCTATTCGATTGCGCATTTCTATTGCCTTTTCAAACTCAAGGTTTTCGGCAAAGCTCTTCATCTGTGCATCCATTTTTACCAATTCCTTTTGTATGTCTGATTTTCCAAGATGCTTAATTCCAGTCATGTTCGCCTTCTTCTCGTCTATCTTCTTGACAATCGTCCTTGGAGTTATGTTGTATCTCTTATTGTACTCCATCTGTGCTGCCCTTCTTTGCTCTGTTATGTAGATTGCCTTCCTCATCGAGTCTGTCATCACGTCAGCAAAAAGCACCACACGACCATTGACATTCCTTGCAGCCCTGCCTATTATCTGTATCAGGCTTCTTGCATCTCTTAGGAACCCTTCCTTGTCCGCATCGAGTATGAATATTGTGCCGACCTCTGGTATGTCGAGCCCTTCACGCAGAAGGTTTATTCCAACAAGTATGTCAAATTCCTTTGCGCGCAGCTGGCGTATTAACTCTATTCTCTCAAGGCTCTCTATCTCGCTGTGAAGGTACCTGACCTTGAAGCTTTCCTTTGCAAGATAGTCGGTAAGATCTTCCGCTGCTCGCTTTGTGAGTGTTGTTATTAGCACGCGATTATTCATAGCTATTGTTGCCTGGGACTGTTCCATCAAATACTTCATCTGCCCTTCCATCTTTCTGACTTCAACCACAGGGTCAAGCAGTCCAGTAGGCCTGGTTATCAGATCTATCTTCCTGCCGCTCTTGCCAAGTTCGTATTGTGCAGGAGTTGCCGATACAAAAAGGGTCGTGCCCATCTTTGACTCAAATTCCTCAAACTTTAGAGGCCTGTTGTCAAATGCGCTGGGAAGCCGGAATCCGAAATCAACCAGGTTCTTCTTGCGCATGAAATCCCCATTGTACATTGCCCTTGACTGCGGTATTGTTTGGTGGCTCTCGTCTATTATCATGAGGAAGTCCTTTGGGAAATAATCTATGAGCACATGCGGCGGCTGGCCCGTAGCCCTCCCATCAAAATGCCTGCTGTAGTTCTCTATCCCGCTAGTATATCCCATCTCCGCTATCATCTCCAAGTCGTATTTCACTCTTTTCTCAAGCCTCTGCCCCTCGAGCGCCCCAAGCTTTGGCAGCTGCTCTTCAAGCTCTTTCTTTATAGACTCTATTGCTGCCTTCTGCTTTTCAGGCGGGATAACGAACTGCCTTGCAGGATAGATAACTATGTCGTTTATCTTCACTACCATATCTCCAGTAACTGGGTCCATTTCCTTTATGCTTTCTATTTTATCTCCGTTTAGCTCTATTCTGATTATGTTGTTCTCATATGCGGGGATGACATCTATTGTGTCGCCGCGAACCCTAAATTTTCCAGGTTCAAGGTTCTGGTCGTTGCGCTGATACTGTATTCCAACAAGGGAACTAAGCAGTCCACGCCTTGAAATATTTGCATTTTTACTTAGGTGCACAGACATTCTCATGAAGTCGTCGGGATTTCCAATTCCATATATGCAGCTGATGCTTGCAACCACTATAGTATCCTTCCTGCTTACAAGACTTGATACGGCATGTAGCCTCATCTTTTCTATCTGCTCATTGACCGAAGAGTCCTTCTCTATATAGGTATCGGTGGTTGGAATGTAGGATTCGGGCTGGTAGTAATCGTAATAGGAGACAAAGTACTCGACCCTGTTGTCAGGAAAGAATTCGCTTAGCTCTGTATAAAGCTGGGCAGCTAGGGTTTTGTTGTGGGCTATTATCAGGGTTGGTTTTTGGAGCTTCTGTATCACATTTGCCATAATGAAGGTCTTTCCGCTCCCAGTTATGCCTAAAAGGGTCTCTTTTTGGAATTGTGAAAAGCCAGATACAATTTCATCTATTGCCTGCGCCTGCCCTGGTGAAGGCTTGTAAGGAGATTTAATTATGAATTTCATTAGACATCATCGTTTTTTTTCTATCTGGCTTTTAAAGTTTTTATAACCCCATGTCATGCGCCCATAGCGCCCATTACTACAACCGCAGCCATGTCCTTGGCTAATATGTGCAGGAACTTGTACTTTGACTAAGGCCTCCACTGATCAATACATTTAGGCTCTTTAGGCTATGCTGCTGCCGATGGGTTCCTTCAAGTAGGTTATCATGGAAATCGCTACAAAACAATTATATAAATATTTATGCGCTGTTAAGTCATAAAACTGGTCAATTGTATGGCAAACAAAAAATCTTCAAAGGGAAAATCGTCTAATAAGCTGGCGTTATTCAATAGGACACAGGAGATATATAAGCTTTTAGAGAAGGGAATTATCGAGAGTGAGGCGCTGCTCAGCACTGCTGCTGACAGGCCTGAGGATGACGCCCATGTCCTTGACCTGCTTGAAAGCACAGGCTCTTCAGCAGCTACGTCACACAGAAATCATGCTAAGAAATCCTCTGGGAGATTTATATCCACAAAGGATTCATCAAGAAGAGCCAAGCCTACCAAGAAGCGCAGCAAATAAAGGAAGATGGGATAAGTCAATCGTCCTTTGATCCTTTCCCTATTGAGAGCCTTACCCCACCCTGGCCCCTTGTTATTATTATGTCGAGGTTCTCGCTTCCGAACATCTTCCTGAGCTCTTCGTAGGTATATGAGCCTATCGATGTCTTGTCCTTGCCCCTGAGTATTTCGCTCCTCTTCTCCCTAAGGTAGTCCTTCTCTATCGTGGTGTATGAAAGGTCAAGCTTTGGAGCCTCTGCGCCGTAGATATCGTCTATTCCGAGCTCTATTGGCTTGTAGCCCTCGCTCTGGTATATGAATGGCAGGACTGCTGCAAACTCGATCTTTATGTCAGGTATGAGTCTATCGAGCTTGTTCTGGTTCCCGCCTATCACGAAGTCGTCGCCATTAAGGAATCCCACAAACACGTCAGATCCTCTCTCCTTGACCTTGTCCTGAAGCAGCTGGGAGACCAGACGCAGTATCGTTATTCCTGAATCAGTTCCGAACCTTCCTGCAAACTCTGCAAGACCCTCTACACGTATGCGACCCAGCTCGTAGTTACTGTCGTTGTTCTTCACGGCCTTCTCTACTGCGTCGGATATCTTGTTCTCGTTTGGAAGATCAACAAGTGGATCGAACTTCTTCCCCTTCTTCTTTAGGAATATCGTGACAAGGCTCCTCAACTCCACCGGGTCGAAAGGCTTCTTTATGTAGTAATCGGCACCGTATTTTATCCCCTTGAACCTGTTTGAAGTGGCATCCATTGCGCTTACTATTATAACTATGGTGTCGCTCAGGCTCGGGCTCTTCTTTATTGTCTGGCATATCTCAAGTCCGTCTAGTCCAGGAAGCATAAGATCCAGTATCACGAGGTCTGGTTTCTCGTACTTTATCTTCTGGAGTGCTTCCTTGCCGTCGTAGATCTGGGTTATGTCGAATCCCTTCCCAACGCTAAGCGACATAAGCTTGTTTATGTTCTTGTCGTCTTCTACTATGATTATCCTCCTGAGGACGTTCTCGCTCTGCAGGACGTAGTAGGTAAGTATCCCTCCACTGCTCCTTGAGGCTATAGTGTTTGCATCTTCTAGCTCCTTGAGGCTCTTTCTAAGTACATCCTCTTCTACATTCAGGGAAGAGGCGAAGCTCTTCAGCTCGCTGTAGGTGACTTCCTGCCTGTCGTTTATCATTGACACTATGTCCGGCTTTATGTCTGAACTGAGAGAATCCATTTGATCGCCAATACCTAATACCCAACAAAGGAATAAATAAGTTCTTTTCTGCTTCTGATAGTCGTTATTTGAATGCCTTTAGCACACCTGCGTTTCGCTTTGACAGCCAACAACCCCACTGCAAGCCGTGGACATATCGTGTAATAAGCAACGCACTGCATTCCTTGATAGGTGCATCCCACAGCAAGCGGCGCTGGCTTCCTTGCCAGGATTAGGTGAATCCGGCTTCGGAGGCCTATGCACAAAATATAAAAGCTGTTACCCACTCAATTATGCTATAGGTTTGGCTGGTTGGAATGAAATTGGGATTTGGTACTGGAGCTGCAATCGCAATAGCCATAGTCATCATAATTGCAGCTCTTCTTATGCTTGTGGGTGGAGTGCCTACAATTTCCACAGCCACAACGGAATCACTTTCAAGGAACGCGACCTACAACTTCTACCTGCCAAGTGACAAAAACGTGTCTTCAATCCTTGCACAATCAACATCGATTTCAAATGCAACAATATACCTGAGCAGGAGGCCTCTTCTTTTCAATATAACAGTTTTGCATCTTTCACCAGGTCAGTCTGCAAATGTGAGCCTGACTGGGTCTCCGACAGCGGACCTGAACGTTCTGCTGGTGTCATCTACATCCCAAGCGGCCACTTTGACCCTGACATACATACCTACTGGCTTCGGCGTCAGGGTAAGTCCTGGGGTCATGATGGTAGGTGCAATAGGGAAGGTTGGACCTCCTTCGCCTACAACCACTGTTTCCGGGACAACGACTGTTTCTTCAGGGTCAGTCACAACGTTGAAGAGCACTACTACAGTTGCCGCCACAACCACAGTTGCACCTGCTGTTAATGAGACAGCACAGGCGATAATGAGCCTGAATGGAACGCAGACTGGAGCGCTAATACACGGATTCAGCAATATACTTATCAAACAGAATTCTGAATGCACCACCACTGCCTATGATACTGAATTGGGAAAGGTGCCTTCAGGCCAGCAGACGCTGCAGAACGTGAGTTATTATGTGCCTAAGGAGATAACAAGCAGTGGAGTGAATGACGGAGGCGGGAACTACAGCATCACGTATACCGAAGTTATAGCGGCCGGAAACCATCAGTTTGCCTTGATAAAATACAACCTATCCGGAGACTTCATAATAACTTCAACATTCAGCGGTGACTTTGGGAATAATTACAATGCAGTATTGGAAAACTACACGGTGCTTAACAAAACTTCAGATCCGTGCGCCATATTCGGAGTATGACTTATTAGGATCTGTAGCAATTGAGTGGAAACTATGGCTACAAAAGTAGCTCCAGATAATAATGGATTTCTTGAAAGGAAAAGGGCAAGGCGTAAGGAATTTCGGCAATATGAAAATGTATTGAAGACATGCAGTAGGGAGGCACACTTAAAATACAGAGAAAGCAGGTTGGATTATGTTACTGCATTTAAGAAAGTTGCAAGGGATATCAAAGCACACGATTTTTATAGTGCGGCATTGCATGCTGCTGAGGCCAAAGCGTATGCAACAGACGCTGAGGACTATGCCGGTGACATAATACTTTTATCCATTCATAGGCGGACCCTGCCGCAGATCAGAACCTTCATAGAGACCTATGCATTCGGGATACCATCTTACCTAAGGGTAAAGTTAATCAACGAAATATCAGACTGGATAGATTGGGAGATCAAGGATGGGCAGTGGAAATCCTAGGGTGCCTGATGCTCGGCCTTGTTGTACTTCAGCGTCTTCTTGGGTATCTTTGCCTTTATCGGCAGCGTGAACCTAAAGGTCGTTCCCTTTCCAAGATCTGAGTCGATCACGCGGACCTGCCCGTGATGGAGGTGGACTATCTCGCTGACTATTGACAGGCCAAGACCAGTCCCAGAGCCCTCCTGCTTCACCAGTCCCCTCTTCAGCTGATAGAACTTCTTGAATATCTTAGGTACGTCCGATTTGCTTATGCCTATGCCTGTATCCGAAACATCTATGCTTACGCTTCCCTTCTTCCTAGTTACCCTTATGCTTATGCCTCCTTTCTCCGTGAACTTTATTGCGTTTCCTATCAGGTTTGAGAACACCTGTATTACCCTGTTTGGGTCTGCGGTGATTTCCGGCACATCGTAATCCACCACCCATAAGAACTCCAACCCCTTGTTAGTGCATGATTCTGCAAGAGACTTTATGCTTGGGTTGTCCTTTATCTGATTGAAGTTGACAGGCTGAAGATCAAGCTTGACTATTCCTGACTGTAGCTTTGCCACATCTAGTATCTGCTTGACAAGCTGCAGGAACCTTTCGGATTCTTCGTATATTATACCTATGTAGTCCTTCTGCTCGTTTGATAGTGTATCAGACCCATCAGTGAGAAGGAGCTTCGAAAATCCCATTATGTTTGTTATGGGCGTCTTCAGATCGTGGGATATGTTATATATGAATTGGGACTTTAGGTCGCTCTCTGCCTTCAGCTTCTTGGCGTCGTCCTCTGCCCGCTCCTTTGCGTCCTCCATCTCCTCCATCCTCTTCTTTGTGAGGAGCTCTCTGTTCATTATCAGGAATTTTGACGTGTTCCCATTATGGTCTAGAAGCGCCTTTACGGTCTGGACGCAGGGTATCTCTGTTCTGTCCTTCAGTTCCAGCAGGTTAACATATACGTCTTTTATGTATCCGTTGTTTCTCGCTACGGAAAAGGAAGTTGACATTTTTGCCTGGCTTTCATCGTCGGCGCAGAGCGAGTATATCTGCGTTCCAACGAGGCTGTTGATCATGTTGAAAAGTATCTCTGCAGCCCGGTTGTAAGACAGGATATAACCAGATGTGTCGGTCTCTATCATCGGATCGTTTGACAGCCCTATCACGTCCTCTGTAACGTTCTCTGCGAACTTCGTGAGGCGTTCATAGTCTTTTGATATGATGCAGTAGAAATTGTCGCCGCTCCTGTAAGCCATCAGGTTTGCGTATAGCTCAACCTCGTTGCCGAAATTCAGCTTTATCTGGCCCGAATACTTGTTATTTGCTAGTTTTTGCAATATGTCAGCCATTGTATTTGGCACGGTGACAAAATCAGGGAACTTTCTTCCGACTATCATGTCACCCAGTATCCCGAATATCGTATTTGAGGCGTTACTGACCCAGGATATCTGCAGGCTCTTGTCAAGGATCATGAATACGTCGTCGTTGCTCCTGTCAAGCAATTTTGCCTTCTCCTCCGCAGCCTTAGTCTTTCCTATCTCGTTTATCATTAAATGCATCAGGCTGTCGTTTATCTTGCTTGGGGATATCTCGAATATGCTTCCCTGATACAGCTTACCTGAAGACTCGATTACATTGCCCTTGTTTAGCTTCTCCATTGAAATAGAATCCAGATCGAAGATGTCTGAAAGCTTTGTGCTTAGAAGCTCCTTCTGACTCCTGTTGAAGTAGTTCAGTGCCGATTTATTCGCCTTCACTATGCTTCCTTCCACACTGATGAGAAGCTGGGGCATCATGTTGTTGAAGGACGCATCAAAGTATTTTGCTATGTTAAAGCTCTTGTCGCGCTCGTATTTTGAGCCTGCCTCGCTGCTCATCACGCTAGATGCTACCGAAAGGAGGGCAATGTGATCCTGTGCAAACCCAGCTTCGTCCTTTGACAGAAGGGTTATTGTTCCGAAGGACTTGCCGTCCTTGGAGACTGGAAGGACTGCACAGCACTTGTACCCCTTGAGGCTGTACTGTATGAGTTCAGTGGCAGAATATCCGCTTAGCCCGTTCTCTATGTACGGTTTGCCTGTGTTCAGGGCGGTCTCTTCAACTGGGCTGAAAGGCTGGTTCTGCGATAGGTCATTTATTATCACCTCGCTTATCTCCATCTTCTCCTTGCTATAGTTACCGAACTTTGAAAGCAGCTCCTTGTAGCTGGCCGACTCCTTGCTGAGCTGGAGTATGTCAAGAACTAGCCTATCTGCCGGAAGAGGAGGTCGCATCCTAATCACATATAATTAATCTGCAAACGCTATTAAATTTAGTGCAACGAATTATGTAGTGCTTATATGAAGGTAGAAAAGCTGTTTGATGGAGTTTTCACGGTCGATGGCAAGCTTGCCACCCTTAATCTTGTCAAGGGGGTTAGGGTGTATAATGAAGATCTAGTGGATGATGAAGAAAGGCAGTACAGGCTCTGGACCCCGTACAGGAGCAAGCTTGCTGCAGCGATAATGAAAGGACTCAAGAACCTTCAGATAAAGAAGGGATCGCATGTCCTCTACCTAGGGGCTGCTACCGGTACAACCGCCAGCCACGTCAGCGACATTGTATCCGAAAAGGGGTCGGTATACTGCATTGAGATATCTGAGAGGAGCATGAGGGACCTTCTGGAGATATGCGAAAAGAGGCACAACATGCTTCCTATACTCCAGGATGCACGCAATATTGATTTTTACAAAGATGAAGTTGGAGTAACTGATGCGATATATCAGGATGTTGCCGCAAGGGACCAGGACGTCATCCTGCTAAGGAACGCTGACCTACTTAAGAAGGAGGGATATGCGTACGTGGCAATAAAGTCGCAGAGCATAGACGTATCGAAGAGCCCGATGCTGGTTTTTGATAGTTTCCTTAAGGCAGTGTCGTCAAAATTCGAAGTTGTGCAGAAGATAGATATAGAACCTTATGACAAGATGCATCTTTTCGTTGTACTTAAGAAGAGATAGCCCTGAATACAAAACAATTAAATTCTGGTTTGTTTCAATAACTAATCATGAAACTTGCAGCTTATATCAAAATGGAGGATTCAATATCCCTAACGGATCTGATATGCAGATGCTGCGGGAACAAGGTATATGCGCTCTCCAACGTCCAGGAGTCTATATGCAATTTCTGCGAAGCTTACGTATCTGTGCAGGACAAGGATGTAGTCCATGGGGACAGGGACATTGAGAACAACCTTGCACTGATGCAGGATAGCGCATTGACTGGAAAGTGGATTGACGGGATTGCTCCTGCAGACGCACTTGCTGCAACCAAGGACCCTCATTTCCTTTACGGTGCATCAAGCTTCTACAAGTTCTTCTCTGATTACACTTACTATGGAGTTGACTATACTCTGGGCGGATTCATGTACAGCAATGCTGAAAAGAGAAGCGACGAACCACAAAAGAACAAGTATAATGCTGTTGCACTCATGTCAAAATCAAAGGAGTTTCTTTTCAAGGCGTTGAAGATAATAAACGATACACAGAATCCGGACAATTCGCTGGTCTTCATAAGGTTCATGGCTAACGTTAAGCTTAAGAGAGATGTCTATATGCAAAAGGCTCTGGATGAAATAAACGCGAAACAGGGGATTGAAATGCTAAAAACATATGCCAACATTATCCGCAATGTAAATTCAAAAGGCAGACTTGCACAAAAATATCTCGATGATGGACTTGCAAAGGGAATATCAAATTCATTTTACTACCTTGCAATACACGCAGCAAAGAGCAAAGACATCAATGGTGCAATAAATATGCTTGACTCGCTTGCAGTCAAGTCGAACATGCCGTCTGCACTTTATCTTAGCATTAGGATCAAGGATGTAAAATCAGCATCCGAAATTTGATGGTTTTATGAAAAAGGGAACGGACTACGCGTTTCTTTCCAACTCCAGGACTGCCTTGCTTGAAAATGATGGAAACATCATTTGGTTTCCATGCCCGCGGTTTGATTCAAAATCCATATTCTCAAACATACTTGACGAAGAAGTTGGCGGTTATTTTTCTATACGGCCAGAGGGAAAGTATTCTACTTCAGTCTCCTATATAGGCAACAGTTTGGTTGTGAGGAATGCCTTCTCTGCACGAACAGGAACGCTTGAAGTGACAGATTTCCTTGCTTTCGGACTGCCTTCGGTAATAAGGATTTTTGACTCGGACGTGCCATTCGTTGCCAGGATAAAACCCGCATTCGATTACGGCAGAGTATGCCCAGAGGTGGAGCGGATGGAAGACGGAATCCGCTTCAGGAACCCCGAATCCGCTGAAAGTTTTGATGTAGTCATAAAAGGCAACTTCAGGAATTGCGGCGATGGGGTGCTTAAGTTCAATCCTGGCAAGGGACACATGCTCACTCTCTATGCTAAAGATTTCAGATACGGTCTGTTCAGCCTGAATGGATATGTATATCCAGATCCTGAAGAGGCACTTAGGAGAACAATCAGATACTGGGAAACACAGATAAATTCTGCCAAAAAGACAAGATTGTTCGTTGACGAATATAAGCGCTCATTGTCTGTCATGCTTGGATTGATGTACAATTCTTCTGGTGCCATAATAGCAGCAGCGACGACTTCGTTGCCAACCATAATAGGGAACAGGAACAACTGGGACTACAAATATGTATGGATACGGGATGCCTCTTACGCGGCAGAGGCTTTTGCTAAAGCTGGACTCCTTTATAAATCGCAGCGTGTGCTGAACTTTATGATAAGCACAATAGACCTCTCGTCTAAAAGCTTTGACCACCCGCTGTTTGAGGTTGATGGAACGGCTCCGCTTGCAGAGGACGAGGCAGGCTGGCTCTCTGGACACAGGGGCTCTAAACCGGTGAGGATTGGAAATGCGGCATACACGCAGGTGCAGATGGACACAGAAGGCGAGTTTATGGATGCACTTTACACTTACTTCATGCTGTCAGGTGACAGGGGATTCATCAAGGAGAATATGTGGGCGATAGATGCAATACTCTCATGGTGCAAGAGATCATGGACTAACAAGAGCATAAGTCTTTGGGAGGAGCGCGATGAACCGCAGCATTTTGTTCACACCAAGCTCATGAACTGGGTAGCGCTGGATAGAGCCAGCAAACTTAAACTTGCAATGGGTAACAATGAAGCTTCAATCGATCTGAGAAAAAGGAGCGATGAGATAAAGGAGGATATAATGCTGAACGGCTTCTCGGAGAGGCTGAACTCTTTCGTGAAATATTATGGAAGTGAAAACGTTGATGCGTCTTTGCTCTTGATGCCCCTTTATAATTTCATAGAAGTAAAGGATCGCATGTTCGCTGGCACTCTTGAACGCATATTGGAAAGGCTTTCTTTGCCTAGTGGCTTGATGCAGAGAACCGAAAATGATTATGAGAGCGACAGTTCCCACCCATTCACATTAATCAACGCGTGGCTAGCAAGAGTCTATATTCGGATGGGCAGAAAAGCAAAGGCTGTGGAGGCAATGAAAAATATGATAAGTTACTCTACACGACTGCGACTGTTCGGTGAGCGGGTGAATCCAAAAACACACGAGACGCTTGGCAATTTCCCGCAGCTTTTTCCTCATGCAGGACTTGTTGCTGCGATATCTGAATACAATGACATAAAACTGACGCGTCTGTGAAACGACTGCTTTGCTCCGCGTTTGATTACGGGCAAGATATACTCAAACCCCATGGTTGAGGTATTCTCATCGAGCGAATTGCCTTGATCTAACGTCCAATGCTTACCTGCACTTTAGTTGGAGTGCAGTTTCATTTGTTTCACGTCGTTTTGCTGAGTCAATAATGATCTTTCGTGTTTGTTGATGTAATTCTAGACAGCAAAATTCAGTCACATTACTTACGCTTCCGGAGAAATGCTCAGGTCTCAAAAAATTTCCTTTTCTGTATCTCTTTCTGAAGTTTAGATGCAGCCTGGACATCTTGTATGCGTATATTCCTTTCAGATATTGCAGTCATAATGAAACAGGCATCCAGAGAGGCAGAGATACGAACATGCGCACATGACCCGAATCAACAACAGGGCGTGCACGATAATACCATTCTCAAGAGCAATCTGTCCAAGAATTCCTTGCATCTCCTTTGCAATGTAAGGATTCCTTGTGCACCAAATCTGTACTTCGGGCACCATTAGAGGTGATGTTTATTCTCCCCCAACACTGTGGTTTATATTTATAGTCGTTTCACTATCCATGTTTTCAACTTCAGTGATAGTATTTGGCCGCATAAAAACTGCGGCGCGGCTACCACCGAAACAATTTCTGAAGAAAAAGCTATTTGTCTATCCGGCATTGTGAATCAATTCATATCCGACCTAAACGGCGGTCTGAAATAGGTTTCTTGACTATTATAGCAAAGTGTGTGTGAATATCTGCTGTTTTGGACTATAAAAAGCGTTTATAGCAAGACAGGATTATGATACTACACTTCTTACTCGACAATGTGTTGTATTACCTTCTAGGTTTGCTATATACGTCATCCGCTGCACATTTATTATCAAGCCGGCACATAAATTCAAATCAACATGCTGAAGATACTTAATTTATGGTCAAACTGTCTCAGGTTATTTTAATTATTTGTAGGCTAATAGATATAGTGACACTTTCAAGCCATATGGTGGAGCTATGAACATAGGAATAGATTTTGACAACACAATAACAGAAAACAGGAAATTCTTCAGGAAGATGACAAACAGCTTAAAGAATGATAATGATATTTACATAATCTCTTCGTGCGACAAGCAGAAGGAGTCAGTAATAGAGGAGGTATTCAGGATGAAGAAAAAGAAACTGAAACGGTGGGGTATAGCCTACAAAGACCTGCTACTCGCATTGGAGCCGATACCGAATAACAAGGCAAAGATATGCAGAGAATACCGCATAGGGGTCATGATAGACGACGATATAAGAAATCTTAAAAAGATACGCAAACATTACAAGAATACTGCATGCCTGCAGTATATAGTTTAAGTGAATAAAAATGGAAAAAATAAACTTGGGTATTGTGTCTCAGACTCCCGTAGTGAGGCTGTCTAAGAACCCTGGAAGGGATATAGTAAAGCTCTCGGAACTTGACAAACAGGATTATACTTACACTGTAGGAGGAGTTGCACCCATGATAAAATCGCAGCTTGTGGAGCTTATTGGAAGCGGATTCCTGAGAAAGGCAACCTGGTTTTCCCTCAACCCTAATGCGCCAAAGAACATAATTATATCAAAGGGGATAGATGCGGTAAGTGTCCATCTGGAGCACGAAAGCAGCAAGGGCTATACTAAGTTCAAGGAGGACGTTTGGAACAATGTGCACAACCTCAGCACTAGCACATTTACAATAAAGAGCTATCTTGGCTATTTCAAATACAATTCGGAACTTGCAAAGATCATGCTTCAGAATTACGAGGATATAAACCTTTTTGAAATACATGATTTCCAGCAGTTGCTACTTGGTGCAATGCTTGGGCCATCGTTCCCAACAATACTGAGATGGCACATACCATTCGTACCAGAGATACTGAACAAGAACATAAGGAAATTTGTGGTGAATGGACTTGAAGGCAACGACGCAGTAATAGTCAGCACGAAGAGGGACTTAGAAGGGCTCATAAGAGCAGGCTACAAAGGCAATGCTTATCAAATATATCCGCACATAGACCCATCCGAATGGAAGAAGGTAGAGCGAAGCAGGATGGACGAATTTGCAAACAGGTTTGGCATAATGAACGGAGACTTCCTAGTATTGAATGTTGCAAGGATGGATGAGATAAAGTCCCAGGATGATCTAGTCAAGGCAGTGGCATTGCTAAAGAACCGCAAGATAAAGCTTATGCTGGTTGGCGGAGGCAGCTTCACGAGCAATAATCTTGGCTACCCGAAGAGCGAAATATGGCTGGGAAAGCTCAAGACGCTGGTAAAAAGACTTGGAATGGAAGATAGAGTTATATTCGCCGGAAGCCTCAACCATTCTGATCTTGAGTGTGCATACACTAGGGCAGACCTTTTTGTATTACCTTCAAGGACCGAAGGCTTCGGGCTTGTGGTAGTAGAAAGTTGGCTTTATAACACCCCTGCAGTGGTAAGCGATGGAGCTGGAGTGTCTGAATTAGTAATGAACGGAATAAACGGATTCACCTTCAGGTCCGGAAATTTCAATGAGCTTGCCATAAGCATATTCAAAATATACAAAGATGACAAGATGCGCGTGGAAATGGGTGCTAGCGCACGCGGCATGGCAAGGGCCTGCTATGTATCGACCACTATAGGTATTATACAGAAGGCCTACGAAAGCGCGATAGAAAACTTCGCATGATGATGGTACACGCCTAGCCTTTGATTACAGCAACCGGCACGTTTCTTGAAACAGGCTTTGCTATCTTGCTCTCCTTCACTACCTTGACAACCTCGTCTATGTCCTTGTATGTCCATTCCGCCTCTTCGCTTACGAGCTTCTTAGTGCGTATCCTTATGGTTATGTTCTTCTTGCTTAGGGATTCAAAGGTCCTGTCTGCTGTTATCTCCCTTAGTGCCTGGTGCCTCGACATGATTCTTCCGGCCCCATGACATGAGCTTCCGAACGTCTCTGCCATTGCACCCTCATCGCCACGCAGCACATAGCTTGCTGTGCCCATGCTTCCAGGTATCAGCACAGGTTGGCCAACGCTCCGGTATATTTTTGGTATATCTTCGTGCCCCTTTGCGAATGCCCTTGTGGCTCCCTTCCTGTGCACATAGACCTTTCTCCTCTTCCCATCGACCGTGTGCTCTTCGACCTTTGCTATGTTGTGGGATAGATCATAGAGTATGTCCATTCCGAGAGCATCAGAGCTCTTGGCGAAAGTATCTTCGAAACTTTTCCTTATGGAATTGGTTATTATCTGCCTGTTGGTGAATGCAAAATTCACTGCACACTTCATCGCACCGATATAGTCATCGGCTTCCTTGTCACCTATCCTTGCATAGCCGAGCTCCTGATCAACAAGCACTATCTTGTTTTTCTTCTGGTAATCTAACAGGCTTCTTAGATAATCGCTGCAGGTCTGGTGCCCGAAGCCCCTTGACCCAGTATGAACCATTATGACCATCTGGCCCTCGTAAAGCTCATAGGCCTTTGCGGTCTTCTCATCGAATATTTTTTCCACTTTTTGGATTTCAAGGAAGTGATTTCCTGCACCCAGTGTCCCCAATTCATTAAGACCCCTTGACTTCGCCTCCTTGCTCACCTTTGAGAAGTCGGCACCTGCCATTGCGCCGTTCTCCTCTATACGTCCAAGGTCCTCGGTGGTGCCATAACCCTTTCCTATTATGTATTTTACACCCTCTTCTGCGACTCTTTCAAGATCGTTTGGAGTAAGGCCAATCTGCAGTCTGCTTCCCACTCCACTTGGGATGTTCTTGAACAGGGCATCAGAGAGCGGATTGATGTTTTTCCTTAGCTCGTCCTCTGTGAGATTAGTCTTTATCAACCTGACTCCACAGTTGATATCGAAACCTATACATCCTGGGGAGACTATGCCATTATCAGCATCGAATGCCATCACCCCACCTATTGGAAATCCGTACCCTTCATGTCCATCTGGCATGACTAAAACGTTTCCAACCAAGCCAGGAAGAGTCGCTGCATTTGAGGCCTGTTGAGTGGTGTGGTCCTTGCTCATCTTGTCGAGGAGAACCGTGTTTGTGTACAGGATTACATCAGTATTCATGCCCTGCATTGTCTCCTTTTTGATTGTGTATTTGTTATCAGTAATCCTCTCAATTCTCATCAGTATCAGATAAAATTGGATAGTAAGTATTATATATGAGATAATTTACTATTAACAAGCCCAATATACTTGGTATGAAACTTTAAATATAAGAGGTTATAATTACTAGGTGATGCAGGGATGGCGGAGCCTGGTCAAACGCGACAGACTCAAGATCTGTTGGCTTAGGCCTGCGGGAGTTCAATAGACTTCTGAACAAATCTCTCTCCCTGCACCATTGCACTTACAAACGCGAACGTGATAATATGTCTAAACTTTTGAAAAAGCAGGGCAGAAACAACAAGGCTCCAAAGAGAGCTGCAAGGAAGGCGGTGGCAAGAAGGCTAATCAAGAAGCCGGCCAAGAGGAACTCTGTCCCTGCAAAGGTCAAGCTTAAGGAGAAGGTTCTTTTCGAAATAGAACATTACCCGCAGACAGAGGAATTCACGAGCTCGGCTGCATGCGCAATGATGGTGCTCAGGCATGTAAACACTGACTTCAAGATGAAGAAGGAGGAGGAGTACAGCATATGGCAGGAAGCCGTTAATGGAAGCGTATGGCACGGATCGAAGTACGGCTTGGCATATTCAATAGCAAAGAGGGGAGGAAAGGTAAAGATACTCAGCAACACAAAGGATGAGGGATATGACAGGAAGCTCGCAGTATACGAAAATGTCAATCTTGACACCCTTACAGCGTCATGGAATGAGATGAAGAAGAAATCTGAGGATGCAAAGGTAGAGGAGGAATTCACGAGCAACGTATCAGTTAATTTGGTGAAGAAGGCATTGTCAACAAACCATATACCCATAGTGCTTATAGACGCAAACGCGCTCAATCCGTACCTTGATTCTTCACCACACTGGATTGTCGTGAAGGGATATGACAAGGATGCATTCTACATAAACGATCCATACTCAGACAGTACGATAACGTTAGACAACGATGCATTCAAGCAGGCATTGGGATACGACAATAACTTCCACATGGTTCTGACTGATACAAGGCACAAGGTTTTGCCCCAAAAGAAGAAGAGATAATACCTTTTCTGGCCTATTGCGTTCGGCTTCTCTTCCTTCCAAACTCTTTGACTAGGTCGTTTGCTATTTCAAGTCCTGCATGATGCAGTGCTTCGCGTGTCGATGCCCCAATATACGGAGTTACTATAAGATTTCCGTTGCGCCTGGAATATTCGAGAAGCTCCTTTTCATGATCCGATACTGGCTCATGCATGAACACATCCATTGCAGCTCCTTGCAGCCTTCCGCCCCTCAAGGCAGATAGCATTGATCTGTAATCTATTATCTCTGCCCGTGCAGTGTTGATCAGGAATGCCCCCTTCTTTATCAGGGAAATCTCCTTGCTGTTAAGCTCATTTGCACTGGTTCTGTTCAGTGATGCATGCACAGTTATAACATCCGATGACTTTAGCAGGTTGTTTAGGCTTACTCTCTTTGCAAGCTTTGAGCTCACATAGGGGTCATAATAAATGACGTTCATTCCGAAGGCTTTCGCATACCTGCACACTGTGCTTCCTATCCTGCCGAGTCCGATTATACCCAGCGTCTTTCCATCGAGCTGAGTGCCTATGAACTTGTATCTCTCCCACTTTCCGCTGCTCAGGCTGCCATATGCCCAAGGCACATTCCGCATAAGTGAGAGCATTAGCGCCATTGTGTGCTGTGCGGTGGGAATGGTGTGCGCCCCGTGAAGGTTGAATACCTTTATGCCATGCTTGCTTGCATAGTCAAGGTCTATGTGATTTAATCCAGTCGTTGCAGAAGCTATTGCCTTTAACACGACAGCCCTTGACAGCACTGCCTTGTCAAGCTTAGCCTCTATCCTAACCACAAGTATGTCGAAATCCTTGATTCGACTGAGCAGCTCGGCTCTTGACATCCTTTTAGCTGTGACAGACCCAATGGTCTTTAGCTTCCTTATAGCGTAATCATCAAAGTATTCAGGCTCAAGAACCAATATCTTTAACATGGACCATCACGCTCCGGAAAGGCTCTGCTTTCTCGGATCTGTCCTTGATATTATCTCGGTTACTGAAGCCTTGTTGAAGCCCTTGAAGCCCTGGTCCCTCTCCAGATTCTCCATGTGGCTTCCTATTGCCCCATCAGAAAGGAACTTGTCATACTGCTCCTTTGTTATGTATTTTTCTGCAAGGAGCTTGTCAAGCCTGCTCTTATCAACCTTCCATATATCTCCCTGCGTGAAGGCCTGCTTCAGGAAGACGAAGTTTGAGAACGGAGCCATAACATTCACGCCGTAATTCTTCAAATCCGCAGTAAGCTTTTCAAATACGAACCTTGCCTCGAGATGATGCATTCCGGACTGGAGTATGCTCTCCCCGTGAAGACCTACCCAAAGACCAACGGTGCCAAGCTTGTCAGGCCTCTTCTTGAATCCCTCATGCGGAAAGTCAAAATCCGTCTCGTCAGCACCAAGGTCAACATCTGTGAAGACCACTATCTCGCATATCGGATGCTCTAGTATCTGAGCGCCCCATCCTGCTCCGTCTCCAGCGTAGTACTTCTCCCTGCATTCGTATCCCATCTTCTCGAATAGACTTATCATGTGCTGGAAGTTGTCCCTTGATGACCTGTATGTGTGGTGGTCGTGGTTCCCCCAGCCAAGTCCAAGCTTGTCCTGCCTCTCCTTCTGCATCTGGCCTGCGCGGTTCCTTCTCTGCCAATATGCCCTTTCCGCCCTGAAGAATGCATCTGCAACCCTTGCGCTTTCCAGCCTCTTTGTTGCATCCTCAACCAATTTTTCAGTGTAGGCAATGCCCTCCTTGTCTGTATCGAAATATCTCTGCCTGCAGTAGAACTTTGAAAGAACATCCAAGTAGACCTTGGAGTCTCCGGTGTTTCTCTCCTTGAATCCTTTGTATCCCCTTCTCTCTATGGCATTGAGTATGAAGTCCCCCTCCTTGTTTATCCTTGCGTAGCGTATGTGAGAAAATGGTTCGCCTTCCGGAGTTATTCCGATAGAGAGCGCCTGCAGAAAGTCGTCTATGCATTCGGGCTTGAGCGTGACAATCATCTCCTTTTCGCTGCTCAGGAGAATGGGAAACAGGTATGACCTTGGATGCCTGAATACGCGAAATCCATCAGGTTTGTCGATCTCTTTAATCTCAACAAGCCCGAGCTTCTTGAGCGTGACTTCGGTAACGCGGTTTTCAGGCACCGCCATGTGGTCTATCCAGTCAACGAAGCGCGTGGAGGTTTCGTCCATCATCCTCTTTGAGAGCCACTTTGCGAACTTGTTGTGGCTTATGAAGAACTCGACATTCTCGTTTATGAACGACTCAAGCTCAGGATGGGTCTCCCAATCGAATTGGCCATTGCCTTCAGCTGCGGAAGCCATGAATATGCCCTACATAGTATGGGCTAAAAAGTTAAAATAGCTATGATATAATCTTAATAATGAAATAAAGGGATTGCGTGGGTGACAAAAAGCTGTATGATGTCGTAATAGTGGGAGGGGGCGTCGTGGGTGCCGCCTTGCTCTACACGCTCAGCAATTATACAGACCTGAAAAGAATTGCGCTGGTTGAAAAGCAGGGGTCTATAGCTTCGCTCAACTCTGACTGGACGAGCAATTCCCAGACCCTGCATTTTGGGGACGTTGAGACAAACTATACGGAGGAGAAGGCACTGAATACAAATGAGGCAGCAAAACTGATTCCTGGATATGAAAAGAGTGCAGGCCTGTCTGGAAGCGGTATGATAAAGAGGTGTCAGAAGCTTCTTCTCGCAGTTGGAGATGAAGAGATAGAATATGCAGAGAGATGGTATAGGTCATTTGCAGGGAGGCTTTACAAGGGCTTAAAAAAGATAGGGATTGCCGAAGTAAAACGGATAGAACCGAACCTCATAAAGGGGAGGGACAGCTCTGAGAGGATAGCTGTGTACAAATCCGAAACAGGATACATGGTTGATTATGGAAGGCTTGCAAAATCGTTTGTAAAGAATTCAAAGTCCACAGGCAAGGAGATAGACATGCTTCTAAACACGAAGATATGTGCATTTGGTGAGGGTGGCGATGGATATGTCATCAAATCGGCAGACAGAGCCATACGCTGCAGGTCTGTCGTATTTGCAACCGGTGCATATGGCTTATATTTTGCAAAATCGATAGGTATTGCTGGGGATCTGTCAATAATAGCCACTGGCGGCGGTTTCTTCAAATCTAAAAAGGTATTGAATGGCAAGGTTTACAGGGTGCAGATGGGCAAGATGCCCTTTGTAGCGGTTCATGGCGATCCTGACATAAACGATCCGTCAGTAACAAGATTCGGACCCATCATATACCTGCCGTTGGGGATAGAAAAAGGTGAGTTTCAGCCGCTTGACTACGCAAAAATCTCAGGCGGTATTGGATTGATACCTACATCAATAAAGGTACTGGACAAATATAACCTGTACGGTATCATATCTAGGCATTTATCATACAGCATTCCGTTGCTTGGCAAGAAATTGTTCCTAGATAATGAGGCTGTGAAGCTTGTTCCTTCGTTGAAATATTCGGATATTTCTCATGCAGAAGGATACGGTGGCATAAGCCCAAGAATAGTGAACAGGCGCAGCATGACATTGAATATAGGAGAAGAAAAGATACGAAAAGGGAATGCCATATTCAATATATCCCCTTCTCCTGGAGCCTCAAATTCACTTGCTATAGCTGAATCTGATGCAATATACCTGTCAAAAAGGTTGGGATTCAAATTTAATAGGGACAAGTTCAATAGGAATCTTAGGCCTAAATAATCTACAGTTCTTCTATCCATTTCACAACTTTTTTTACAAGCGTTTTCTCCTTTCCGTCGAATGAATGGTTTGCTCCGCTTATCAAAAGCGATGAGAACCTCCTCGACGATGTGCTTTTTTCAAGTAGAGCCAAATATTCATCAACCTTCTTCAAGGAATACTCCTCACGATCCCCGAATACGGCGAGTACCGGAGTTCGTATCGACCCAAACTCCTTTAAGTTACCATCATAGTTGAACAGCCGTGCTTCGACCCTTTTAAGGTTTAAAACTGAATCAAGCCGCTGCGCTGAAAATCCTGAGCCTCCGGGAGCTGGAAGATTTCCATTTCCTGATTTGACCATTCTTGCGCATGTGTCCCTGATTTTCCTATAATTTCCTCCAAGATTTATTCGGTTCAGATTGTAGTCATCTGCTGGGGCCACAAGTACTATTCCCTTTACTCTTCTGTCCCTGACCTTGTACTGATAATATGTTGCCTTCTGGCATCCAGTGCTGTGGCCGCACAGCACAAAGTCTCTGTATCCTATCTTTGAAAGGGCATCTATTGCTCCCTTTATGTCAAAAACAGATTCTTCGAAGCGCTCAAGGCTCGTACCGCCCATGATCCTCCTTCTCTTTCCATCCGTGTATTTCGAGAGTCCAGAAACAATGTCGTGGCCCCGTGTGTTGATTGAAAACAGGGCAAGACTCTTGGGAAGACTGTCAGCGAATGATAGGGCCATGTGTGAAAATGCGCTGCCGTTCAGTCCATGTATGAAAACAATGCACCGACGCGGCCTCCTTGAGACTGAGGAAAGGAATCCGATTAGTCTTATCCCATCAGATGCGATGAATGGTATTATGCAACTGTTTCTTCCAAGTTTTATCTCATCCATAAATAGTATAACTTGAAGATGAAGCATTAATAAATTTGGCAGGGTAAGTCATATTTGCTGCGGGCCTGTAACTCAGCTTGGCTAGAGTGGAAGGCTTTTAACCTTTAAGTCGAGGGTTCAAATCCCTCCAGGCCCGATAATTTACATGACAAGGCTTATAAATTTCCGCATCCAGTCTACATCAGAGCACGCTTTCCGTGCGAATAATGGTCGTATGTCTGATAATAGCAAGATCATTGGGATCCTTGTCATAATAATATTCGCGGCGATAGCTCTGGCCTATACATATCTGTTCAACCACCAACCATATGCAATCATAAAAACAGGTCAGAGTGGAAACCTGACTTCAGGAGGAAATGGGGGCACAAAGGTGGTAGTCTATAATTCAGTCTCATCTAACGGCAATGAGCAGACCACAGTATCCTCAACCACCACTGCAGTCATCAACAAGCAGATTTACTCTGTCCCTATAGTCATAAGGAACCTACAAATCTCACCTACACCTGCCGGGCTGCAGGATATGATAGTGGTTCCGAGCTCTAATTACTCTTCTTATATTGACCCGAACTGGAATAACGTTGAATTCACTACTGCACCGGAGGGTGGAGGCAGCATGATAGAGGCCTGGGTGGAGAGCAATGCAACATCATCGTCAAGAGCAACGGTTGTGTGGGTGAAGCTCCCTATGATCATAGATGGGCATGATACAACAACGATATACATGGATTTTATGAACTTCCCGGTGCTTTCACGTGATGGCCCTACCGGTGAGGCTCCTGAGCTCAGCACCGCGTATGCACAATACGATAATGGCGCATTGGTATTCAACTTTTACGATAATTTCTCTGGAAGAGGACTCAACACAGACCTATGGTCAAACTCTTCTGCATTTTCATCCAACCCTGTAATTGTTAACGATGGTTTGACTATAGGACCATCTACTTCAAAGCAGAACAATGGATACAGTGCTGTCATATCACTGCGGTCATTCGGTCAGGGAGTTGTGGAGTTCTACGGAACACTGCTTGACAATTCGACACAGCCGCATTATCAGGATGTTGGTCTCATTCCCGCTTCCTCAAGCAATGCGTGCAACCTCATAGCCATAGGGTCGTTCTATGGCCCTGGATATGCTGGCCTGCAGACAATAGACAGCTACTGCTATGCCAAATATTCACAAGGACTAAGCTTCGGCAAACCAGAAATATACTCGATATTCGTGCCCAGCCTTAACCCCACAAATGCAACAGCTACAGTTGACTACGCAAATCCAGTAACATTGTCGTTTGCGTCTCTGTTACTGCCCCAGAACATAGGATTCGAGAACCAAGGCACAATAGGAAACCTCGGCCCCATCTACTGGATAAGGCAACGGGATTATCCGCCGGGTGGGGTGCTTCCGGCGTTTAGTTTTGGCAAGCTGCAGTAAATGATCTGTTAATTCTTATAGGTTCTAAGGTATGGAGAAAAAATCAAAAGAAGAGATGAGGAATAAGCACTGGACAGAGATACTTGTGGAGCGGCTGCTTGAGGGAAAGAAGACGCAGTATGTGATAACAGGTGGCATGACAACAAGCGGTCCGGCACATCTTGGGACAATATGCGAATTCCTTTATCCGTATACGCTACAGCAGACTATTCTGGATCTGGGCAAGGTCGCAGATTTCTATTTTATCGGAGATATACTTGACGCGTTTGACGGCATTCCCTTAGAGATGCAGAAATACAGCGGAATCCTAGCCACGGAACTGGGAAAGCCCCTGGTATATGTTGTTGACCCACTAGGGTGCCATACCTCCTTTGGGGATCATTACCTTGATCAGGCAAAGAAGCTCATGAAGTGGCTAGGCGCTGAGATCAATGTTCTTAAGGTAAATGAGCTGTACAATGAAGGCAGGTTTGACCCATATACAGTCGAGTACTTTAGGCAGGAGCCAAAGGTTAAGGAGATTGTCGCAGCAACATCGATGCGCAAGATAGAGGACCTGAAGGACTGGAGCCCTATCATGCCAATCTGCGAAAAATGCGGAAAGATAGCCACAACAAGAGTCACCTGGCATAACGATGCTGAGTATGAATACGTCTGCAATAGGGATGCCAAGTACACAAAAGGATGCGGATACTGCGGCAGGTCAAAGATATCCGACCACAAATACAAACTGCAGTGGAGACTGCATTGGCCTTCTTGGCAGGCAATGTTTAACTCAAGCATAGAAGGAAGCGGGATGGACCATATGACAATGGGTGGCAGCGCGACTACCGCACCGGTAATACACAAGGAAATTCTCAATCGTGAACCCCCAGTTCTCTTCAAGTACGGGTTCATATTCATTAATGGCCAGAAGCCCTCAAAGTCGAAGGGAATCGGTATGAGCGCCGCGGAGCTCAGCACGCTCATACCGCCAGAGATGCTCAAGTATTCGCTGATAGAGCCTGACATACAGAAGGACAAGGACATAGACCTCACTGGAGATAGGCTGATAGCACTGTACAACGATCTTGAAAGGATAAGCACGGTCAATGAGCCCGGGAACAGGGCTGACGAGAAGAAGTTACTTGCGTTCAGAGTCGCAGTAAAGAGGCTGGGATGGAAGTCCTCATTCGTAGACACGCTTCTGAATTATCAGATATATCATGATTGGGATAAAGTAGGAGAACTCCTTGGCGACCCTGAAGGCGTGAAATACCTTTCAGCTTACATAGAGAGATGGTTGGCCAAGGGATACGCACCGGACAGATACAATTTTTCGATAAAGGAGACCAAAATAGACACTAACAAGAACGCCGTAAGGAGGCTAATATCAGGCCTTAAGCCCAGTATGACAAACCTTGAAGTGCATAATCTGGTTTATGAAACTGCAAAGGCCGAAGGAATTGATGCTGACTCACTGTTCACCTCAATATACACAGCACTCATAGGCAAGGATAAGGGACCCAGAGTAGGCAAGTTTATTGTGGCCATAGGTATAGATAGGGTAAGGCAGATGCTTGAATTTGCAATAAGCTGACAGCTAGATCTTTGACTTTGTGGCTTCATGCAGGGCACATTTTTGTATCCCTTCTCGACCATCGTATTCTCATCGAGTTCATTGTGGGATTTCAACCTGACTATTCTGACAATATCTTCAACTTTCTCCACTATTTTAGCGTTTTTCTTGCCGCCGTGTATCCACTCGTATCGCCCATTATCATAATCTGCATTGCTTTGCTACTGTCCTTTTGTAACATTGCTCTAAGAATCAGAACTCCAAGCGCGGTAAGCCTTGGATGACTATGAAAAGGGAAAGCTAGTGTATGTCTGCTCTGCCGAACTAAAGGCTCTTGAAATAGAGCTTAATGAGGAACAGTTACTTTGAATTCTGTTTAATTAAAGCCTCCGGCGAGGATTGAACTCGCGGCCTCGTCCTTACCAAGGACGCGCTCTACCACTGAGCTACAGAGGCACAATAGAGCTTTTCAGTAGAAATATATAAATTGCATCTCATAGTTAAAGGTCTGTTCATGGAGATTGGAAAGCTTGGCGAAAGGAAGCTGATAGAGAGGATACGTGCTGCGTATAGCTATGCTTGGCCTAACAGCGATTCTGCGTATGTGGATGTTGGGAAAAATAGACTCCTGATAACCAACGACTCGATAACACAAAGTACGCACATACCAAGCGGTGCGAATCCCATGGATGTAGGATATTTCTTTGCGGCGATAAACCTTAGCGACATAGCTGCAATGGGAGGCTTGCCGCTGTATTTTATGTCATCCATGATACTTCCGCCAAAACTCGACTCAAAGTATCTTATTGGGCTGGAGCGCGGGATAAGGAAATGCCTTAATCGTTATAATGTAAAAATGATTGGAGGTGACTTGAAGAAAGGCAGGGAGCTTGTGCTTACTGGAATAGCGATAGGCGAAGTAGACAAATCAAGGATGATGCAACGGCTGAATATGAAAGACAGCGAAGCCTTGTGTGTGACTGGAGAGCTAGGACGCAATGCTGCTGGATATTATGAGTGGAAAAGGGGCTCCAAAACTGGTGCAGCAATGCTGCTTGATGTCGATCCGAAGATAAATGAGGGCAGGTTTTTATCTGATAATGGCATAAAAGCTGCAATGGATCTTTCGGATGGAGTATATTCTGCAATACATCAGCTCAGCTCTGCGACAGGGCTTGGATTTGAGATATTTTATGATTCGATACCGGTGTCTCAGGAGGCTTCTGCTGTTAATATGAAGCAGGGAATAGACATAGAGCAGCTGTGCCTGAACTTCGGAGGCGATTATCAGCTTATGTTTTCAGTTAAGGAGGCAGAGTTTGAGAGGCTAAGGAGAAAGGCTTTAGCAAGGAGAATAAGGATAACAAGGATTGGAAGGATAATCGGCAGCAAGAACGTGCTTATCAGGGATTCAAAAAGAATAAATATAAGAAAATACGGATATGAACACTTCATAACGGATTGATTTTACATAATGACGTATCGCCAGCAATCGTTTATAAATTAGAAAAATGTGACTTACTTAATGGACAGATTAAAGCATACAAAAGGCGGCAGGGAGCACATACACGACCTAAGGGAGGTCATGAATTCGATAAAGGTGCTTCCAAAGGGCATATATGGAATAACGTCTAACACATTTGGTCAGACACACCTGCAGAGCGCAAAGATATTCCTTGACGCAGGAATAAGGATAGTGCAATACAGGGAGAAGTCAGCCCCTACAGTAGAAGAAGCAAAGGAGCTGAAGAGGTTATGTGCACATTATGGAGCATTATTCATAGTAAATGATAGACTGGACATTGCAATAGCATCAGACGCTGATGGAGTGCACCTTGGTCAGGATGACACGCCAATAGCTGCAGCAAAAAAGCAGTTTGGAGGGATAATTGGGGTATCTGCGACGAGCCTTGGAGAAGCATTTATGGCGCAGGAGGGAGGTGCTGATTATCTTGGGATTGGAGCTATGTTTTCTACAGACACAAAGAGCGATGCAAAACTTGTCTCGTTTGAGGAGTTCAGGAAGATAAGGGAGAAGGTATCCTTGCCAATATACGCTATTGGCGGGATAAAATATGAGAACATACAGATGATAAAGAGGCTTGGCGCAGACGGGATAGCTGTGATATCTTCAGTGCTCGCTGCGCCGGATCCGCATCTAGCAGCAGCATCGATGATAGAAAAATGGGTTAAATCTTAGACTTTGCCCTTATTCTTTCGGATGAACTCCTTCTTAGCCAAATCAGGTCATGTACGTGCTAAAGGACCTTAAGATAGAATGGGATGAATTCGAGCGGCACTTGTAGACCTGAACTAGTTTTATAAATCGTGGCAGGTCCAATATGGCCGGCTTTTCAAATCCCTTTGCCTATTTTGTTGTCTGATTTTCTGCGCGGACGCCCTGTGGCAGCTTTTACCACAAAGCAGCATCACTTAGGCAAATTCCTTTGCAGTCTTTCAAGAGCTACCTTACTATCTGATATAATCACATCTGCACTGCGGATCCCTACGACCACCGGAGCAACACTGGCTGGCGAGCCGTAGCCGCCGAGGAGGAACCGACTACCAAGGTCCCGCGCGTCGTCGTCAGAGTTCACGTTGAGCGACAACGGCTGACTGCCAGACCAGACACGAACCTTTTGGTCAATTGATTCTTTTTCAGTTGCCTTTACAAGTTCGCCCTGTACATCAAATGCGTAAGTGCTATCTTCTTTTTGGATTCCTTACCCAGATAGCCAAAACCACTTCCCCTTGAATTTATCTATCAGTTCAGAGGAACGTAAAAGCGCCTCTTGATATGTAAGTGGTCGCAGACCGTTTTCTGCAAGAAGTTTAATTGATTGAGAATGGTTGCCTCCCTGTTCCAGTACTTGCAGAGGCTGCAGACTCCGGGGCATAGCGGCATGCGCAGTCAATGCACCATCATCATTTTTACTCCTTGAGCGTCCTTTGAGCAGGCTTGGCATTAGGAATCACGATATACGCTGGCCTGCCGAGATATATAAAACTGGCCTTTCCAGGCAGAATTTGAGGAAAATATGTGGATTTTGGCACGCTCCCTGAATCTGAGTAGGGTAAGTTTCTTTCCTTTGTCGCACCAGCTCGGCTTGCTATCCTGCCCAGTTCGGTTTTGCTAAACGAATCTGGCTGCTTTGGCTGGATATCTGCTGTGGCTTGCTCCGTAACCGAACTCTGCTTATGTCATCGGTTTGAAGAATTTGCAGGGGAAGGGATTTGAACCCTCGAAGGCGCTAAGCCACAGGATCTTAAGTCCTGCGCGTTTTTCTGTGGCTGAACTGCCAGACCAGACTCTGCCACCCCTGCACGTTAAGCATACATAGATGGACCAGTAGCCTCGTCCTGGGCCTTGGTGTAGTGTTCTGGGGTCTCCTTCATTTTCTTGAGCATCTCACGCATCTTTGCCTCCACCACTTTGGCCTCTTCCTCCAAATCCTTGAGGTCTATGTCTATGTCTATCAACTTGTTTAACCCCATTATTGCTATCTCAGCGTACTTAGGATCCATCAGCTGCGGGTTTACTTCTACCAGTATGTTCATTGACTCGACCTTGAACTGGCTTGAATTTGTCATGAGCACAGCGCCTACTCCGGCGACAACACCCTCTGTTATTGTTTTGAGCCCGAGTTTTGAAGCCTTCTTTATGACATTTGGGTCCGGAGAGGTAATGTAAGCCACACCGGATGGCTTTGTGGACGGCATCCCGCTTATAGATATTGTCTTTGCTACTCCGTTCTTTCTTACGAATGCTAGCAGCTCCCTTGAGAGCTCAAACACCACGTTGGCAGGTATCACGAATTCAGACATAGCCACTACAAGCTTGTACTTGTCATCCTTGTATATCCTAGCCGGAAACATGGGGACTCCGTAATGTATGGCTGCTATGGGTGGGAACTCATTGCTTTCGATGTATCCTATGTATTCCATCTTCAGCTTCTCTATCATGTAGCTTCCTGCCATTGGACCAACTAGGCCCACTCCGGGGAAGGCGTCTATCAGAGTATAATCCTTCAGATCATAATTCTTGAACAGTTTAATTTCAATCATTCAATCACATTAGAATTGCTCTGCTTATGTATTTAAACCAGATGCCCTCCCTCGTCCAGCTTGCATGTATTTTAATGTCGGAGACACGACGATGAATATAAAAATGTATATGTAGCAATATTATCGTGATTAAATGGCTGAAAGAGTAGGACGAGAACGCGTCCAGAGAGAAGACGGCTATCTTTACTTCCTTGGTAAGGATGGACATGTCTGGAAGACACCAATGAAGAACAACCCAAGAGGAAGAAAGGCAAAGGTAACAGACGAAAGAGTGCAGAGGCAGGATGGGTTTCTATACTTCATAGACAAGTCTGGATACGTCGCAAGGACAAAGATGAACAGGAGGGGCAGAATGTCAAGAAAGTCAAGGAAATAATTCCTTGACTTTTTTCTTTTTCTTTTTTTCTCTTTTTAATTTTATTTTTTTTTGTTAGTTTAACCGTCATGAAGGCCTGGATATCTCCTTAACAGACCAATAAAGTCATTTACCCTTCCGCTGAGACTGGATTGCTGTGACGCAAGATTCGCTACCAAGCCGTCCTTGTTGTGCTCCAAGAAGCCCTTTATTGTCCTTTTTGTGCGGAATCCGTTTAGCGCGTATGACATGAATGCAAACTTTGCCCCGTCACGGTATTTTTCCTGCGAATCGCCGATATACTTACCCAGGCCGAGTGCTGTGTTAAGGAATCGTATCCTGTCGGACTCCTCGAGCTGCCTGAACTGCGAATATAGGGCAACGAAGTTTATCTCTGTCCTCAATCCACTGGTTATCTCTCCTATCCTTTTGGCTCCGTGATGGTGCCTCGCTACATATGACATGCTGAAGAACTCTGCTCCGCCTTCCGTGAAGGATTGCTCTGGGTGGCTTCGGTATTCATTAAGTATCCCGTACCTGTCCTGATGAAAATGAAAAAACTCGTGTGCCAACACCCTGCGATTAGGCCAGTAGGCGTTTTTGATATATATGGTTCTATTGCTGTAGAATGCAACACAGTCACCCTTGTAAAAGGGATCGTCATCATTTATTCTGATCTCAGGAAGGTCATGCAGTTCAATATGGAGACCCATTTTTGATGAATATCTCGCAACGCTGTAAAGGCTCTTTGCAATTTCTCTCTTCATAGTAATCTTTGCCTCATCACTTATCCATGGCGGATCAATGCTGATGATACCCTCTGCTAACTTGAGGAACTGCTTCTTGTGACTTGATTGCCTGATCATATGCAACACTGAAGCTCTATGAATTCTTCATATTTATTGTTTTCCTTAGGTTTAACTGACTGTGATAATCTTTGCAGAAAAACCTTAAATATGGAAATCTGGATGAATATTTGATATAATGTCGGGACCCAGAGTGTATTCGCTGCCTTTGCTGCACGGAGACTCAGGAGAGTACATGAGAGTCAGGAGGAGCATAGAGACCGTAAGTAGGAGAGGAGAGATCGCAGTCGCATACGAATTCCCGAACAACGATGCCTCCAGAAGCTTCATGCGTGACGTGCTTGGCAGATCCGGCAGGACGCTAGGATCGGACATGGAGTCATTCATGGCGCAGATGCAGGTTAACGAAGACTATGCCGAGAACGTGATGTCTAATATGTTTGAGCTCGACAGGGCAAAGCATCAGGGACTTGTCACAGCAATATATCCAATAGACATAGACCACACTACAGGAAAGCTGGTAGGGAGGAAGGAAGGCTTCATTCTTAAGGCTATAGCGGAAACACGCGCCATGGCAAAGCTTACAGATGCAATCATAGGCTTCAGTCTGTTTCCAGAAGTGGTCAGTCTTGTCAGGGAGGTTGCTTTGGCAAGGAAGGACGCCATAGACTTGAGGAATACGGAGATGAATGAGCAGGTCGGAATTATACTAGGCGCAGATGATAGAAGCAGGTTGGTTCTCATGACAGGCGCATTGCACGTGCCAGGGCTCAAGAAGCTGCTTAGGGCTGACGGGACTGCAGTAGTGCAGCTTGAGGATCCGAAGAATGTTGCAGGAATATGGTGGCTTGCGCATACTGCGACACAGGAGGCGCTCAGGCTGAAGGGCAACAATGGAGAAAGCCTGAATAAGTATGCCCTTCTTCTCTCGATAATCACACTAAAGGCTGCAAAGGCTCCTGGAGACCTGACAGGCGAAGATATCCAGACGATAAATGGAGTCAGATCATCTGCAGAGGCAAGCCTCAGATACGAAGAGGCACAGAGATACTACAGGTGCGGATTCGATAACTCTATACCGATACTCGTAAGGAAATAGGGCATATTTTTCGCAGTGGCGGTGAACATAATTAGCCATAGTTAAATGATTGACGGACCATACAACGTCCTTTAATAATGGTGTTCTAGAACCGTTAGCCATTGTTGGTAACTATGGCAAACATGATGAAAGACCGCTCAAGAGAGTATGCATTGTTCGCTGCGAGGCGCTTCGTTCCGGTAGATAGCATATCGCTGGAAAGGGCAAATAATGAACCGCGTCCTAGAGCCGCCCGAGTCTCTTTAGATACTCTGTCCTCTTGCCGTCTTTATCCTTTGCTATGCGCCTGAGTCTCCGTGCAGCATCAAGGGCCTGATTTTTTACCTCGGGGTTATATCTGCTTATAATTGCTAAATTTGTGAGGGTCTTCGCTGCGTCGCTGAAGTACTTCTTCCATAAATGCTCGCCCTCTTTTCCACCTTCGTGTGAGATCCTGAAGCCCTCCAGTATGCGGTAGTTGGCTAGGTCTATAAGTATTTTCTGCCTGTTTGTGAGATATTCTGCTTCTATTATCTTCTTGACAGCCATATGGTGACATCCTCCAACGACTAAAGGCCGTTGGCTTCCCCTGCATTTGCAGGGTATGTTCTCAGTTCTTCGGGTCCGTTTGCATTCCCTGTTGAAATGTATTGGCGATTCTCTCCCTGAGCGTGACTTTGGGAGTGTCCCTCCCTAGCCCTTTTGAGTATGTTTATTGATGCATTTATGTCCCTGTCCAACTGCATGCCGCATCTGTTGCAGTCGTATTCCCTTATGGATAGCGGCATGTCCATTATGCTGCCGCAGTTGCTGCATTCCTTTGAGGTGTTTCTTGGATCTACCTTTATTACCTTCATACCAGCACTTTCAGCCTTGTATGAAAGCATTTGGATGAATCTGTTCCATGAAGCGTTCTGTATTGACTGTGCGAGATTG
>DAHWIK010000012.1 GCA_027345185.1 Microcaldota archaeon
CCTGAGCCTTCCTTTTTCTATCCTGAATGAGCCGTTGTCCTGCGGATATGTTATTGACTTGTACCTGTCCCTTGACCTGAATCTCGGGAAGCCTGGTTTTCTGTTTCCTTCCCTGATTCTCCTGAAGAAGTTCTGGTATGCCTTCAGGAGCCTGAATTCTATCTCGCATCTTGTCTGTGAATATAGTTTCAGGAATTTCTTGTCGTCTTTGAGTATTTCCTTCACGAACCTGTTGAACTGGGCCATCGAAACTTTTGTCTTTCCGTTCTGGTAGGGTGCAATCGACTTCTCAAGAATCTTGTTGTAGAACTGCTGCGCGAGGATCAACCTTTCATCTATCTCTGCCTGCCTTGTGGCATCAGGATAGATTCTGAATTTATAGGTCCTTGTCAGCTCCATGACTTTTATATCGTTATTCATCTTTATACACTTTTCTGCGGTTCGCTCTCATCCCACCGCTAAAGCGTGTGGGATTTCCCGCTCACGATGTTAACTGCCACTATTCGCTCATATTTGTATATCTTTTTAAAGCTTGGCATTTAATCTGTATTGGTTTCTAAATTCTGGGGATTTTATGGCAGAAAAGAGGGTATTCAGCTTATACGAGATTGAGCAGTTCATAAGGGAGGCAGGTGCCGAGAAGGTCACTGAGGATGCAGTGAGGGATCTTGAAAGGGAGATTGAAAGGCTTGCAAATTCCATAACAAAGAAGGCGATAAAGTACGCAGAGCATGCCGGAAGGACAAAGCTGATAAGGACATCAGATGTCCTCCTTGCAAAGGATACGGGCCATCAGGAGGCTTCTTACATGAAGCCGTACACCTTGAGCAGCAATGCAAGCACTACGAATCCCACCTCCAAAACTGTCAAGTAGGCGCTGACGTAATTCTCGGTGGCCTTGCCCTTAGCAGAGTTCATCACCCAATGTGTCAGGCTGTATATCTTGCCGCCGTAAGGCGGCTTGAACGTCCCATTCCTCTGCCGTATTCCAAGGTCCGTAACCTTGAACCCTTTTCTTAGGTGCAGGAAGAACTCTATTATCCATGGTATGAATATTATGAAGCCGAACGCCTCAGCGTTTCCTATTGCCATTATGGCAACAAGAGTGCCTCCAACCGCATAGGTGAAGCTGTCCCCCGGTATTATCCTCGCTTTGTATGCATTGAACGGCAGGAACGCGGCAATCGCAACGAAGAGAAGTGCAGAAAGCAGAAGGCCAATGTAATTTCCAAAAAAGAAGGAATAAATGACAAGTCCCAGGCTCGCCACCATGCCCATTCCAGGTTGCAGCCCGTCAAATCCGCCAAGAAGATTGAACGAATTTGATACGAATATCACGGCAAGCGGTATCAATATCAACGGATAGATGACCCCCAGGTATACGTAGCCTATAAAAGGTATATTCAGATAGTTGATTCCTGCATTTATTGCCATCAGAGGCAGAGCGCCAATCAGGGTCAGGAGGGGTTTCTGCCACTGCTCAAGCCCTTTGCGTATATCCTTCATGCCCGTAGCATTGACTCTCCTTACCTTGACGTTTACATCATCAATGAATCCCACCATAGCTATGAGTATTATTGAAAGGGAAACGGCAAGAAGCCTGGATACGCTGGCTAATGGGTGGAATATCCCGAAGCTGCCGCCAAAGGTGTATGCGAGTATACCTACTATTATTCCAAAAGCTACGGCAAGTCCTCCACTGCTCGGTATCTTTACAGGTTTGGCCTTGTTCTTATCCTCAGCGATTATTCCAGCACTGGAAAAATATGGAATTATGAACTTGATCCCTATTATCGTTACAAAAAAAGTAATTACGGAAGGCACCAATATTGTAAGATAGTCATTGGCCATACCTTAAAATATGGGGTAAAGCATATAAAAATGCTACCTACCATTTACGAATGCCAAGGATGATATGATTGAGCCTTATTGTTTCAGCCTACATGGGATTCATTATCTTTGTGTTTCTTGGAGTGGCGTTGATAGATCTTATGCCTCTGCTGAAAAAGAGGAAAGAGACTGCATACGGTAGGGGATACCGGCCCAAAACACTGGTGATGGTTCCATGCAGGGGGAAGGACCTGACCCTGAAGGACAATCTCAAGTCAATTTCAGGTCAGAGCTACAAAAACTACGATGTGATAGCCATCGTTGACAGCGCAGATGACCCTGCTGTCAGGCATATTCGCGAGGTTGGTATAAGATTCATATTGTCTGATTACAAAAGAGGCAGCGGCAGGGAGAGCGGCAAGGTCAGAGCAATAATAACTGCAATAAGGAGATTCAAGGATTATGATGCATATGTCATAGCAGATTCGGACATACTTGTGGGCAGGAACTGGCTGAAGGAGTTGGTAGCTCCGCTTCAGGATGGTATGATTGGCATATCCACAACATTTCCAAAATTCGCACCGCGCGGTGGTTTCTGGTCCAAGGTAAAATTTGTATGGGGCTTCGCAGGGGAGGGGCTAATGGAAAACAGCTCAACGCGATTCGGATGGGGCGGCTCTCTCGCGTTCAGGAAGGGCCTGATAAACAAGAAGACTATGGAGATGCTGGAAAATTCAATATACTCTGTATCTGATGACATATCCCTCACAAAGGCCGCAAAGGCCATGGGACTGGGTATCGCATACATAAAGGAGGCGCAGCCTATAGTCAATTCAGACGATTCATTCGCAAAGTTCATCGAGTGGTCGAACAGGCAGTCGGCGCTCAGCGTGCTCGGCTACAGAAAAAACCTCTATTATGGTGTGGCCTTCTATTCTGCAGAGATCCTGCTGTTTGTTTCAGGGATAGTACTCTCATACTTCATAACCCCATTATTCCTGATACTTTTATCGCATTTCCTGAAGAGCGAGATGAGGACTGCTTACAGAGCAGGGGGCGCCAGCCCAACGATATCGCTGATCGTAATATTCATGCCTGCGATATACCTGGCAAACCTTCTTGCTGCAAGCAGGACCAGGCGCATAACCTGGAGAGGGAGGAAGTACGCGATAAGATGAGCCTGTACGCAACAAAAAGGATTTTAAGTTAACTTCGCCTAATGGTATCATGTATTCAAAAGAGCTCCTTGGGCTGTTCGAGAAACTCGGCATAAAGATAGGCGATACAATATCTATTTCATCTGATTCGGACACCCAAGAGGGCATACTCATGCCAAAGACAGAGGCAGGCGGAAGCGGCATAATGGTCATAAAGAGGAAGGATGGCTACAACGTCGGAATAAAGTACAAAAAAGGCACAGTGATAGCGAAAATATCGTCATCGCCAAGCCATCACTTCTCATTTCCAAAGGCCCAAGCCACAAGCAGCAAGTCGCTGAATAACATAGCAATGCTCTATACCGGAGGCACAATAGGAAGCAAGATAGACTATGTCTCAGGCGGCGTGTACATGCTCACCAAGCCCGAGGAGCTCCTCCACGAGGTTCCCGAGCTCAATGGCATAGCTAACATAGGGATAAATGGGCTAATGAGCATAGCCAGCGAAGACATGACATATGTGGAATGGCAAAGGATTGCAGAGGAGACTGCAAAGGCGCTCAACAGCGGCGCCAGGGGAGTGGTGGTAACCCTAGGAACCAATACTATGCATTACACATCGGCAGCGCTAAGCTTCATGCTCAAGGATCTCAACGCGCCAGTCGTGCTTACCGGGGCCATGAGAAGCAGCGACAGGGGTTCAAGCGATGCGTTTGTAAACCTGATTTGTTCATGCAGCATAGCGGCCAAAAGCGATGTTGCTGAAGTAGGCATATGTATGCACGGCACAAGCTCAGACTCTAAAAACCTATTCATAAGGGGAACAAAAGTGCGCAAGATGCACACTTCAAGAAGAGATGCCTTCAAGCCGATAAATAGCAGTCCGATATGTGCGATAGACGCGAAAGGCAGGATCGAGTACCTTGGGGATTACAAGCCAATCGACGCAAGCGCAAAAAAGAGCGTATCGGCAGTTACGGGATTCGAGCCCAAAGTCGCGCTGGTAAGGACGCATCCGAATTCAGACCCAGGAATAATAGATTATTATGTAAATAAAGGATACAGGGGAATTATTATAGAAGGCACTGGGATGGGTGAATTCCCAAGTTCCCCAAGCGTAAAGCAGTTCTCATGGCTCGACCACGTTAAAGACGCGGCAGGCTCAGGCATAGTCGTGGGAGGCACCTCGCAATGCGTGTACGGCAGAGTGAACCATATCGTATACAGGAATCTCAGGTTGCTCGAAGACATCGGCGTAGTTAACTGCGAAGACATGCTTTCCGAGGTTGCATATGTAAAGCTTGGTTTCCTACTGGGCAACAATGACGCAAAGAAGGCAAGGGAAATGCTTAATGTCAACATTGCAGGAGAGATAACATACAGGACGGAGTTCAAGGAAGATTTCACAGAGCAGTGATTTTTTGCACGATTTAGAGTACTACAAGAAAATAGGGTTCAAGTGCGGACTTGAGATACACCAGCGCCTTGCTACAAAGGAGAAGCTATTCTGTTCGTGCAGCACCGACCCGTGTAAGGACAGGGTGATAGGGTATGTCGAAAGGAGGCAGAGGGCAGTAGCAGGAGAGCTAGGCGCAATGGACCGCTCAACAAGCTTCGAGAGCAGCAGGGGAAGGAGTTTCGTTTACAACATATTCAAGAACACATCATGCCTTGTTGACATAGACGAAGAGCCTCCGCACCAGGTCAACAGGGAGGCCATAGCGATAGCATTGCGTTTCGCATCTGCATTCGATGCAAGGATTCCCGATGAAATCGAGCCTATGAGGAAGGAGGTGGTGGACGGAAGCGATCCAAGCGCATTCCAGAGGAGCATGATGGTCGCATATGATGGTAAGATAGAGGTAAACGGCAAGCCGATACCTATAACATCGGTCTTCCTTGAAGAGGAATCAAGCGGAATAGAGTCGATAAAAGGGGATGCGGCCGTGTACAATGTGGACAGGATAGGGATTCCGCTTGTAGAGATCGATACGGATCCTTCCATAGCCACTCCCGGCGAGGCAAGGTCTGCAGCGCTCAAGATAGGCCTAATATTGCGGCTCACAGGAGGAAAAGAGGGCGATGCAGTCGCGTCAGAAGTCCAAAGGGGAATAGGCACCATCAGGCAGGATGTCAACGTATCCATAGCCGGCGGAACCAGGGTCGAGGTGAAAGGACTTCAAGAGATAGATTCTGTCGATGTTTTCATAGAGAACGAGGTCACGAGGCAGCTTAAGCTGTTAGAGATAAAAAAGATACTGCTTGAAAGGAAGGCAAGCGTAGAAAACAAGCCCAAGGAGCTTACAAAAATACTGGAATACGAGAGCGGAAAGATAATCAAGGATGCAATATCGCATGGAGGAATAGTCCTTGGCGCCAGGCTCTGCGGATTTGCAGGGATCCTCGGCATGGAGATAAATCCCGACAGGCGCCTTGGCAGCGAGATAAGCGACTATGCAAAGATGGCCGGGGTAAGGGGCGTAATACACAGCGACGAAGAGCTCGGCAAGTATGAACTTAATGACCAGACAGTAGCGAAGATCAAAGAGCATCTGGGAGCCGGGTCAGGCGACGCATTCGTTATGATAGCAGCCGAAAGGCAGGCATGCGAGAAGGCAATGGAATTCGCTCTGTCCAGGGCAAGGATGGCACTGTCTGAAGTGCCTCCGGAGACACGTGCGGTTGCAGACTCAAGGAAGTGCACGACGAGGTTCATGAGGCCTCTTCCAGGCGGATCCAGGATGTATCCTGAAACTGATGCAGAGCCAATAGAGATAGCAGAGTCGTATTACGGCGCAATAAAGGAGCACACCGTTTACATGGATGAGCGTATCGCAAAGATAAAGAAGGACCTGAGCAACCAGCAAATAGCCGAACAGATGGTTTATTCTATACGGCTACCGCTATACGAATACATAACCTCAAAAGTCAAGGGCATTAACCTGGTCGTTGCAACCATACTGCTCGAGAAGGTAAAGGAACTGGAGCGCGCAGGAATAGAAACTGAGCTTGACAGGGACGTATTTGTAGAGATATTCAAGAGATACTCAGAAGGGGAGATAACAAAGGCCGGAATAGGCGAAGTGATAAGGTATTCCCCTAAATCAGCCATCGAAGTCAGGAAAATAATAAAGGAGAAGTCCCTGCAGAAGATATCCGGCAATGAACTCAAGCATATAGTAGACCGCATGTCCTACGAAGGAAAGGCAGATATAGTAAAGGAGCTCATGTCAAAATACAGGCTCAATGTTGATGGCGAGGAACTAAACAAATTGACTGGTGGAAGGAAATGAAATATGATATAATTGGATCGAACATGCAGCACCTCAAGATTACGCTTGAGGAGGGAGAGAAGATATATGCCGATTCCGGCACTCTTGTCAGCAAGGATGTAAATGTGGTAATGACTCCAAGGATGGCTGGAGGAGTAGTCAGCGCCCTTGAGAGGAAGGCAACAGGCACGACTGCACTGCTTACCGAGTTCGAGGCTAAAAACGGTCAGGGCGAAGTTGCAGTGGCAGGCGTATTCCCAGGGAAGGTATTCCAGATTACCCTTGGTGAAGGCGAGAGCTTCGTAGTCGAACAGCACTCCTTCCTTGCTGCGGACACCACAGTCAAATATTCCATACGCATGATGAACATAAGCGCAGCCGTATTCGGCGGAGTGGGATTCTATCTGCAGGAGCTAGTAGGCCCCGGGAACATCTTCCTCCATATAGTCGGAGACGTCATAATCCACAATATAAATGACCAGCACCAGACCGAGGTAGAACCAGGCCACGTCGCAGCATTCGATCCCACGGTAAAGTACGAGGTGCGGTTTGTCGACAATGCAAGGACCGCAATGTTCGGCGGGGTCGGACTGTTCCTTGCCACGTTCAAAGGGCAGGGGAGGCTTATAACACACAGCGTATCCAGGTTCAAGCTGTCATCGGAGATATATGCCGACAGGCCAAAACAGGACAACAAGCAGCAGTGAGACCATGTCGAAAACGGTATTAAAGACGAAAATATTCGGCATACAGAAATTCAAGTCCGAACGGAATGGAGGTCGAGGGCCGTATTTTTACAGGATGGTAACCAGCAATTCAGTAGTAATTCTTCCGCTTCTTGATGATGGAACCGTTGTGCTTGAACGCCAGTACCGACCTGCCATAAATAAGTACATCTACGAGATTCCAGCCGGACTGATCGAAAAAGGCGAGAGTCCAGCGCATGCCGCTGTCAGGGAACTCGAGGAAGAGACCGGATACCTTGCCGGGTCGATGCAGCTTCTATTCGCAGGATATCCATCTCCAGGTACAAAGACCGAGTTCTCCACATGCTATCTTGCCACAAAACTTGCCAAGACAAAGACAAACATGGATCCTGACGAGGTCATAGATGTCAAAAAAGTCAGGCTTGAAGAGCTTGTCAGGATGATAAAGAGGAACCAAATAGTGGATGTAAAGACAATAGCGGCAGTCCTTTTCTATGTCAAATTCTCTGCCTGAGCCTGCTGATAAACTCTTCTCCTTTTGCTGTCGTAGTTCCTGAGCTCTCTCCTGAGTCTCCTGTAATCAGGGCAGAGGAAAGACACAACCTCCCAGAACTTGCCCGAATGGTTCATCTCCTTAAGGTGCGCAACTTCGTGCGAGGCTATGTAATCCTGGAGCTCCTCTGGGAGCATGGATATGCAGTAGTTGAAAGTTATGGTCCTGTCGCTCCTGCACACCCCCCATTTCCTGCATCTCCTGATCCTTACCTCCCTGAAGCGCTCATTTAGCTGCTCCGCTTTTCTCATCGCGAGCTCGCTCAAGGCCTTTGCAGTGTCGTCTCGTATGGTCCTGTCTATGAACCTCTCGGCCGACTCGTTGCTTGGAGCATATATTATCAGGTTGTCTCCCCAGATGTCTGCCTTTGGCCTTGAGTCTGACTTCACGTATCCTGCATTGTACCTCTTCGAGTTGTAGAAAATCGAGTTCGAGTCAAACAGCCTTACCGTGTTCTTTATCTGCTTGTAGTGCTTTGATATCCAGGGCCTGTGCTTTGAGATGATCTTCTGCATCGCCTTTTCGTTCCTTGAAACCACCACCAGCCTGTCCTCGTCGAACTTGAGGTAGCTGTTCTTTATCCAAGGCTTCCTAACGAAATCAAAGCCGATCCTGTTGCCGTCTATTTCTATGAAGCTGTCCATTCACCCATCTCTAGCCCTTTGCCCTCCTATTTATCTCCGCCAGTACCTCAAGCAGCTCCTTGTCCTCATCTGTTAGCAGGTCTGCATGCCTGAACTGGAGTGCCCGTATGTCTTCGCTGCTTATCGATGTGTATAGTATGTCATTCTCCCTCACCTGCCTGCCGAACGTTATGTCATTTATGGATATCGCCACGCTGTCCCCCCTTATTGCCTCCTGCTTCCCTATGCCGTTGTCCTGTATCTCCTTTATGTTTCCGACAACCTCGCCGTTGTCTTTCATAAGCCTGTATGACGGCTTTATCCTTCCCTCGATGACCTCGATGCCGAAGACCGCCGGATGTGATATCCTGAATGCAGAGTTCGGAAGCACCTTGAGCTTTCCCGGGAATATTAGCGTCTTCTCAAGGAGCTCGCGCTCCCTGCCCTTCTGGTCGTCTATCCATGCCTTGTAGTCGTCTATGAGCTTGTATATTATGTCCGCCCTGAGAACGTCTATTCCAGTGGCCTGGCTCTCAAGCAGCGCATCATCCTCAATTCCTACGTTGAACGCAAGTATCACTGCATTGTGCGCGTCTGTCGCGCGCATAGAAAATGCATCCAGCACGTCCCTTTTTGTCACCTTGCCAAGGCTCTTCTTGCTTATCTTTACGTCTATGCTGCCCAGCAGCTTGGATATGGCCTCTATGCTCCCTATCGTATCGGCCTTGAGTATCACTCCAGATTTGTCCGAAGTGAATACCTCGCTCAGCTCTGATGCGATGTCCTGCTCGTACGTCGGGCTCTTGGTGCATATCACGAGCGATCCGGGCAGCGCGTCGTCAAGTCCGCTTCCGCTTATCTTCACCCCTGAAGCCGCGCTGACGAAATCAACATAGAAGAACTTGCTAGAGGACTCCCTAAGCTCCTGCAACGGCTTCGGCTTCAGAAGTGCGCGTATCTTCGCAGTGCTTATTCCGGACGAAGTTGCAAATGCCACGGTGTCGTTGACATGCAGCGTGCCGTTGTATAATATCACGTCAAGCGTTATTCCTAGTCCCTTCTCCTCCTTCTTCTCTATTATTCCGCCGACTCCAGGCTCACCGATATCTATGTCAAGCCTCTTCTCAAGGAACTTCTGTGACAGGCCCGCTGCATACATGAGCAGCTCTGCGACTCCCTCCCCTGTCTTTGCACTGAGCGGTATTATCGAGAGCTCCTTCTTCACGTCAGTCACGCGGTCGAACCTCTCGCTCGCGAATCCGGCCTCGCTCAAGGCGCCCACCAGGGCATAGAGCTTCGACTCTAGCTGGTCCTGCACGTCCTTGGTCTGTTTTGAGAACGATTCTGTGAAGGAGTATGTATCCTGTTTCTTCCACCCTGTAATCAGGTCAATCTTGTTTGCGGCGACTATGAACGGAGTCTTGTACTGCCTAAGTATGTCCATAGCTTCGTATGTCTGCGGCTCAAGGTTCTTGGTTATGTCTACTACCAGTATTGCCAGGTCAGATATCGATCCGCCTCGCTTTCTGAGGTTTGTGAATGCCTCATGCCCAGGGGTGTCTATGAACAGGAGTCCAGGTATGGTTATCTCGGCCCCCATCCTCTTCAGCAGCGGACCGCACAGCGTCTTCACGACTTCGATTGGGACCTCGCTTGCGCCTATGTGCTGCGTTATCCCCCCGGCCTCACGGCTCGCTATCGCTGTGTTCCTTATGCGGTCAAGCAAACTGGTTTTTCCGTGGTCTACGTGGCCCATCACTGTTATTATCGGCTGCCTTATCATCGCTGCACACCCGAGTAAGCTTTATAAGAATTCTACTATTATATAATCTCGTATAATATTTAAAGATGAAGATTATGGATAGGGCACTTGTTCTTGTGAAACCCGACGGAGTTGAAAGGGCGCTGATAGGATCTGTAATAAAGAGATTTGAGGACGCAGGGCTGAAGGTAGTAGGGATAAAGATGCTTAAGCCTACAGAGGACGTGGTCGGAAGGCACTATACCGATGACAAGGAATGGCTCCTCAGCGTAGGCAAGAAGGCCAAGCAGTCAGCAATAGAGAAAGGCCAGGACGTAAAGGAGACCGAGATGGAGATAGGACAGCGGATAAGGTCGCTTCTGGTAAGGGAGCTTACAAAAGGGGTGGTCGTGGCATTCGTGCTTGAAGGAAACGCATGCGCCGAGGCTGCAAGGAAGATAGCCGGGGGCACCGAGCCAAGAAAGGCCGACCCATCAACAATAAGGGGCGCTTATTCTACTGACAGCTATGCACTTGCCGATGCAAAGAAGAGGCCTGTACGGAACATAGTGCACGTATCGGAGAATGCGGAGATAGGCGAGAAGGAGATCAAGGTCTGGTTCAAGGAGTCAGAGCTCTTCAAGTACCGCCGCGCTGACGAAGAAGCGATGTACGGCTGACATGCCGCACCATATTCTTGCCGTGGCTTTTTGCGCACACTAACGGTATTTTATTAACGTCCCCATTCATTATCTGTAACATGATAGAGGCAAGGAATTTAGATAAAAAATATGGTAATGACACACATGCAGTCAGAAGTATTAGTTTTACCCTGGACAAGAAGATAACGTCGATAATAGGACAGAATGGTGCCGGCAAGACCACTCTCCTGAGGATATTGTCAACCCAGTTGCTTCCCACGTCAGGCACAGCATCAATAAACGGCTACGACATAATAAAGGATGCTGCAAGGATAAGGGAAATCGCCGTAAGCATACCACAGGAGTCAAGGCCCATATACTGGTTCAGCCCTACTATCCTAATCATGCTTTATCTTGGAGCTAGGGGAATGGGTCTTCGAGAGTCCAGGAGAGCAGCCGACAAAGCCATAAAGAAGGTCGGGTTATGGGACTCAAGGGACAAAATGGCAGCAGAACTCTCAGGGGGCATGAAGAGGAAGATATTTGTTGCCATGGCCCTGGCTTCGGATGCCGATATAATATTTCTTGACGAGCCAACTACAGGACTGGATCCTCTCTCCAGGATCCAGATATGGTCTGCAATAAGGTCGATGAAGGGCCAGGTGATAATAACAACACATTATATGGAAGAGGCCCAGGCGCTCTCAGATGACGTGCTAATGATGAACAAGGGAAGGGTTCTGTCGCAGGGCAGCGTCAAGGAGCTGCTCAAGCCTTTTGAAGGAATGGTCAGGGTAGAGAGCAAAATGAGGAGGAGGCGCTCCCACAAAGTGGGGGACACATGGATATCATACGTAAAGAAGGGCAAGGCGGAGTCATTCGTGATGGAGGGCGACATAATAAAATCAATAACGTTGGATGACCTCTTCATAAAAGAGGGTGTAAACCTTGAATCATAATTACATAGTAATGTACATCTATGCAAGCCTGAAATCGATCAGTGTTAACTGGATGTATATTGTCTCAAACCTCATGTTTCCGGTGTCATTGATGATTGTGGTAGGCATACTTTCACAGGGCAAACTGCTGCCCTTTGCGCTTGTCGGAGGCCTGATCTCAATTACTGCAATGAGCGGCGTAAACTCTATAGCATATCTTGCATCTCTGAGATTTGATTTCCTGTACCGCGACTTGGTAGTGACTACAAAGACAACAAAGATGGACTACATGTTTGCGCACCTGCTCGGCGAATTTGTATGGGTTGTGCCCAGTATAGCCTTCTACTTTATCCTCGACGTCATTTATGGGCTCCTGACTCCATACACCTTTTTGATGACCTTGCTGCTTGCCTGCATGGTTTCAATATCTTCCTATTCAATAGCATTCTGGATAACCAGCCGTATAAAGCATACAAGAAACGCATGGCCCATAGGCACGGTGCTATCCCTGCTTTTAATCACCGTTTCGCCAACCTTCTATCCATACACATACCTGCCCAAATATATACTCGACATACTCACAATTCTGCCTACAACCCCTGCAGTAGTCCTTGCGCAGGGAATTTTTGGACTGACTCCATCACTGCCAATCCAGTGGTATATGCTTCCCATCCTGTTTGTGGAAACCGCAGCATACCTGCTGATTGCAGTTTATACCACCCAATGGGTGGAAAAGTAGTCATTCCCTAGAAAGTATGTCTCCGAAAGACCTTACAAAGTAGGCCTTCGCCTCCTTGACTGCGGCCTTTCCTTCGTCAGTTAGGACATAGTTCACGGTCTTTCCGGATTTCTTGCCCTTTATCATGCCCTTCTCGCTCAGGTCCTTCAGTGCAGGATACAGCGTGCCGGGCTTCGGCTTGTCCCCCCTTCTCTTCTCTATCTCCTCTGCAAGGTCCTCGCCGCACATATCCGACTTTGAGAGCAGCCAGAGAATCTGGAATGAGAGGAATCCGCGCATGTCGCATCCGCATGAGTGTGCCATGTTTACCAGCATAAATATAAGACATCCTATATATTTAAATATTTGTGTAGGACATACTATACATGGTGAAAAAATGGATGGAAACTGCGGATACGGAGGAATAAGGAATTTCCTCACAAAGGAGGAGAAGCTTGAGATTCTGAATGAGTACAAGGACAATCTAGAGCGCGAAGCCCAGGGAGTAAAGGAGAAGATAAAAGAGCTGGAGAAGAACAACTGATGACAGTGGCTTTTTCTTTCTGTTCCTGAGGATCATCAGACTCTTGGAATGAGCATCAGATGTTCATGCTCATTCTCGCCTCCTCGCTTATCATCTCAGGGCTCCAAGCCGGATCCCATACGAGGTCTATGTCCACATTGCCTGAATCATGTATATGCTCCAGCCTTAGCTGTACGTCAGCAAGTATGACGCTTGTGACTGGGCACATTGGGCTGGTCATCGTGAGCTTTATCTTCATGTTGTTGCTGTCGTCTATTTCTATTCCCTGTATCAGGCCCAGATCCACTATGTTCAGCCCTATCTCCGGGTCTACGCATCCCTTAAGCGCGGTTATTACCTCCTGTATGGTTATTTTCGCCATGAATATGACTCCCCGTTACTGGTATTTAAACCATGCTGCGCAGTTCAGGTCTTGGAATCTGTGATTTTATTGTTGGCAACGGACATAAACTGGGAGTTGTTGACCGTTATTCCTGCAAAGGTGCTATTTACAGTGTTGTTCTCCACTAACGTTGAAAGGCTGTCGTTTATGTATATCCCATTGTATGCCCCGTCGATGTAATTGTGCTGCACAGAGCTTGAATTGAAATCGCCCAGCACTATCCCTCCGTTTGTTGAGTTCGTTATGTTGTTGTAGTCTACCTTCGATGACAGGCCTTGCTGCACATGGATCGAGGTGTTGGCAGCATCAAGTATGGTGTTGTTTATTATTGATATCCCGGTAACCTGCCTTTTTGACGTGAATGAAATGGGGTTTGTGAAACCTATCAGCACGCAGTTTTCCACAGTTGCGCTGCTGTTCACCGCATATACGAACCAGCCGCCGCTAGTCGAATAAACAGTGTGACCGGCGCAGTTTATTACAGTTCCAGACGCACCACTGGTTGCATTAGAGTACAGGCTAAAGCACCTGTCCCCATATGTGTATACAAGGTCCTGGGACAGGACTATCGAGGCAGGTTCATTTATGAAGTTGCATGGGCTTCCCTGCAGGTTAGCCTGAGGAATCTCAACCATCCATATGCAGTTTGCCTTGGTGTTTCCGTAATTCACCCTTCCATATTGAGACTGCACGCCCCCGGAATTCGGATTGCAGTAATAGTCGTCTATCTGCGCAGAAGAGACAGAATTGTTGTATATCCAGTTGCTTCTGGAGTTGTTAATGTAGATGCCGTAGCTGCTGTAGTTGGCAGTGTTGTTTTCAATCTTATTTTTGAACGAGTCGGTAAGCAGGAATCCATAGCCAGCCTGCCGAGATGATGAATGGTCATGATATACTGTGCTGCCATTTATGCCTGAGAGCGAGAATCCATACGATGTGAACGCGGTCACAACATCGTTTGAAAGCCTTGCCCCTGAGCCTCCGCTTATATTAAAGCCGTCCCCAACCAGTGACACTACAGAGGAATTTATGGTAAGGCCTTTTGTATTGAGTGCAACAAATCCGTTCGAGAACGCATTCACCCTGCAGTTGCTTATTGTCACGTTGTCCACGTTTGAAAGGCTGAATGCCGTTCCTCCTCCATTTGCAGATATTATGGTATTGTTATCGCATGAGAAATCAACGTAGCTTGCGTTTATGTTGAAGCACGTGCCGCTCATCTGTTCGGAAAAGGTTCTCTGAAGCTGGTATTCCCCTGCCGCGCTGATGGTGGTGCATCCTGTTACCGGATATACCTTAAGCGTAGGCACCTGCCTAATCGGGCAGCTTGTAGCCCATTTGCAGTCAGTGCTTCCGCACTGGCTATTCTGCATGGAAAGGAGCGTGGAGTTATATGCATTTGCAGAGCAGAAAAGGTCGCTAGCAGAGTTTGACCGAGTAACACCGCTTTTAATGTACACATCCGTGGAATTATTTATTGATATGCCGTACGTGTTGTTGGAGACATGGAATCCATACAGTGTAGCGTAGGTGGTCCCGTTTAAATAGGCTCCGAAGGAGTTCTTGGACGCAGTGATGTTTGTCATGTTGCCGTCAGTTGAAGCGAATATGTACACCCCGTACTTGTTGCCCATGGCATCTATTGATCTCAATCCAAACTTTATCATATTTCCCAGATAGATCCCATATGTGTCATTCTCGAATTTGCACCCGGACACAGTGACATTGAATACGCCCGCACTGGAAAATACCCCATAATGGGAGTTGATTATGCTGTGCCCATCGCATGTGAGGTAGACGTTCGATGAGTTTATCAGTATGCATGCTGCAGTGCTTCCTTGAGGCAGCGATGTGTTCAGGTAATCGGCAAGGTTAAGGTCGCCGGAAAGTGCATATGAACCTCCCTGGTCTATGCTTCCGCAGCTGCTCACCTTGCTTGCCAGGTTTAAACTTGACGGGCTTGTCTGGTTGTTCACGTTGGAGCAGTAGGCGAAGTTGCAGTAGTTGTTAGTGAAGCATGAGGAACCAGCGAACTTATTAGAGTCCCTGAAGGATGATGTGCCTGAGCATACAAGATCGACAGGGTTTCCAAGCATTGCAGTGCCGGATATCCTGTTTCCTGTGGTGTTTGCAAGCGACATGCCGGAATAGAGGTTGTATTCAACTGAGCTTGCAGACACCGTGTTGTTGCCCCCAAGCGTTATGTTTATCCCGCTCTGGCTCACGGTGCTCCTGACCTTGTCACCGTTTAGTTGGTTGTAGCTCGATCCGTAAAGCCTTATTCCGGAAATCGTCGAGTTTGATATCGTCAGGTTGTTAAGCTGGTTGTAGTTTGAGCTGTTTAGAAAGACCCCGTATGAGAATTTGGCTATGGAGAGGTTGCTTATGCTGACTCCTGACACGGAATTCACCAGTATGCCGTATGAGCTGGGCACCTGCACAGTGAACGGACCGCTGCCTATTATCGCATGACCCTCGCCAACTATCCTGACGCTGCCAACAGTGACGTCAAGGCATGCGCCCTTTGTTGAAGAAGTCGTTATATTGCTCTTTATGTAGTAGGTTCCAGAAGCCGATATCGCCTGGCAGCCATTCACGTCGAAGGACGTGGCTACCGATGTCGTAGAGGTGGTTATCGGAGGAGGCACATTTATCACATAGCTGTATGCAATCGCAATGACCGCTATGACCACTATCACCGGAACTGCGATCTTTGCAATTCCAATAAGTCTTTCGCTGTCATATCCACGGTACGGGGCTGCAGGGGGTGGATTCTGCTGTGAAGCGCTCTGCTGCTCAGGTGTCGGTTCCCTAGGCCCGCTTGGATTAGTCTGCTGTTCAGGCGCTCCGGGCATTTGGGGATTGCTCCCACTCTGCGGATTCGGGTTCTGCGGCCCTGGTGCGTCTGCCATAAAATCAGTTTAAGCTTAAGTTTATATCTTATGATACTTATTTATAATTTACCGCGCCCCGTTAGCTCAGTCCGGTTAGAGCGCTAGTTTCGTAAACTAGAGGCCGAGGGTTCAAATCCCTCTCGGGGCTAAAAGTTTAGAAGTTCGAAGTCCAGAAGGCTTAAATAGTTTGGCTGGGCATCACGTTTATGGCCAATAGAACGCTCAAGAGATACGGACTGGAGGGCGCAGCCAAGGCACTCATTGCGATCGGATTGCTGCTGACCATCCTTTCCTGGATCGCAGGGTTTTATTATTTCGGAATAGTAGGCAAGACCGTGCTATTCATAGTTCCATTTACATTCACGTGTATTTTGGCCATACTCCTTCTGGCAATCAGATACAGATACACGTTGTTTGAGAAATACCCGTATCTTATGAATCTTCCCTCGATTTTCTATCGTATCGGGGCTGGAAAGAAAGGCCCAGACAATCAGAGCAAGGCGTTCAGCATGATATTCACAGTGCATGCGCTGGTTATTGCATTTCTTGGGCTATTAAGCCTGGTTTTGGCAATCAGTATAGGTTCCGGCATTAAGGGCAGCCAGGCCTCTCCATTCCTGTACGCATACCTGGCAATAATTGCGATCCTGGTTGTATCCGTGCTGGTTCAGTACCGCAGGATTTACATAAGGTTTGCGAAGTGAATCTTAAGGATTCATAACCGAAGGCCGGAATACATCATTGTATGTTAATGGGTAACTTAAAGGAAAAACTAGCTGTTCTCTGGTATCCTCAGATTCCTGCGTAGCGCTCTGGACATTAGGTTAATACCGCTACAGAGTATGCCAAATCCGATCAGCTTATTTCTTGGACTTCTTTGAGGTCTCCTTTGCAAGCCTTTCCAGCCTTGCCTTCAACTCGTCGAAGTCCTTCTTTGTAACGAACGGGTTCGCCTTTGCGCTCTCCTTGACAAAGTTGTCAAGCTGAGACTGAAGGTTCTTTGCGTACTTGCTGTTTGCCACCTTTACGCTCTCCTTCACAAGCCTGTTGAACTGGGCCTCAAGCTCCTTTCCGTACTTGCTGTTTGCAGCCTTGGTGCCATCCCTGACCAGTTTGTCGAACTGGGCCTGCAGATCCTTTCCGTACCTGGCGCCTACCTCACCGTATTTCTTGACAACGTACTTGGCGGTCTTGTCAGCGGTTTTCTTGTTTATTTTGCCCTGCTTTTCAAGTGCCTTTATCGACTTTACCGTAGCGTCTGAAGCAACCTTGGAAACTATGCCCATGCCGATCTCAATAAGCCCCTTTTTCCCTGCTTTAGATTTCTTTGCCATTCAACCCAACTCAATATTATATAATTAGAAAACAAGAGTTTTTAATACCAGCCATATTCCAATCGCTGCGCTGGCCACAAAGAAGACCAGGCCAAGCGGCTTGTCCACCAGCCCTATGATTGATGAAGCCACAATAAGCGCTGCAACTATCAGCGCTACAGACAGCGTATTCGACATCTCCCTGATGTCCGCTGTTATGACCTCCAGATTCTTGTGCTCAAGCTGCATTATCAGCTTTCCCTGCGAGAGCCTCTTCATGAACCTCCTGAATACGCTCGGGAAGTCCTTGGCCATGTACTGCAACTCCAGCAGGTTGCTCTTGATGGTGCTTGAGATCCTTTCAGGGTCTATGCCCTCTGCCATATACTTCTTTGCGTAAGGTTCGAACTCCTTAGTCAGGTTGAACTTTGCGTCTATCTGCAGCCCTACTCCCTCAAGGATCAGTAGGGTGCGCGTGAGCTCTGCCAGTTCCCTGGGCCTGTTGAATTCGTACTTCGTTATTATGTTTAGCAGGTCGGCGAGCAGTTGTCCCGCCTTGATGTTCTCTATGTCCGGGGTATAGTATGAGTCAAGCAGGTCGATCAGGTCTTCCTTCAGGTTCCGTGTGCTTCCCCCCTCCTCGAGCAGGTTTGTCCTGAACAGGTGCTCCATCATGCCGTTGACATCGTTGTTGTATGCAAATAGCACCAGCTTGAATATGTTCTCAGCAAGCTCCTTGTCGATGCTGTCGCACCTGCCGAAATCAAGGAAGCATATGACATTATTGTCCAATATCCTGATGTTGCCCGGATGCGGGTCTGCATGGTAGAATCCATCGATAAGTATCATATGCAGGTATTGCTGCACCAGTCTTTTGGCTATCAGTTCCTTGTCGAATTTGCCTGTGCGCGAAGCTATAACATCACCCAGCTTCGTGCCTTTTATCTCCTCCATAGTCAGGACTCGTTTTGCCGACAGGTCATCGTACACTGTGGGTATGTATATTCCCTTGACGCCTTTGAAGTTCTCCTTGAACCGCATGGCGTTCCTTGCCTCCCTCAAAAAGTCCAGTTCCTTAAGTATGGATCTCTCGAACTCATCAACCAGGTACTCCGGATCATATCTGCGCAGTTCAGGAACGTTCTTGTCAGCCAGGTATGCCAGATAGTGCATTATCCTTATATCCTCTCTTATTGTGTCCTCTATCTTGGGTCGCTGCACCTTTACTATCACCTTCTTTCCGTTCTTCAGTGTTGCCCTGTGGACCTGCGCTATGGAAGCAGAGGCAACTGGCGTATCTCCAAACTTGGAGAAAAGCTCCTCAACCGGCTTCTTCAGGTCCTCATTTATTATGCGCTTAGCTTCCTGGGCGGGGAACGATCTCATGTTGTCGTTCAGTTTTGAGAGATGCACAGCATAGTCCGGGCCGATTATATCCTCCCTTGTCGCTAGCAGCTGTCCGAATTTTACGAAGCTTGTCCCAAGCTCCTCGAGCATCAGGGGCATCCGCTCTTCAGGGGTCATGTGCCTTATCTCTGCCGAGGGCTTCTGCTTTGATATGCGGACTGGCAGCTTCTCATTGTGCATGAGCCTGTCTACGTATGTGCTGACCTGGAACTTTACAAGTATGCTGAGTATGCTGCTTATTCTTTCAAGGTCCTTCTTATTTTCAGAAAACGAAAGCGTTCTTATTTTGACCATCTGAATCCCCAGACATCGCCATGATATTCATGCTTCGTTGACGATCTTCTTTATGCCTTCTATAAGCGCGTCAAGTTTTGCATCGTCCATAGCCGCCAATTTTTTGCTTACTTCGCTCTTCACGTCTATCTTTATGACTGCCTCTATCCCCTTAAGGTCAAGGTTATCTGCCACTAGCTGCATTATCTTGCCCACTTTTTCCCTGCTTGAACTCATTTCCGACCCTAAACAATTCTTGGCTTCTGCCTTATTTATACCTTTCCGATAAAAGGCAGCAGGCGGGACAATTAATAAAATACACACTGGCATAAATCCATGTAGGGATAGGATGAAGGAGATTGCGCTTCATGCGCAGAGCGGCACGTGCAAGATAATCATAGGGGAGTCTGTAGATAGGCTAGGCAGGTATGCAAAATCAGGCAAGATACTGGTTGTTACAGACAGTTCAGTTGCAAGGCTTCATGGAGAGAGATTTTCTGGATATGAAACCGTAGTTCTCGGACAGGGGGAAAAGAACAAGACCCTTGCCAGCGTGCAAAAGGTATATGGCAGGTGCCTTGAGATGGAGCTGGAGCGGGATTCATTCATCGTGGGGATTGGGGGTGGCATTGTATGCGATATAGCCGGATTCGCTGCTGCCACTTATCTTAGGGGAGTAAACTGCGGACTTGTTCCGACCACTCTGCTTGCACAGGTTGACGCAAGCATAGGTGGTAAAAACGGTGTAAACCTCAAGGGATACAAGAACCTGGTAGGCACGATAAGACAGCCTAAATTCTGCCTTTGCGATCTGGACCTGCTAAAGACGCTGCCAAAAGACGAGATCAGCTCAGGGTTTGCAGAGATCATCAAGCACGCAGCGATTGCTGACTCAGGGCTGTTTTCATACCTTCAGGACAACCTGGAAGATGCCCTTGCTTTGGATAAGGATGCCATATACCAGGTCATGTGTGATGCCGTAGCCGTAAAGGCAGGAATAGTCAATGGCGATGAACGGGAGAACAGCGAGAGAAGAAAACTGAACTTCGGACACACTTTTGGGCATGCCATAGAGAAGGTTACCGCAATGCCGCATGGCAAGGCTGTAAGCATAGGAATGGTAATAGAGGCCAACCTTTCTGTGGACAAGGGGCTTCTTGTAGATGCGGACAGGATTAGGCTCGAGAGACTCTTGGCTCGCGCCAATCTTCCCACAACCCTGAGCCTATCTGATGGGAAGGGCATGATAGATGCGATAAGGAAGGACAAGAAGAGGAATGGAGATAGCATACGCACAGTGCTCCTTCAGGGTATAGGAAAGGCAAAACTCATTGACATAAGGCTTGGAGAAGTTGAGAAGATCGTGAACAGGCTCGTGGGCTAGTAACACAGGTCAAACCATAAATATTTATACGGTCAGATCTGTCTATGGCAAAAGCATCAAAGAAGGCGGCGAGAAGCCGGCAGAGCTGGTTGGGTTGGATCAGCCTCACCATAATAATTTTAGTGCTCCTGCTTTCTGTTTTAAACGGGCCGTCAGCGCAAGAATTGACTCTGTCGCAATGGAACAGCGTGCGTGGCTGCATATTAAGCGACATGGCAAATACCACTGTGCCGCATCCGCCCTCTTCTTTCTACAGCCTTCCAAACCTGCAAAGGGACTCAATCTACCTGCAGTCGTACTGCATCCCCCTTAATCAAAGCAGGGATAATTTCACAGCATGCCTGCAGGAACACCTGTGCGAGGAAAAGCTTAACATGACTGATGACTGGCAATACGGAAACCCCAACGGGGCGCGCCAGCCGCTTGCCAGGAACATCAGCGCGTTCATGAACAACATCAACAATCCATACAAAAGGGTAGCAGTTTTAGGTGCATACAACCAATCAAACTACTCCCAGTCCGAGGCAGTAAACATATGTGCAAGCCTAGTGGTGCAGTCGGTCTCTCATTCCAGGCACCATAGCGGCATAGGCTCACCGGAGCTTCCCATCATAGCGAATTCAAGCTACACCGTTCCTGCAATGCGCGTAAGCTATTTCGTGATGAATGCCTCCAGTTTCAACCGCATGGACTTCTATATCATCCAAAATAAGACTTCCTGCGCGTACATAAACGAGACGATAGCAATCACTACTCCAAACGGTTCCTATGTTGTTGCGAACAGCACATACTGCTTGAGCAGGGCAGCAGAGGAGCCTTCAATATTCATAAATTACAGCGATACGAATTCAACTGTAGTCACTCCCGAACACGTCTACATTAAGGGAGACTACAGATACCTGTCAGAGTGCCTGCCCTCCTTATACTTCGCCTAGCTTCTATAAGCAATGTTCACAGGCTTTAGCAGCAGGCAGTTTACTAATACTAATGCGCTTAAGTCCGAATTCCAGTAGTTGGACATTTCACGACGTAGATACCCTTTCTTCCGCTAATGCGGAAGTTCCATAAACTTTTCCTGTGTATCAAAATAAGACGGCAGCAACACGTTGGCGACCTGTTGCATGGATCCATATTATGCTGAGCGGAGCTGCCGCCATTTCTGACGGCAGACTGCCGCATCTTGAATCAATGAATATATCAAAGACAAAGAATAAGAAACCTGCGCCTTTCGGCGGAACATCAAAGAGAGAGTATAAGGGGGCAAATGTCCTCAAGAACGTATCCCGGGTATTGATGACAGTCCTGAATAACGCCTCATGCGTGATCCACAGCCAGAGACTTGTCAGTGATGCCGCTGCAGTAACTATAAAGGCAGCATCATCACACAGTAGTATTCATGGTGCAAGGAAGAGGATGAAGAAAGGAAAATCAAGGCGGCAAATAGCAAGAGTCCTTGAGAGCCTCGACCTGAAAAAAGTCGAGGATGAGAGCAATTCGATTCTCAGGATCGACGCAAAGAAAAGATGCGGCGGTCAGATAATTGATGCTGCAATAGATATACACGGAATCCCTTATCATGGTGGACAATATAAGGACAAGAAGGAGATTGGTAGGAGTAAACAGAAGGAGGGTACCACAAAATTTCACATGATTGCGACTATATATCTCATTGGAAAGAAGAGAAAACGTTTTACATTGGCAATTACGTTCGTGCATCTTGGCACAACTATGAGGGAGGTAGTGCAAACTCTTCTTTATC
>DAHWIK010000013.1 GCA_027345185.1 Microcaldota archaeon
AGGAATGCAGCAACTGCGGCAGCATTCAGGAAATGCCACTATCCGAAAGGATATTCATCTGCGTAAGATGCGGCATGCAGTTGGACAGGGACATAAATGCATCAATAAACATACTCAAAAGAGCTAGGGAGGGACACTCCCAAAGTCACGCTCAGGGAGAGAATCGCCAATACATTTCAACAGGGAATGCAAACGGACTCGAAGAACTGAGAGCATACCCTGCAAATGCAGGGGAAGCCAACGACCTTTAGTCGTTGGAGGATGTCACCCCATGAAGCAACCAAAAGCAGGCAGAATCATAGTTCTGGGCAGAATTAGCACAGCACTCACAGTATTAGTGGAATCTGCTCCAAAGCCAAAAGAACAGATAATAGCCAAGAGCGCAGCATATACCCCTGGAGGGAAAGGCGCAAACCAGGCTGTTGCAGCAAGCAGGTTGGGCGGAAAGGTCAGTTTTGTCACCTGCTTGGGAATGGACCATCTGAGTAAGGAGCTTCTATCCTTCCTTAAGAGAGAAAGGCTCGACACAAGCCTTGTAAAATTCTCCAAAAAGACCCCCGCCGGAATGTCAATAGTGATGCTTGACAAAAATTCAGACAATACTATAATATCAATTCCCGGAAGCGAGAACGATTTGCTTCCAGATGACGTAAGGTCAATCAATTTTACGAACCAAGACATAGCAGTCAGCCAATTTGCGCTGCCTGAAGACGTTGTATATGTATTCATCAAGAAGGCAAAAGATTCAGGGGCAACAACTGTGCTAAATACTGCCCCCAGAGTAAAATACGGCAGGAAGATATTCGAACTCTCCGACTACGTGATAGCCAACGAAAGCGAGGCAGCATTCTTTGTCGGGAGCAGCAAAGTCTCCCAAGACCACAATATCGCATTAGGCTACGCCAAAAAGCTAAGATTAAGGCATGAGCAGACGGTCGTAGTTACTCTGGGAGGAAACGGGTCAATAACCCTGTCAGGCAACGACTCCATCAGAGTTCCAGGAATAAAGGTGAATGTAGTTGACACGCAGGGCGCAGGGGACACATTTGTGGGTGCATTCGCAACCGCGTTATCCGAGAGAATGAAGCTCAAAGAAGCCATTGAATTTGCAAATAAGGCCGCATCAATATCCGTTCAACGCCACGGGGCTGCCTCATCTTGTCCTACAAGAAAGGAAGTAGAAAAGATATAAATCGCCCTGATTCATCCACAAACTTTGTCTACTTAGCACCATCTTCCATCCCTTTTCTGGGAATTCGCCTATGTCTTGGCGGTTTGTCTCCTGGAAATGCTTTGCAGCATGTCTTCCTATAGAAGAATCGCAGCAGCCCACATGCCAAATGTGCCGTCCCATGAAACTCCGCCACACTCGGTGCTATACTTCACTTTGGAATTGAAGCAATCCAAAGGTTTTGGGCATACAATCTAATCAGCGCTTATGCCCTTCGTAAAATGTAACCTCTTCGACGTAAACTTGAGAGCAAAGCCCTATAAGGAATTAGTTAACTGTGCATGATTAACTAGAATGAGAAGGCGCTGCAGCCTCATATTCCTATGATTGCCAGTACCAGGTTTCCAAAGAGAAGCGAAATGATCACGCCCAAGAATATGAACAGGGAGAAAGGCACGGAATCACGATATACCGGCAGTTTTTTTCTTACGTTCTTAATGTCAGATATAAGCTTCTTTGAGGCAAGCCTACCGAATGCAGTCCTCTTCTTGAAATAGGCTATATCCTTCTTGTCCATCAGGTTTGTGGCTATCATATCACCATCTTCAAGCTTGCTTGGGTAAATGAAATCCACCATACTGAAGTATACCCTCTGCTCATAGACTATAACTATCGCAGAGGCAAGAGCAAGAAGCAGTATCAATGCCACTCCCAGAAGGCTTATTCCGTACGTTAACTCCATTACTATTATGAAGATTAGGTAAGCCGAGAAGAACAACAATCCTGACCTAAGCTTCTTAGTGTTTGGGCCGCCGACGTTCTTCGGAGATTTCTTTATTCCCAGGTAATAGACCGGTATGAATATCATTGCAGTATATCCTGCCGCTATTATTACAGACAATATGAACGGAATGTTCCACTGGTAGTTGCTGCTGTAAAAGGGTTCTATCTGCAGCGGCATGACCAGCGCTATGAACACGAATTCCAGCACATCTCCTCCGCCGAGCAGCCCTGACCTGAAGAAGACGTAGCCTAGCAGGCCCACTATAACTGCGACAGCGATTGTGATAAGTAGTACAAATCCGCGGCTGAACAGCAACACAACTGCAACACCTACTACTATTGTGAAATATGCAAACGCATTTGGTACGTTCCTCTTGTTGAATACGTCGAAAATTGCATATATAAAAGTGACTAGGATAAGTACTCCGAGTTCAATTTCCTGAGAAAACAACATACAGAAACGAATTATTCTTGTACGAAAAGTTTAAAAAGTATTATATATAATATAATTCATGAAAGTGTTGTAGATGCAAAAAGGTTTCAACGTCATGGCAAGCGGAAGGAGCTCATTGTCAGGAGCTATGCTCAATATGAAGCCAATAGTAACAGTAATATGCAACTACATATTTGTTGCATAAGAGCAACCAACTGAAATCCTTTTTTTGTGGTGCTCTTATGCCTATACAAACTACTAGTGTTGGAAACGTTGAACAACTCCGAGTCACTGATAAGGAGTTAATGCTATTATATGAGATTGGATTGAACGTCATTCCAACCGCTACTGATTTTGTAGACCATGTCTCCTCCAAGTATCAGGTGTCTCAGAGTGGTGTGTGGTACACGCTCAAGAAACTGAAGAAGGAGCACATGGTCGATTTCACTGAGAAAGGCGAGGGACCGAAGCCCCTGGGTCTTACCGAATTCGGAATGAAGGTGATCAGAAGCAGGGTAACTGATGTGAATGACAGGCAGTACCACTATGTGACAATGGAGATAAAGGTATAGCCCCGTAGATTTGGGAAAGCACGTAGTTCATTTGTTTATTTCCTTTATTTTCTTTACTATTTTTAATATGTTATTTTCAAGCTTGCTTACCGTTGAAGTATTAGCTATCACATAGTCTGCATCTTTTATTATGTGCATGACCCCATGCTTCTCCTCTGACCTCGCCTTCATGAAGCCCCTCTTCTCTCTAGTGTCAAGCCACTTGAAGTCCTTCAGATCCTTTGGGTCTTCGGGTTTCCCCCTTGCCTTCAGCCTCCCGTACCTAATCTTCATCGGTGTGAGCAGAGCTATTATATAGATGTTCTTCAGGTGCTTCTTCAGGTAGTCCATCTCGTAGGTGCTCCTTATTCCCATTATCGCCACAAGCTTCCTCTTCTTCTGTACCTTCCTGAATGCATACCTTGCATATACATCCTTTCCGAACCTCTGCCGTATCTTCCTTGTGAACTCCCTAGTGCCTATCGGATCAAACCTTGATACGTGGTTTTTCTTGAGCAGCTCACGCCATATATCCCCTAGCTCTATTACCTCGAATCCCTTCCTCTTGAGCATGTCTGCAGCCATGCTCTTCCCGGACCCAGGAAGACCTACAACGGTTACCACGATCCTGCTTCCGGCCATCACATACCTCAATGTATCTTAGATCCTTCGGGCATATCCTTGTCAGGCACCAATACTGCTATTCTGTTGTCCTCCCCGGCAGCCAGCAGCATACCCTGCGACTCCAGTCCGGCAATCACTTTAGGATCAAGATTAACTATGCATGCTATCTTTTTATTCATTAGCTCCTCCTTCTGATAGTGTGCTTTTATCCCGGCGACTATGATCCTTGTGCCTATTTCCTGGCCAAGGTCAACAGTGAGCTTGTACATGGGTTTCCTAGCCTTCTCGTGATCCTCAACAGCGGTTATCCTTCCGACTCGTATATCTAGGTCAAAAAAGGTTTCTATGTCTACCACGAAGAACACAAATAAATTAAATCGCTAAGCTATATATAGAGTATATGCGAACTTTCGTTTCCATAGAGATCCCAGCCTTGATACGCAAGAAAATCTATTCCCTAGGTGAGAAAATTCCAGGAAGGCTATCGAGGGTCTCGGAGGACAACATTCACATCACCCTGCAATTCCTCGGAGAACTTGATGAAGGTGGTCTGGCCAAGGCCGAAGCCGTACTAAACAAGCTATATGGTCAGCCGTTCAGAGTGACAATCAAGGGAATATCCTTCTTCGGAGGGCGCGACATCCATACAATATACGCAAACGTTATAGACCATGGCAGGATAAAACAGGTTTATTCCGATGTAGGAAAGTTGCTCTCAGACGCGGATCTAGACTTCGAATCCGAACGGGAATACGTTCCACACGCAACCATAGCAAGGGTAAAAGAGGGAAGTCCAGAGATAAGGGAGTTCATAGGCCAGAATTCGGATCAGCTCTTCGGCGAATTCGAGATAAGTTCAATCTGCCTGAAGAAAAGCACGCTTTCTAGCAAGGGTCCGGTATACGAAACGCTATACGAAAGAAAGCTGGGCTAGTCTGCTGCCGAAATCATCCCTGCTCACAGTATTCACAAGCTCGCCTGCCCTATATATCCTGTTCAAAAGAAGAAGGTCGTAGGGCACCCCTGTCTTTGTGTCTATTACAATATTCCTCATATTTATCCCGAAGAGGTCGACTCCGACAAGAACACCTCGAACTCTCTTGTGCATACGATCAAAACCAGCAAGAGCACCTGCAAATCCGCCGTTCTGGAGTCCGGCCAGTCTGAACTCAAGATTCGGCATCTTGATCTTCCCCAGATGTGAGAATATTGCAGACCACTCACGCCTGTCAAGCTGCCTTGTTATCCTTGCCACCAGGATGTCCTTTGAATTCACATCATAGGCTGAGAATAGAAGGTCATATGTTATCTCTCTTGCTATTATGTATCTCCTTGATGCGTCATAGTGCTGCAAGAAGGCCTTGTTGACTTCAAGCTCCCTTGAAAATTCAGTTACGGACTTCAAAGAGGCATTCTTGCGTTCAGCAGTCCCAAGGAGTATTCGGTCATGTGAAAAGTCGCCAACGATCCTTGCCTTGTACGTGTTCCAGAAGTCCATCATATCCGCTTATATAGACTATAGCATCCTTGCATTTATTATTCTTTTTCCTAACGTCGCAAACGAGAGTACAATTCGCTCTCGCCGCACAAACGAACCGCAGATATTTACAGGGAAGCTTTAAATATAGTGCAACACATTTTAGAAGCGGAAATGTAATGGTCGTAGAGGTAGCCCAAAAACTACAGGTTTCAAATTCAAAAGAAACACGCCTAGAAACAATGGCCAGGACTCTTTCTCATCTGGTCGAGCATATCGGAGAAAATGGCCATACCAAAGCGTCGCTCACCTATGAATGGTACGGAGCCACATGGTTCAGGGATGCGTCAATGGTGGTTCTTGGATTGGCAGACACCGCGGAGATATTCAGAAATGTAGATAAGAGCATATCTGACGAGGCACAGAGAGCGGCAAGCAGCGTGCTTGATTTCCTGTGGAGCTCAATAGCCAACCACAAGGAGAACATGTGCAGGTCGCTTTCCCTGGATCCCAAGTCAGAGGAGTTCAAGAAATTGAGGAATCATCTGCCTGCGCGGCTTGGACCTGACGGAAGGTATTTCCAAGCCGCACTGAAGCACGGCGAACTGTATAATGACAATATAGAAGACGGTCGGGACAGCTGGCTCAGGCAGTACGATTCAGTGCCCCTTGCCGTAATCGCAACAGAAAAGTTCGTGGGTGCTTTCGGGGCAGACGCTCTCAACGATGAGACAAAGGCCAAAATAAAGTCTGTGATTGATGATTCTATAAGTTATATGGTCAAGACGTACCGCACCCCATGTGCGAATGCGTGGGAGCTTGACTGGGGCGAGGTGCACGCATACAATCTGGCTGCTACATCAAGAGGTATAAGAAGCGCGTTATACCTTGCCCAAAGACTAGGGATAAAGCTGGCCACTGCAAATATCGAGCAAAAAGCGGATGAAATAGATCTTTTCCTGGAAAAAACCCTTGTAAGGAACGGTGTTTTATACAAATCGACCAAGAGCCTTCGCGGAGAGGATGTTGCCCCCCAGCCAAACTGCGAAGTCGATGCCTCTGAGATTTTCATCTTCTCGATATTCAAGCCAAACCTCAGTGACGGGATAGAGGAAAAGACGCTGAAGGCAATGGAGAAGCAGTTATTTGATGGTAATGTGCTGCCACTGAGGTATCTTGGGGATGAATACTTCACCGGAGGCAGGTGGCTGCTGCTAGGCTTGGCATTCGCAAAATACTACAGCGAACATGGAAGGACCGGAGATGCAGAGCGAATAATAAAGTATGTGGAGGACAAATACATGCAAAAAGGGCACATGCTGCCGGAGCAGGAGATAGTCAACCCAGCAAGTACAAATAACGACCCGGACCATTATCTCGAAAGGAACGGAGGCAGCCCGATAAGCGACTTGGGCTGGTCAGAATCCGAGTATCTAAGGGCATCAGCCGCATACTACAAGGCTGTCAATTCCAATGCCCGGTCAGAGCCCCTGATAATCATAGAAAGACCATGAAGTCAAAACCCGGCAAACGTACCCTATTCATGGAATACCAACGGCATAGACCAATATTTATATATATTGCAGTTTAATAAAATATCTACTACTATCTAGTTTTAGATGTGCTGATAGCATGAAGTTGTCAATATTGGAGAGCGATGATAAATCAGTCAGGTTTAGGCTAGAAGGCACTAATTTCTCATTCGCAAACGCACTGAGGAGATCTATGATAAACAGCGTAGGCAGCCTGGCGGTAGACAGCGTCACATTTTATGAGAATTCGAGCGCGATGTTCGACGAATACATAGCCCACAGAGTGGGTCTCATACCTATACACACCCCAAAGGACTACGACGAAAAGGACGAGGTTGTGTTCTCGCTTGCAGCTGAGGGTCCAGGGACAGTATTATCAAAGGACCTCTTGAGCACCTCTAAGGGAGTAGCAGTGTCAAACGGCAAGATACCGATAATAAAGCTTGCAGAGGGCCAGACCCTCAAGATTGACGGTAAGGCCGTATTCAGGAATGCGCTCAAGAGCTCGAAGTTCCAGCCTGGCCTAGTGACATACAAGGCCGTTGACGACAACAAATTTGAGTTTTACGTTGAAACTTTCGGCCAAATGCCACCATTGGAGATAGTGCACAGGGCACTGAACGTGATAAGCGATAGCTTAAAAGATGTTCACAAAGAAATCAAGAAATGACACTCATGCAGGGGTGGCAGAGCTTGGTCAAATGCGCTGGCTTGAGGGGTCAGTTGCTTTAGTGCATGCGTGAGTTCAAATCTCACCCCCTGCACTCCACAGAAAGTGATGTAATGGCAATAGAAAACACGAAAATAGGCAGATGGGTCGAAACCCTGGAGAAGGCTAGGTCTGGGTCTAAGAGTCCGAAGAAGCTCAGCTATCTCATACACCTTGCATCAAAGCCGAAGAGGACAAGGCCGAGCATAAACCTTGACAAGCTGGACAAGCTCACAAAGGATAACGATAGCATAATAGTGCCAGGGAAGGTCCTTGGCGGAGGGAGCATAACAAAGAAGATAAGCATATGTGCCATAGACTTCACCGACAGCGCACTTGAGAAGGTCAAGGCCTCAAAGTGCAGTGTGACGAAGCTGGAGGACGCACTGAACGACAAGAACGCAAGGATAATAATCTGATAAATGATATGCATGGAATACCTTATTGATGGAACAGACAAGGTGCTCGGAAGGCTCGGAAGCCAGGCCGCAAAGCTACTGCTCAACGGAGATTCTGTGACAGTGGTAAACGCCGAGTGCGTAGTGATAACCGGCCATGAAAGGGACATTGCAGAGAAGTACAAGCAGAGAATAGAGCTCAAGGACAAGGCGAACCCCGAGCATTCTCCATACTGGTCCAGGAGGTCTGACATGTTCGTAAAGAGGGTAGTAAGGGGAATGCTCCCTTACAAGAAGCCCAAGGGCAAGGCTGCATTCAGCAGGTTGAGGGTTTATGTTGGATTCCCTAAAGAGGTCAAGAAGTTCAAGGCCTTCGATGTTGAGTCAAAGAAGCCGAATCAGATATTCGAGAGGACAATGACGATAAAGCAGCTCACCGAGAAGCTTGGGTACAAGAGATGATGTTTATGGTAAAAGAGGCAACCGGACTTGAGAATCTTGATAAGGAGCTTGAAACCCTTTATCAGCCAAAGGTAGCGCAGGCAAAGGCCCAGCCAAAGCGTGCAGCAGCAAGCGCAAAAACAGTCAGGGCAAAGAAGGCTGCAAAGAAGATAGTGCTGTCAAAGGGCAAGAGGAAGAGGGCAGTTGCAAGGACCACCCTGGTTCCAGGGGGAAGCGGGAGGATAACAATCAACGGGGTTGATGTCAATCTGATAAAACCAAAGGAGATAAGAGAGCTAATGGTAGAGGCCATAACTTCTGCAAAGGCGGCAGGTGACCTCGCCGCAGGATCAGACATATTTGTAAACTCAAAGGGAGGGGGATTCAGCGGTCAGGCACAGGCGATAAGGACCTCCATAGCAAAGGCCCTTGTCAAGGCATCCCCATCACCAGACTCTCTAAGGAGCTTTTACATGGAATACGACAGGAACCTGCTAATAGACGATACCAGAAGGGTTGAGCCTAAGAAGTTCAAGGGTCCAAAGGCAAGGGCTAGGTTCCAGACTTCATATAGATGATGTGATACTATGATGATACCAGTGCGTTGTTTCTCCTGTGGCCAGGTCGTAGGAGACAAGTGGGAGGAATTCAACGAAAGAGTGAACGTGAAGAAGGAGAATCCGGACAAGGTGCTTGGAGATCTTGGCGTGAAGAGGTACTGCTGCAGGAGGATGCTAATAAGTCACGTTGACCTTATAGATGACGTAATAAACTACAGCAGGAAGTAATCAGAAACATTAAAAAGAAATCATGTATAATATAAAATATGCGGGGTCGTCTGCTAGCTTGGTTAGGCTGTGTGCTTAGGGAGCATACGACCCGAGTTCAAAATAGGCGAAAGCCTATGGAAGTCTCGGCGACCCCGAATCGGTGTTTAATATGGCAAACGAACTGTTGATTGATCAGTCAACGTACTTAGAGGCAGGGATACATATAGGTACCAAGATAAAGACTCCAGGAATGAAGAGATTCATCTATAAGATAAGGGAGGACGGGCTCTACCTACTGGAGCTTAATGTCATAGACCAGAGGATAAGGGAGGCTGCAAAGCTTCTCGCCCAGTACGAGCCTAAGGACATATTCGTGACAGCTTCAAGAATCTACGCCATAGCGTCTGCATCGAAGTTCGCAGAAATAACCAAGTCCAAGCTGCTTACGGGGAGAGTTGTTCCAGGAATATTCACGAACCCAAACAGGGAAGACTTTCAGGAGCCTGGGATAATGTTGCTTAGCGATACAAGGAACGAAAGGCAGGCCGTAAAGGAGGCAAGCACAACCAGCATTCCAATAATCGCGCTTTGCGACACAGACAACTGGATAAAGTTCGTCGATCTTGTGGTTCCATGCAACAACAAGGGAAGGCGGGCCCTTGCGCTAGTGTACTTCCTGCTGGCCAGGGAGTTCCTAAAAGAGAAAGGATTAATAAAATCCAACGAAGAATTCAATTACAAAGTCTCTGACTTCGAAGCAAAAGTGGAGATGAAGGCGAAGTAATTGCAAGGCAACCTTAAACTGCAGCCAGCCGTTGATTTTCTCAGTTCCTATGGAATAGTGATATTGACCATCACCGTAGCCCTGATAGCCATAGGTGCCTTGGCGTTTCAGAGCAAGCCAACGCCAGGCTGCATATCTCCTCCCGGGTTCAACTGCAATTTCATAGCCATAAGCACCAACGGCGTCCTCACAGCAAAGATATCACAGGCCATAGGGACTCCGATAACCATACTCGGCGTAGCGTGCGCTGACCAGCAGAACTACACCTACGACACTCCAAGATACGGCAATGTCGAGGTTAATTCAATAAATCCAAACGACAAATTTTACCCCTCAGCAAGCCTCTGGCAGGGGCCATCCAATCCGACAAACATAATATACAGCGGAGGATACTATGTGCTTTACGCGAATTGCTACCAGGTCGGAGCGTCGATTGCAAAAGGTACGCTAGGATCACAGTTTACAGGTTATCTGTGGCTTAACTACTCGATTTCAAACTACGGCTCACAGGTTCAGAAGATAGCAACATTCACTGCAGAGTATTCCTGATTGCAAGCTCGAACTAAGCAATCCTGAATCCAGTGCTTTTCATAAGTGTGCTGAAAGCGAACCGCAAAACAATGAAAATGAGTGGGATCAGAACAGCCCAAACCTCTTCTGGTCCTGGCCTGAGACCCCGCCGCTGTTATCCCTGAACTCCTCAATAAGCTTCCTCCTGCTCGCTGGCAGGTTTCTTGGTATCTCGATGTTGACTACTATTATTTCGTCCCCTTTAGATGAAGAATTGAAGTGCTTAATGCCTGCGCCCCTTATTGCAATCCTTGTCCCTACTGCCGTTCCCTGCGGTATCTCAAGCGTCTTCTCTCCATCTATTGTTGGAACCTTTACCTCGCCGCCCAATATTGCAGTGTAGAATGGGACATAGATGTTTGCTATTATGTTATACCCGTCCCGTTGCAGGACGCTGTCCTTTAGCTCGTTTATCTCTATGTAAAGGTCTCCCTTCCCGTCCCTTCCGAAATCTCCCATCCCTCCAAGCTTAAGCCTCATCCCACTTGCGATTCCTGCGGGCACATTAACCTGCACCCTCTCGTTTGCGACAACTCCGCCCCTGCCGTTGCATGCCCTGCACTTCTTCTCGTATCTTTTTCCAGTTCCGGAGCATTTCTGGCATGGCGCCGTTGTCTGTATCCTCCCAAAGAAGGAATTCCTTACCTCCGTGACATATCCAGATCCCCTGCACTCTGCGCACTTTGTAACCTTTGAACCTGGCTCTCCTCCAGTTCCAGAACAATTGTCGCATTCCTTTACGTGCCTTACTGTAATCTCCTTTGTTGCTCCGTTTGCCGCTTCCTTTAGCGTTATGTCCATCCTGTAAAGTATGTTCTGGCCAAGATCCTGCCGGTTCACCTGCGTTCCACCGAACATCTGGAACAGGCTCTCCCCTCCCCCGAATCCGAAATTTAGGTCTATACCCATCTCCCTGAGCAGGTCATTCACGTTTGAGCCGCGGAAGATGTCTTGCTCTGTATATCTTTGGCTAAAACCTTCAGGTCCGTAGGCATCATACTGCTTCCTCTTCGTGTCATCGCTCAGTACTGCATATGCCTCATTAATCTCTTTGAATTTTTCTTCAGCTCCTGAAGATTTATTTCTATCCGGATGGTATTTTAGCGCAAGCTCCCGGTAAGCCTTCTTGATCTGGTCTGCGCTGGCAGTTTTGGGAACTCCAAGTACAGAATAGTAATCCACCATCTATTGCCACTACTTCTCGACTTTGAAATCAGCATTCACTGTTCCTTCCCCGCTGTCTCCAGCTCCAGGGCCTTGTTCCCCTCCTCCGCCCATGTCCTGACCGCTTTCCGGTCCTGGCCCCTGCTGCCCTGCGCCTCCCTGGCCCTTGTACATGCTCGACCCTATCTCCTGCAGGACATCCTTGAGCTTGTTCAGGCTCGCCTTTATCTGCTCGTAGTTCTCACCTTTCAGTGCCTCTTCCACGTCATTCTTTGCGCTTTCGACCTTGTCGTAGACCTCCTTGGGTATCTTGTCCTTGAACTCCTTAAGCGTCTTGTTTGTAGTATAGATCGTGCTCTCAGCCTCGTTCCGCGCCTGCGCATTTTCAAGGTTGACTTTGTCCTCTTCGGCGTGCTGTTCAGCTTCCTTGACCATCTTATCTATGTCTTCCCTCTTCATCTTGTTCGGGGCTATAACTTCCATCCTCTGCTCCTTTCCTGTTGCCTTGTCCTTTGCGCTTACGTGGAGTATCCCATTTGCGTCTATGTCAAACGTAACCTCTATCTGCGGCATCCCCCTCGGCGAAGGCGGTATGCCTGTGAGGTCGAATCTCCCAAGCTCAACATTGTCCTTTGATTTGGCCCTCTCGCCCTGAAGTATGTGTATGTCCACAGCCGGCTGGTTGTCCTCTGCAGTAGTGAACACTTGCGTCTTCTTTATAGGTATGGTTGTATTCTTGTCTATTATCTTGGTCATCAATCCCCCGAGCGTCTCTATTCCAAGTGAGAGCGGAGTAACGTCAAGAAGCACGATGTCTTTAACCTCTCCAGTTAGCACCCCTGCCTGTATCGCAGCGCCGAATGCCACAGCTTCCATAGGATCAACGCCCCTCTCTATCTTCTTTCCAAGCAGCTGCTCTACGTATCTTTGGACTATCGGCATCCTTGTAGGTCCGCCTACCAGTATTACCTTTCCAATCTGGTTCGGTTCAAGATTTGCATCTTTAAGCGCCTGTATTACCGGCTTTGTGGTTCTCTCAACTATAGGGAGTACTATCTCCTCAAGTTTGGCCCTTGTGAGCTTGTAGGTGAAATGCACAGGAGAGTTCCCAGGCCCCATGGTAAGGAAGGGCAGGCTTATCTCGCTTGCAAGTGTTGTGGACAGTTCTATCTTTGCCTTCTCGCCAGCCTCCCTTATCCTCTGCATTGCCTGCTTGTCCTTAGAAACATCGACTCCAGAGCCCTTCTTTATCTCTGCAATAAGGAAGTCTGCCAATGCGTTGTCCATATCTGTGCCTCCAAGCTGCGTATCGCCGTTCGTTGAACGCACCTCGAAGACGCCGTTCCCGAATTCCATTATCGTCACATCAAGCGTCCCTCCCCCGAAGTCATAGACAAGCACTTTCATCTCCTTGTTCAGCTTGTCAAGTCCGTAGGCAAGCGCAGCTGCTGTAGGCTCATTCACAAGCCTAACGACTTCAAGTCCGGCTATCTCTCCGGCATCTTTTGTGGCCTGCCTCTGATTGTCGTTGAAGTATGCCGGGACGGTTATGACAGCTTTCTTCACCTCTTCTCCAAGGAACGCCTCCGCATCCTTCTTTATCTTCTGCAAGAGCATCGCAGAAAGCTCCTGTGGCGTGTAGTCCTTTCCGAATATCTTGTATTTGTAGTCCGTGCCCATCTTCCTCTTGAATGCATTCACTGTTCCTTCAGGGTTTGCCACAGCCTGCCTCTTCGCAGGCTCTCCGACAAGTCTGTCTCCGTCCTTTGTGAATGCCACAAAGCTCGGAAATGATTTTCCATAAACCGATGTGCCCTCAGCGCTTGGTACAAGCACAGGTCTTCCGCCTTCAAGTACTGCAGCCGCGGAGTTGCTCGTGCCAAGGTCAATGCCTATTATTTTAGTCATATTATCCACCTATTAAAGATCATTTATTTTTACTCCCATTTTCTTCATTATTTTCCTCCTTGCTGTTTGCGTTCTCCTTCCTTGAGTTTGCGTTCTCCTTCCTTGATATTATCACCGAAGCAGGCCTTATCATAACATTATTCAGCATGTATCCCTTCCTCACCACCTCAAGTATCTCGCCATCCGGTTTATCGCTATCCCTTGTAAGCACTGTCTCATGCTTGTACGGGTCAAATTTTCCAACTGCATCTATCTCCTTCAATCCAAAACTCTTCAGCGTTGACATGAGGTTAGAGAATATGAGCGCAATTCCTTTCAGGTGCTCGCCCTCCTTGCCGAAAGCGTTGAGCGCAAGCTCGAACTCATCCACTGTCGGAAGCAGCTTTGATATCACTTCCAATCTTCCTGCATCATTTGAACTTTCAAGGCTCTTTGCAATCCTCTTCTTGTAGTTATCAAACTCTGCAGCAAGCCTGAGCAGCCTGTCCTTAAGCTCTGCGCTCTGGTCTGCCGCTCCGGCAGCCTTTTCCTCCGCCTTTTCCGCGGTTTTATCATTTTCTGGATCTTCTTCTCCCATAAACATCAGATTCAAACATCGCATCCATCCTCTGCGCGAACTCTATGAGCCTTACGAAATCTCTTTCCATGTCTGCCTGCAGCTCCTCAAGGGTGCTTGCCATGTCAGTTGACCGCAAGTAATATCTCCTGCCCTTCCTTACCACTATACCAGAGTAGATGAACCTATTCAGATGATATATCACCGTTGTCCTGGGAGTATTGAGCCTCGATTTCAGCTCCCTGCTCGTTACCCCGCTGCCCTTCATGCTTGTGTTTATTATCTCCTTAAGCATCGTCGGCTCAAGATCATCCTTATCGGAGAGGTCCAGCGATTCACAGAACCATGACACAAGCGCGTCGACATTCTCTTTTGCGGGTCTGTTCACCTGCTTTATCGCTATGCGCTCTTCTGTTACCATGATGTAGCATATGACCAAACTAATATATAAATATTTGCTTTTTTTCAATAAAAAGTTGAATATTCTACAAAAAACTGTAATATTATGATTAATGTTAGATTGTTTAATGGCTTGCCGCCTCCCGGATTTCATACCACAGAATGATCCACTCGGCCGCATTAAAACTTCGGCGGCATATTTACACCACAGTGTTTAAATTTCTTCGTGCAGATATGCTTTATCGGGGAATGTAATGCAGATTAACAAAGTATACGTGGCGCCAGGGCTCCCTAAAAGCATAGTGGAATTGAAGAAGAGATATGGCAATTACGTAGGTGGCAAATTCGTCGCGCCTGTTAAGGGGCAATACATGGAAGATATTTCTCCAACTACGGGCAAGCCTTTCTGCGAGGTCGCAAAATCTACCCCAGAAGATGTGGAGCTTGCACTGGACGCTGCGCACGCGGCAAAGGAGAAGTGGGGAGAGCTGCCACTATCAGAGCGGGCCAAGGTGCTGAACAAGATTGCTGATGCTATAGAGGCTAACGAAGAGATGCTGGCTGTGGCAGAGAGCTGGGAGAACGGAAAGCCAGTGCGCGAGACACTGAATGTAGACGTACCACTTGCTGCTGATCATTTCAGGTACTTCGCAGGTGCAGCGCGCATGCTTGAAGGCACAATCTCCGAGATCGACAAGGACACCGTCGCGTACCACATGCACGAGCCGCTTGGAGTAGTTGGCCAGATAGTGCCATTCAATTTCCCGATACTGCTAGCGACTTGGAAGATTGCGCCTGCGCTTGCAGCTGGAAACTGTACGGTGGTGAAGCCAGCATCTTCAACGCCCTGGTCAATCCTGAAGCTGATGGAGGTGATAGGGGACATTGTGCCTGCCGGAGTGCTGAATGTGGTGACCGGTCCAGGAGCAGAGATAGGCAAGGCCCTTGCAACCAATCCAAGGATAGCCAAGATAGCCTTCACCGGCGAGACCGTTACAGGAAGGCTGATAATGCAGTACGCATCGCAGAACCTGATACCTGCCACGCTGGAGCTTGGCGGCAAGTCGCCGAACATATTCTTCGATGACGTGATGGCAAAGGACGATGACTTCATGAGGAAGGCAGTGGAGGGGTTTGTGCTTTACGCATTCAACAAGGGGGAGGTGTGCACCTGCCCGTCAAGGGCTCTTATACAGGAGAGCATATATGATCAGTTCATGGCAAAGGCGCTTGACAGCATAAAGAAGATAAAACAGGGAAACCCGCTGGACACCAATACGATGATCGGACCGCAGGTATCAACACAGCAGATCCAAAAGATTATCTCCTACGTAGACATAGGCAAGCAGGAAGGCGCAAAGCTGCTCATAGGCGGCGAGAAGGCAAAGATGGAAGGGGATCTGAAAGGAGGGTACTTCTTCAAGCCTACGGTCTTCCAGGGCAACAACAAGATGCGCATATTCCAGGAGGAAATATTCGGCCCTGTGATAGCAGTTACCACTTTCAAGGATGAGCCTGATGCGATAAGGATTGCTAATGACACTCTCTACGGGCTAGGCGCAGGGGTCTGGACAAGGGATGGTACGCGCGCATACAGGATGGGGCGGGCTATAAAGGCCGGAAGGGTCTGGATAAACTGCTACCATGCATATCCTGCTGGAGCGGCCTTCGGAGGATACAAGATATCCGGCGTAGGAAGGGAGACTTACCGGACTGTGCTTGAGCATTACTCGCAGACAAAGAACATGCTTGTGAGCTATTCCGAGAAGCCCCTTGGTTTCTTCTGAGATGATTTTTATGGCAGCAACCAAACCAGCCAGCGAAACGGTTTCTGTAGCTGCTACACCAGAGGCGCTTGCTGCCATCTCGCAGCTGCTCAAGCAACACAAGGGCGTAGCATTCTTCCAGTCCGGAGGCTGCTGCGACAACAGCGCTCCAATGTGTTTTGAGGATGGCGAGATGATCATAGGCAAGGTCGACAGGCTGATCGGAATGGTGGGAGGATGCCCATATTACATGGACTTCCGCCAATACGAGGTCTATAAAAATAACCGGATAATATTAGATGTAGAAGACGGCGACGCTGATGGATTCTCCCTGCCTGCGGGAACCGAGGGAAGACACTTCGTCACGCGCGCAAAGGTCTGCACACCAAACTTATGTAATGTGTAAAAAAGTGATAATATGCCATATGTAGAAAAAGCGGACAGGAGGAAACTAGAGCCTTACATAAACGATCTTGCTGAGAGCATAGCAAAGGAGCTTTCAAGCAAGCCCAACAAGGGAGGCAAGAAAATCCAGCAGCAGGAGGAGGACCTCCCAGGCGTTTACAAGCGCGCCATCCTGGAAATTTCAGATGCTATAATAGGGAGGGAATGCGGCAAGGACGCACCACCATCAACACCTGCGCAGAGACTAGGCCAGCAGATATTCGACGTGGCCAAGAGGCAGGGCGGCAGCATACGCGTTGGCTGGCTTGGGAACTTCAACTACTCGATAACTCGGCTTATACAGATAGTGCCACGCCTGATGGTGGTGAACCTTGAATGGCAGTCAGAGTTCAGGTACTTCATTTACGCAATGACAGTCGGTGCCATAGAGCAGTGTGCACTGGATGTGAGGACAAGGAAGGTGCCAAGCAACGTAGAATGGGTGCTAGACGGCCTTGTCGGTACACTTTTTGACATAAAGGACGAGTACAAGAGGAGGGTGAACATCCCGTACGAAGCAGTTCAGATAAAGAAGTCTGGGGACTGCTACGACACGCCATACAGGACAGAGGTAATAGAAGTAAAGGATGCGGACGGAAACAAGGGATACCAGGAGATCGGAAGGGATTTCAGGGGCATAACCCACAAGAAAAGCGAGGACAAGAGCATATGAGCAAAGCCGTATTCATCACAACGCTTTAAATAATAATCCATATAGTATATAGCTAGACGGGATTATAATACTAAACTTCTTGCCCGACAAGGTGTTGTATTACTTTCTAGGTCTGCTATAATCATAACTTAAGATGATTTTGATGCCTTCGAAGAAACCACTGCAAAACCGTGACCAAAAGAGCATCCAGAGATCACTGCATCACCTTAGGATAATTTCCTATGCAGCGTTCATATTGGGAGCCCTAGCCCTAGTTTCTTCTGTGCTGATACTCTATGTTCTCGCTCCAGGAATAGTCCATGCAGTAGCTTCTCACCAGTCAACAACCACGCCAAATGCGACTACCTCAGCTGCAGGTTCAGGAGGCCTAGGAAGCACTCTTGCAGGAATAAATACTCCGCTGAACAGTTCCGCTCTTGCCGTGATAAACAATGAACCTAACGCGTTCTTTGAACAGGCAGGTGCGGCATACTTAAACGGATCACTTGCAGATCCCATCTTTCCTAGCACAAACAAGGTAGCCGGATTCGCATACAACAACAAGACCACTGTGCTATACTTGGGGTCAATAACCTGCGTATTCTGTGGTGAGAACAGATGGGCGATGGCATTGGCACTGTCCAGATTCGGCAGCTTCTCAAAACTATTTATAGGCTATTCGTCTTTCGGTGACCACGACCTTCCAACCATATACTGGACACAAGTGGATTACAACGGCTCTACTGACGAGATAGGCAACTACTATTCAAGCAACATAATAACTTTCCTGTCAATCGAGGACACTCATCCAATAACCGGCGGCTTTGTGCTTAATACCCTTCCGCAGATTGAGTCCAACATTGCCGCGAAGGGCAATAGCACGTATGTAAAGGCATTCAACTACATACTAAACCTCAGCAACAACAAGACAACCGCATTCCAGGGGACTCCATACACCATATGGGGCAGATACCTGTTCTCCGGGGCTGACGCTGAGGTTTTTGGAAATTCTACCCCTACAAGCAGTACTTTGCCTCTTACGTACATGACCCACGGGCAGGTGCTTTCACAGATTGCAAACCCTACAGACCAGTTCGCCAAGGGGGAGTATGCAGCAGCAGACCTGTATGTAGCAGCAATATGCAAGTCGATAAACAACAATGCAGAGGTATGCTCGCTTCCTGCAATAGTCAGCATGGAATCCCAATTGACGTGAATTCTAATGAAGCTTAAGAGCAGAAGGCTGGTCACCGCAAGCAGAATATTCAGCCATTATGCATATGTAGCCATAGCTGCGATAAGTTCGGCCATTTTCTTCTACCTATTCAGGTATCTTATTGCAATAAACAACCACGGAATATTCCTGCTCCTGATACCGATATACATAGTCTATGCGCTTGTGCTGACATCCGGAGTGCTGTTCTCTATAAGCATTTTTGCAATAGCGCATTCTGTTGCGTCAAGGCGGATAGGTGAGATCGGCAGCATAGAGGGAATAATAATTCCATCCATTGGCGGCCTGGTCGCGAGCTGCGGATGTGCATTCCCTCTCCTCGAATCGATATTCCTCTTCTTCGGAGTAAACGTTTTCGAGGCGATAGGCATAATCTCGGTTATAAACTCCTATCAGCTCTGGATACTAATTGCAATGATACTCGTGAATCTAGCCACAATCTACTACTATCTTGGGAAAATCCCAATCGGCCCTGCAAAAAAGAGCATAAAGTAGCTACGCCTTCACTTTGGCGGCTTCCTTTCCTTCTCTAGGAATGTCGTATGTCCTCCTGTCCCTAAGGAACTGCGTGAACAGCTCGTCCTTGACGCTGAGCTGGTTCCTTAGCCTAGGCTCGTACACCTGCTCAGTTATCTCCCCATCCTTGACTCCAAGCTCAAGGTGGAGATAGCCTGTCAGCACGTTGGTTGGAGCCACGGGCACCTGTATCGTCTTTGTGAATGGATCAGTGTTTGTGGACTGCATTGTAGGTCCCTGCACAACCTCGGTGTTTATGTTGTTGACTTCGCGTATCGAGTGCAGGTGGCCTGTTATCACAAGTCCGGCGTTGCTCCTCTTGTTTGCCATGGCTCCGGCTACCCTGGCGTCATCTCCAGCAAGCCCGTGCCTTATCTCCACGTCCATGCCATTGATCACGAATGTCTCCGCAGCTATGTCGCTTCCGCTGCCCTTCTTGATCTGATCCCTCCAGTTCTCCGGTATCTTGCCCGACGAGCTTGCGCCTTCAAGGAGCATCTCGATGTGCGCGGCAAGCACTGACGCCTCGTCGCGCTGGGAATCTCCAGTGGTCTTATTGTAATGGTTTCCTGACACTATGACCAAAAGCCCTCCCCTTGATATTACGTCGATCACGAGCTCCTGTATTGCGTCTACGAATATCTTTGGCTGGTTGTCAATGTTGGATATGGAGTTGTTGCGCAGCTTCTCGTACGTAGCCAGCTTCTCGTCCCTTATCTTATCCTCAGGAACTCCGTTCCTTCTCATCCAGCGTTCGTATTCGTCCACTATGGACTGGTCGTTCTCAGGCCTTGCAGTGTACTTGTAATTTCTAAGGTTGCCCTCTATGTTGTCACCGTCAAGCACGAGCAGGTTGGGCTTCCTTGCAAGAGCATCCTTTGACGCTGCCTTAAGAAGCTCAAGGTTGCCGTAGTTTCCTATGTGAACGTCAGTAAATTCTACCACGCTTATCCTCTGCGCAGCCCCAGGGACGGAGCTGGCCGCATTCGGTGCAAGTGCTGCCAGGAGCGCTTCGTTTGCATGCGAAAGGTCTCTATCCTTTACCTCAGAAGGCCTTCTTGCCTGTAGTATCGCCCTAGCCAGTGCCGGATTCTCTGCACCTGTATCCTCCTTTACCCCGCTCTTGTATCTTGCGACCAGTTGCTCAAGCGCCTTTGACTCTTCAATATCATCCTTCACCCTCTCCTCTACCAGCTTCTGCGGCTTCAAGGTCTCGTGAACCACGCTGCCGTCAGGAGATATCTTTATCACGCTTGCGCTGGAGTCTACGACCCCCTTCGCAGCAAGCCTTGTTTCGTCAGTCCTGATACCGTTCAGGTAGGCAAGGGTATTCCTTTCCGTGTCCATGAAAGGGCCTTGAGATACTGCCACAGCCACCGTGTTCTTCTGGTCAGTCCAAGGATCCATCGCAAACGATGTAAACATGTTCCTTCCGCGTATAAGCACGTTGAGCGGAGCCTGGTCCAGCTGCTCCCTCTCCTTGAGCGTCCTTGTAACTACGAACGCGGTCCTAAGGAATTGGGCGTTGCTGTTCGTCTTGTACATGCTCGAATAGTCCCCCATTCCACCTGTGACAACAACGTTGAACTCAAAGTTGTTGACCTTCTTTTTATAAACCTCAAGCTGGCTCTCCTGAATAGTTACCGGTCTCTTCCTGCCTAGTGCGTCCTTCAGGTTCGTCATGTAGTATGATTTTGCCAGCAGGTCCACTATGTCGTTGGCGTTCTTTGGAAGCGGGATGTTTCCTGTGAATTTGTGTATCCTCGCCTGCCTAGACATCATATCCTTTGCAGACTCTCCGTCTGCGCTCTCATTGAATCTCCTTGTAAGTGCCCTTAGCCTATTTCCAAGCAGCTTTATCTCCCGCCCAAGCTGTTCATACTCTTCAGTGCCGCTCACCGCGGCATCCAGCAATGTGCTGATATCCTTCATCTTCGCCTTTGCCTCGGTTATCTCGCCCTTTATTCTGTCCCTTGGGACCTCTGCGAATGTAAGCTGGTTGAGTATCTCCAGATAGCCTTTTCTATCCTCGAACTCCCTGAGCTCCTCTCTGTTAAGTCTGGCGTTCGCGCGCACCTTGGCAAGCTCAGACTTGAACTGCGCATTCTGAGCATCATCTGTTGAATCAGAGATCCTCCTTAGCAGCGCTTCCTCAGCCTGCTTGAGAGAGTTGATGACGGTCTTTCTGCTGTCTATATCTATTTCGATAGCGTCTATCTTCGGTTCAAGCAGATATGCGATCTGCTTCTTCTTTATCTCCCTTACGGCATCAAGATATAGGTTTGAGAGATCAAGCTTTATGGTGTCAATGTTCTTCTGGTCTGCTTTTCCCATAACGTATATGAATTCAGCATCCTCAGGAACTGCGTTCAGCAGCCTCTCCATGTGGGGCTTCATGATGGCCGCGGCACCTTCAAGGTTGTTAACTCCCTCCATCACCACTCTGAGCATGTCTTTGTTCCTTTCGCCTCCCCTGTTGTTTGGCATTTCAGGCAGCAGCCCCCCATTCACCACAAAGAGATTAGGCTTCTCTGAATCAGGGAGATTCCTCAGGTAGTGGGCAAGTCCGATAAGACCGTCTTCGTACATGAACTTCTTGGCGCCGTTAATCTCTGCAACTACAAGAATATTGAACGAATCTCTGGTCTTTTCCACAATTATAGCCTCCCACAATTAGATACTCTGCTTCTGCTAATTATTTAAACCTAATCTCCAAAAAAGAGATGCAGATTGCAGCATCAGTCAAGCAGTGTAAAATGGTTTATCCAGAGCACTTTTCCGAAGTCTGGTAAACCCGGAGATTTTCAGCCTAAAATCAGCATGTTTTGGCCGAGCGCCGCCAAGATGCACCAGCCAGACTCAAGCTGACCTGACATACTTAATATCCCTGCTCTGCCCAAAGTGCAAACTGCCTTTTAATCTGTTGTGATACCATCCCATGTTTCAAAACGTGGGCTTCCTTCGACTCTGCGGCGATTCGGTAAACGCGACCATTCCTTTCGTAACCTTTCGCATAGGTTATGGCGAACAGAAACGCAACCTATGGGCACCTGCTCATCATGCGTCCGCGCTATCCGCGCGCCTCCTGTTAAATCTTTATTGGATGTTTGCATTTGTATATCTTATTTCACGACCCTAACCCGCCATTGAAATGATGGGTTTGCTGGGCGAATCATTTATCAGAACAGTGGTTTGTCGTTGTACATACTATATAATTAAAAGCTTTATTCTTTATATAAAGCACATATGGAAGATCTTTTTCCTCTAGGTACCGGAATAGGCCGTGTAAGGGGCATAATAAACATAATGAAGCAGCACAATGGGCACATGGAGATGTCAAAGCTCGCAGAGGATGCGGAGGAGCACATAGACGACCTTCTTCCGCTCATAGATGCATGCAAGCTCCTTGGATTCGTGGTTATAGATGAATCTGAGGTAAGGCTTACAGAGGCAGGATCAAGGTTAAATTTTTCAAATTTTTCGAAAGCCATCCACGACAAACTCTCATACGTTGAGCCATTCAAGAGTGCATTGAAGGTAATAGACGAAGGGGAGGTCTCCACGCCAAAGCTTTTCTCAACCCTAAAGAGCATGGGTATAATACTCCATGGCGATGACGCTACAAACGACATAATGCTCAAGAAGCTCTTCATAAGGTGGGGTGTTCGCGGCAAGCTCATGAGCTATGACCCTGAAACTGATATATGGAAGAAGAGATGACGCACCAATTGACCAGAACCACATAGTAGGATGGTGGCCGCTCAACGGCAATGTGCAGGGCTACTCGGGCAACGGAAACCAGGGAACCGCGACAGGCGTTACCTATACGAGCACGTGGACGAACGGGTATACGCAGCCGTGATCCACAAAACCTACTAATCCTTAGCAAGGACAGCGTATATCTCGTCCATGTACTCTGCGAACTGCTTGGACCTCTTATCCCTTGGCCTTCCTCCGCGTATCTTCAGGATGCTCTTAACATGCGAGGGCTTGTCAGACAGCACGATCACCTTGTCCGAAAGCTCAACAGCCTCTTCCACGTTGTGTGTCACCATGACTACAGAGTTGACTGAGATGTTCTTGTTCTCAAGCATGTATATTATATCGGACCTCAGCGAGGTTGCAGTAAGCTCGTCAAGGGAGCTGAACGGCTCGTCCATTAGCAGAACTTCAGGGTCAGATGCAATGGCCCTGGCGATTCCGACCCGCTGCTTCATCCCCCCGCTCAGGGCATTAGGATAGTATTCCTCGAACCCGCCAAGTCCGAACCTTTCAAGTAGCTCTGATGCCTTCTTATCCTTCGCCTCATCGCTTGCATCTGACCTTGAAAGCCCTATCTTCACGTTCTCTATGTTTGTCAACCATGGCAGCAGGGCAAAGTCCTGAAAGACGAAAGAGAGCTTCCTGTTTGGCTCTATGATCTCCCTGCCACCAAAAAAAACCCTGCCGCTGCTTGGTGTTATAAGTCCAGCTATTATCCTGAGCAGCGTGCTCTTGCCGCATCCGGAAGGCCCTATTATCGATACGAATTCCCCCTTCTTGGCCTCGAATGAGACGTTGTCTATTATCTCGAGCTTGCTGTTCTCGAAGCGGAACGAGACCTTTTCAAGCGATATTATATTCATTGGGTCAACCTCCATAAACTTTCGAGATCTGCCTGTAGAATCTCTTCCACACAAAAGTGTTTATTAACAGTATCATCACTACAAGATTTAAAAGGGCAATTATCATAAGGCCAAGTCCCTGTCCTCCAGGGGCAAGCGAAAGATCAAGCAGCTTCCCTATCCCTATGCCAACGCTGCTGACTACGTTTGTTGTCCCAGTAACACCGGAAGTGGTGAAGTATTCGGCTACTATGCTCGCGTTCCACTCTGCGGCTATTCCTGTAATCGCCCCGGTTATCAGTCCAGGTATGATTGCCTTGATGTAGATGTTCTTCCACGCATTCCTTCCCTTAACCCCGAATATCTTCTGGACCTCGAATATGCTTGAAGGCAGCGTCCTTGTGCTTGCCATTATGCTGAATATTATGTACCAAACGCCGCTCAGAAGAAAGACCACGAATGCAACGAGCTCCCCGCTCTTAAGCGTGACAGCTATAGCAGGAAGAAGTATGGTCGCAGGTATGGATGCTATAACCTGGAAGAGCAGCATATATTTTGATCCCTGCTTGGATGAGAATATCAGGTACACACAAACAGGTACTGATATAAGGATCATGAACAGGAACGCAAACCATACCCTGGCGAAAGATGCTGCCAGGGCAGGGAGTACCTCAGCTTCATAACCAAGCAAAGAGGGATTTGAGGCAAACAGGTAAAGTACCGCAACTGCAACGATTGCAAGCAGAGCGTAATACAGGGGCCTGAGATTAGGCCTATCCGCAGAGGCAGATATATGGCTTACATGCTTGCGCCCCCTGACAATGCGGTTGGCGCTCAGAATTACTGGCGCCTTCGGAATCTTCCTAGACACCCAGTTTAGCACAGCTCTTTCATATCCCTGGGCTGTAGGCTGCACCTTTGCCTGCTGCCTCATGTACCTTGTTGAATAATTCTCAAGAGGCCTGAAGAAAAGGAACCTGGTGGCCACCACGAAACAGATAAAGACAACTATTCCTGTGAGATACGGCAGCGCCCCCTGATAAGCCAGGCTGGCAAACGCGACTCCTATTCCGTATCCGACCCGATCCTGCGATATGCCAACAGAGAAGATCTCGCTTGTAACGAGGTAGAAGAGGCCGATTGACCAGGAGAGTATGGACTGCTCCACTATTCTCGGAAGCGCCGCAGGTATGTATATCTTCCTCAGCCTCTCTATCCTGTCAAAATGGTAAAGGTCTGAGACCTCAAGAAATTCTTTAGGCAATGTCCTTATGGATTCATAAACCCCCAATATTATGTTCCAAACCATGCTTGTTATTATAAGAAAGACCACTGCAGCATTTATCCCAATGTATCCAGGAAGAAATACTACGAATATGTACAATGCAAAGGGGAAGAAGGCAAGTATGGGGATCGTCTGCAGCACGTCGACAACAGGAAGTATGAGCTTCTCTGCTCTAGGAGATATTGCAGCATATACTCCTATGACTATACTAATCAAAATCGATATACCAAGCGCTACGAACATCCTTGCCCAGGAGGCAGAAGCGTCTAGGATCAGCAGCAGAACGAGCGCTAGAAAGTCCATGCAATAATAAGTCCTGAAGAGATAATATAAGTCTTTGCGTAAAATTTATAATGAAGGGGAAAAGGAAGGCATATGCCAAAGACACAAAGAAAGAAAAAACTAGAAACATGGCGCACCAAAAGCAGAGACATACTGAAAAAGTCGCAGAAGAGGAGCGCACCTTCCGACATGGAGGATCTCCTTGTGGAGATGGTAACAAACAGCAAGGAAAAGCCAGCCAACGGGACGGATGTAGAGAATCTCATATACAATACAACTTCCAGTCTGGGCTCTCTAGGCTATGGGTTCGGCTTCTCCGTGGGAAGGGCCGTAACTCTCAAGCTCGGCACTGGAACGACGCTAAACGCTATGCTGGACACGATTGGCATGCGCAATTCTCTGTATTATCCGCTGAGGGACAAGGTTATAATAACTTCAAGACCCTCGCAACAGCACAAAAGGCCATTCATCGGAAAGAATGTGCACATATACGAATCAGGGGTGATATCTGGATATCTTTCAACCTCTACAGGGATGCAGGTGGGTACCGAGGAGAAGAGATGCATTTACAACGGATCAAGGGACTGTCAGTTCATAGCCACGCCGTTCTCCCCAATGCCAAAGTTCTCCGGAATAGGGATAGAAGAGGTTGCATATGCCATATCAATGACACTGAAGGAGGGGCGGTACGTAAAATCCGGAAACGAATACTATCGCATCCTGGCTTACCTCCCCCTTACGGACAGAAGGATATCCGAGCAGATACTTAGATTGCTCATGATCTCCGGAGAGAGGCTAGGGGAGATATCAGGAAAGGACCATCTGCACCAGCTTGTTTCAAACCTTTCTAACTACTTCGGCGTCAAGTCTGCCAAGCAGGAAAGAAAGGGAAGGAAAACCATTATAAAATTGCGATACGAAAGCTATAATTCAATACAAGCCTTCGTTGCGATACCAACCACCATACTTGTAGGTTTTGCAAAGTCGACTGGGAGGTCCGCGCAGGCGCATTTCACAACTAATAGGGATGGCACATACACTGCACACATAGATATTGAGAGCAAGAGGACATAGGATGGGACTACTAGATACAATATTAAGCTTCGTGCCTCACGTCAAGAAGCCTTCAAAGCCGCCCTCATTCAAGGACAAGCTTAAGTGGACTGCGCTGATACTTACAATCTACTTCGCCATGTTCAGCACACCTGCAATAGGTGTAAGCATAGCCACTCTGAAAGAGCCTGTGCTCCAGCTGATTAACATAATATTTGCAGCAAGGACCGGGACGCTGATAACTGTAGGTATAGGTCCGATAGTCCTGTCAAGCATAGTCCTACAGCTTATACAAGGAACCGGGCTAATCAAGATCGACCTGTCCGATCCGCAGCAAAAGGGCAAGTACCAGAGCATACAGAAGCTTTCCGCAATAGTGATAGCCATAGTGGAGTCTGTAATATTCACTGCAACAGGATATGTCCCTCTCGTAAACCCCAGCTATTTTGGCATAGTTGTGCTTCAGCTCGCTGTCAGCGCAATAATCGTGATATTCCTAGATGAGATAATGGTAAAGTATGGGCTGACATCAGGAATCAACCTATTCATAGCAGGAGGAGTTGCCTATTCAATAATAAGCGGTACAGTAATCATACTATTCCCTGAGGCCGTAGGCGCCCTTGCTGCAGGTGGTGCGTCAGCACTGCCAAACGCAATACTGGCCTTCGGCCCACTGTTCTTTGCGATAATAGTTATGTTGGTAAGCATTTATGCATATGATATGAAAGTCGAGCTTCCGCTGGCATTCAGCCAGTTCAGGGGAGTCGGGGGCAGACTTCCAATACCATTCCTTTATGTAAGCGTGCTGCCTGTCATACTGGCAACATCTCTTGTAATCTCAATGACAGTATGGTTCCAATTCCTTGCAGGGGCGACAGGAGGATTGGCCGCAGCCGCGCACTTCATAGCTCTTTATCAAAAAGTGCCAACATCGGCCGGAGGAACCTCAACTACACTTGTTGGAGGATTGCTCTATCTCATATCCCCAAATTTTCCGCTGCCATACTCAGCTCCATACGGAATTGGAGGATACGGTCCGTATGTCTCATATCTGTTGACAGCCACAAGTACGCTTGATCTGCCATGGGGCGGATTCGTCCTGGTTCCAGAATGGGTTCATATAATAACATACACTCTGTCTTTGGTTATTCTATGTGTCATATTCGGAAATTTTTGGATAGAGATGACTGGCCAGAGCCCAAAGAACGTTTCAGAGCAGCTTCAGAGCATAGGCTGGCAGATTCCTGGATTCAGGAGGGATCCAAGGATAATAGAGAGCGTGCTGAACAAGTACATACCATCAATAACGGTCCTGGGGAGCATATTCGTCGCTCTGCTGGCTGCACTTGCTACCCTTTCAGGTGCAATAGGGAGTGGTATGGGCGTACTTCTCACAGTTGGAATCATGTACATGCTTTACCAGCAGATTGAGCGGGACCACATGCTAGAAGGCATGCCTGCTGTTGACAGTTTTCTGTCATAAAAAGCAATATCAAAGATGAAATTATGAACAAAATATCCTATGTAATATTGCCTTTTATTGCATTGGCTTTTGTCTCACAAATCATATCTGCTAGCCCGGCGCAGCATGTGTGGAGTCTAGGCCAATGGGAAAATACCACCCCATATCCCACAAACACCTCCTCCCAAAGCTGTGCCATTTCAAATTCATACATCTACTGCATAGGCGGGTTCAACGGGACGTTTGACACAAACCGAACATATTTCGCCAAGATAACACCGCCGGAGATAGGAAACTGGACGCCTACCACCTCATATCCACTATACATTCAAAATGCAGCATGCGTCATCTACCAAAATTACATCTACTGTGTAGGGGGCACGGCTGTCGAGGCTTCCGCAAATGAAACCTTCTATGCGACTATCGGGCCATCAGGAATAGGCAATTGGACGCCAACATCTGCGTATCCAATTCCTATAGCCGAGCAGAGTTGCGACGCTTACGAAGGAAACATATACTGTGTTGGCGGTTTCACCGGGTCCGGAAACACTGACAGGGCGTATTTTGCAGGATTAGGCCCAAATGGAATAGGAGCATGGAGCCAAACCTACCCATATCCCGTTAATGTATCTTCTGAATCTTGCGTGTCTAATGGCCCCCACCTATATTGCCTGGGTGGATTATCACCGTCAGGCTATCTAAGCGACAGCTATTACACAACACTGACCAGCTCTGGGATCTCTGGCTGGCTCCAAACAACACAGTATCCAAACACAACTTCAGGACAGAGCTGTGCCGAATCAAACAGCAACATCTACTGCACAGGAGGGTACTCCACCGGCATAAAGACTGGCTATACTGCAACAACATTTAGCGCGCCGCTAGGCCCCAACGGGATAGGACAATGGTCAGCAGCCACAAGCTATCCATATCGCTCTGAGCAGGCAAACTGCAATTCATATGGCAATTACATCTACTGCATAGGCGGTGCATACTACACGATAAGCACAAACGTTTCCATAGCTGCTCCAGTAATCAACCCCAACGTTCCGACAAGCATAACAGTCCAAACAACAACCATCGCCAACGTATCAAACGGAAATTCAAGCCAATCCGCCACAACCATACCGCAACAATCCCAGAGTGGTGGAGGTATATACCTGATAATCATATCGCTCGTAATATTGATTCTGCTGATGCTGCTGGCGTTGTATCTCTTCAACAGGAACAAACCAGAAAAGGAAAAGGCGCGTATAGACCGCTGAATTCTTCCTTAAGCTGACCAAACGCGCGAAAAGAATTAAAAGCACGTCTCCCCATTTCTATTAGTAGTGATAAATTGCTTATTTTGGTTTACTTTATCACCCTGCTCGTAGTCGGCATCCTCGCTGGGCTTGTAGGTTCCCTTAGCGGACTTGGTGGTGGTGTTGTCGTAATTCCTGTGCTAACAGTGCTCCTCGGAGTGCCAATAGAGTATGCAGCCGGTGCAAGCCTGATTGCCACAATAGCCACGTCAAGTGGAGCCGCAAGCGCATACGTAAAGGAGAGAATAGCAAACATAAAGATAGGGATGTCTCTTGAGATAGCGACCACCGCCGGAGCAATAGCCGGATCTCTGATAGCCGCATTCATATACTCAAAGGGCCTATCACAAATAATCTTCATAATTTTCGGGATAGTCCTCGCCACATCAATAATACCAACATTCATTGAATACAGGAAGGTGCGCAGAAAGAGGATCAATGTTGATTGGAGCACAAAGTTTTTCCAGCTTGAAGGCAAGTACTATGACTCTGCCAAAAAGCGAGTAATAAGATATTCTGGCTTCAGGTGGTGGTTTGGCGAGTCAGTAATGGGGCTGGCCGGAGTAATATCGGGTCTGCTTGGCATCGGGTCGGGAACGCTAAAGGTCATAGGCATGGATTTGGGAATGAAGCTTCCGATGAAGGTGACCACATCGACCAGCAACTTCATGATAGGCGTTACTGCGGCCACTAGCAGTGCAATCTACTGGGCACTCGGATACATACAGCCGTTCCTTATAGCACCGACAGTTGTCGGCATACTTGTTGGATCGTACTTCGGGTCAAAGGCCCTGAACAGGGTAAGGGGCCCAAGGCTCAGGGAGTTCTTCATGATAATACTTGCAATCGTTGGGATTGAGATGATACTGCGGGGCTTTGGGGTGGCATGATGGATCTTGAAACGGCAACTGCTCTTGTGCTAAGAATAGGGATAGTCCTATGCGTTCTGCTTGTCCTGATAGGAATAGCCCTTATCTTCATCAATTCTGGAAGGGGAAACTATTCACTAGCCCAGATAATGTCAGTTAATTCAGCAGTAAACTCGTCAAACTTCAGTTTTGGCAATATAATTTCTGGTCTGTTCAGCCTTGATGGTCTAAGCTTTGTCTTTATGGGCATAATAGTACTTATAGCAACCCCAATCGCAAGGGTTATTTTGTCAATATGCATATTCTTTTTTGAAAAGAACTGGCTTTACACAGCGATAACCCTGATAGTCCTCATAAACTTAATGGTCGCAATCTTCGTAGTACCAGCACTGATACTTCACTGATATCCTAATGCAACTGGCTTGATCTGAGTAATTAATAACAAAACGGAACGTATCAAGTAACCAAACGCTACCAGAATATTTTTAAATATAAGATCGGTTATAAATGCAGGATTAACAACTCATAGCGGGAAATCCCACACCATTTATGGGTGGGATGATAGCGAGAGCAAAGTATTATATAAGAGTAGGTTCATATATTATGTATGACAAAAGGATATGATAGTTCAGAAACTAGCGTGCACTTCATTGGATACCATTTCGTATGGTGTCCAAAGTACGGGCGCAAGGTTCTAACTGATAAAATACAAA
>DAHWIK010000034.1 GCA_027345185.1 Microcaldota archaeon
CCTCTTCGGACGCAATAATACTCGTTACAGACGCGAGCGGAAGGACCGATCCTAGCGGTGTGCCGTGCACAAGCTGCAATCCTGCTGATGATGTAAGAATGGTACTATCTGAGATGGCCCAATGGCTCGCCGCCTCTATCAGGGAGGGCATGAAGTAGATTGCAAGGAATCAGAATCTAGGGGAGGCGCTTGCCACATACCTCTCCGGTTTCAAGATAACGAGGCAGCATGTCGACGCGGCGCTCAAGAATCTCAATATGCAGATACCGAAGGAAGGGCTGTCTGATGGCGACACGCTCTCGCTCGCGGCAGAGCTGATGCGCCTATCGAAACCGTTCATCATAGCCGCTAACAAGTCTGATGTTCCAGGTTCGGAGGCGAACGTGGAAAAGCTGAAGGCGGAATATGGCTCATCTGAAGTCATCGCCTGCTCTGCTGCGGTTGAGCTCGCTCTTAGGAAGGCAAGATCGAAGGGAATCATAAGGTATGATGACGGGTCTGACTCTTTTGAAATGTCTTCGGTTGGTGCAAGCGAGGAGCAGGCAGCCGTCCTAAAGACGCTTTCTGGTATACTAAAGAGAAACGGCGGTACCCATGTGCAGGAGATACTGAACAGGGTCGTATTTGGCCTCTTGGACAGCATAGTGGTATATCCAGTAGAGGATGAAAACAAATGGACCGACAGCAACGGCAACGTGCTTCCTGATGCTATACTACTTAAGAAGGGCTCTACCACCATGGATCTCGCGATGGCGGTACACACAGAGATAGCGAAGAAGATGCTATATGCAGTGGACGGGAGAACGCACGCGAGGCTGGCAAAGAACCATATCCTCAAAGATAGCGACGTCGTGAAGATAGTCAGCGCTGCGAAGTAGCACTGGCTTCCGAACACTTTAAATACTTCAGGTTTTCAATATTGGTAGAATAAGCAGATTATAATTGTGATACAATGGCATCCCTTTATTCCCCTCAATCACAGGCTGGCGTCATGAGCTTCTACGATGCGCCTTCCAAGGGGCCTAAGATAAGTCCGAAGGTAATATTCATAGCAGTCGCGGTGTTCGCGATAATCGTGCTCGTGGTAGACCACATATCCTATCTGTGATGCTTATTTGCTATAAACAACATACAAACGTAGCGAAAGCTAACGGCGTATCAAGAAATCGAAAACATAACAATTATATTTTCGTTACTTTCTTGCTAACAACCGCTTCTACAAAAGCGTTGAATTCTTCAACTTTCATAGTTGCCCTGTTTCCTTCCCTGTCCACCAAGGAGACCTTCTGTTCCTTTTCATCCAAAACGAATTTTGGAGGGGAACCAATGCCAAATAAATGAGGAAAACAGTGATATTGCAAATAGAATAGAAATGGGAAGGTTGCATGATATTCTTAGGGATAAGAATGTAGAAAAGAGTAAGGCGCGCAGCAGAGCATAAAATTATATCTAATATATTTGCCTGCGTTTCAAGAAATCCCAAATTGTGGTGTCTCCACACTGCTTGTAGTACTCTTTTATTGCAGGCAGCAATTTTTCTGAGGAGGATTTGGATGCGGGTCGTAAGGCTGATTGAATTCTTTGATGTGCATCCAAATCCAGCTTGCTGATCAATCCAAGCTTTTCATCCATAATACCATTAGGGCAGAAATAATCCAGAAGTGCCTCTTCGAAGGACTGCCCAACTGCTGCAAGATCTGTTTTTATCCCACTTTTCTCTATGAGATAATGTAACAATTCATGCGTTAGTACAGAAATCTTAGATTCCTTATACTCCTCAAATGCAAGGGAGACTGCCGGCGGATTTGCTGTTATATAACGCCCTTGGCCGAAGAAAGGCCCGACGTATAGGAGCACATCCAAATGATTAGGCAGATCGAAGCCAAAAATTTTAGAGATCCATGAAGCTAGGTTGCTCTCCAGTTTTTTATATTGGCCTGCTAGCATGCTTGCTGCGTCCGAGGTGGATTCGTCAGAATTGATTTCCAATTGCATGTCCGCCAAAGAGGAAATGATACTTTTGATTTCGGGATCAGAGTCGTCAGCCCTGTTTATGTTTCTATCCAAGAGCAGAGTGAACAGAGCATTCCTTCTCTCAGAATCTAGCTTATTGATTTTGTTCTGAATGAGGGATGCATCCCGAAAATTATCATTGAAAAACATAGCAAATTTTGCCATGTCGCTTGTGGGTTCCCTTCTCGAGAATAACTCTCTGATGAGAAAAAAGTTCCTGATTGCTCGATTGGTGTTTATAATTAGGTCTATATTCTATAATTGCATCAAAACCTTTAAACCATTATCTCTCCGTATTTCTGGAGGTTATTAGGGTCCGTTGGACAATAGGAAGGAGTGGTCATGCGCTTCTACGATGCGCCTTCCAAGAGGCCTAAGATAAATCCAAGGGTAATATTATAGCTGTGGCAATATTTGCAGTAATAGTGCTAGTAATCGATCATATCTCTTATCTATGATTGCCCTTAGACCTCCCAAACAGCTTTGCGATGATTCCCGCCTTCTTTTTTATCGGCGGGATCTTGTACTCAATGTGCCATGACAGTCCCGGCACATCAGTAACAATCCTTATGTTTGGATCCTCGCGCAGCCTCTGTATAGAACTCTTATAAGCGCCATTGCTATTCACATTCAGATATTCGTCTTGCATGCAATTACCTCCTTGCCCTATAATTAGTCGTCATAGACATATCGGCTATCCGGCCAAACTTTGTGCCGATTCTGTTGCCGATATATGTCACGACGTTCTGCGGTTCCATTCCTTCCTTGAACCTTGTCTTGAGAAGTATCGCGTCATCAGTTGTTGCAGTAGTGATGAAGACCTCTGCAACGCTGCTCAGCCTCATTATCCTGCCTGCGAGCTCATCCAGGTTCACCTCGTTCCTTGCACCAGCAAGGTACATCTTGTAGAACCTTTTGCCCTGGTTGGTTATGACCAACTGGTACTGCTTCTTAGTTTCGTTCCTGCCAACCTTCTCCATTTCCACTCCTCCTCTTTATCATGAAGACTGGAGTATTGCGGGATGCGATGTGCAGAGCAAGCTCAAGCGGGGAATACATCGATTGGGTGGAGATTCGAATAAGAGCTCGAACCTGTGCCATACAGCGCTTCCAACCACACTCCAGTCATGATAATGACTATGGCTGAAACCTGTATATAAAAAGGCGCCCTTCCCAGAGAACAGGCAGCAAACCGTTTAAATGAAACGTAAGTGAGATTCTGTATAAAATTATAGAATATAAATTAACTATACAAATTAAATATTATTAAAGAAAGGCATAAATAAATTATATTCTATACTATTAGCAGGACATTTATGCACCTCAAGAAGAGCAGCATTCTTACCAAAGGCAAATACCCTGAGAAGGTAAGGGAGAGGTATGCGAGGCTTAGGGAAGCGCTGCAGTTCCATATCACCATAAGGAACATAAAAGGGACGTATTATGTTGTGCGCCAGGACTACTCGCCTCCGGATGAGAACGGAAAAAGAAAGGCGCTCGTCAGTTATATCGGCCGTATAACAGAAGACGGCGAATTCCTGCCGAGGGCAAGCACCTCTAAGAGTGCAATCGAAGTCGCCAAAGCAATAATACAGGCTGAAGGCGGCAAGGTGATCATGCCGCAGGAGAATGAAGGGGGGGTGTACGAGGCAAACTCAGTACAGCTTACAGCAAAAGAAGAGGACGTGCTTACAAACCTAACTATGAATGCGCGCATGCCATTCGACATGCTTTCGAAGAATACCGGGCTGAGCCTAGACGATGCGACAAAGGTGGTAAGGAGGCTGGAGAGAAGGCTCCTGCTTCGCTACATACCGGACATCAGGCTAGACAAGCAAGGATTCATAGAGTTCTTCATATTTATCAAATTTCTCAAGGGCAAGCCGGATCCAGAAGCAGTAAAGAATGATCTTGGAAAGATCGGGAACATCCAGTTCGCTGCGCATCTAATCGGGAAATATGACATGCTGCTGTTCGTCACAGCTGAGAGCAATGAGAATCTTGCAGAGCTCATGAAGGCTATGAAAAGGGTGCCATCTCTATCCAATCTGGCAAGCAAGTGGGAAACATCATTCTTCTACAAGACAAAGAGCTTCATACCTTTCAGGAAGGAGTTCTTCCAAGTGTTGGAGCAGCGCGTCTGGTACAGGTCAAAAGACGCACCAAGGCCATCGTCAAATCAACTGCTAAAGTCGGAGTTCGGAGTTCTGAAGAGCTTGGAGGATGACGGTTCAATAACATTCGCAGAGATAGAGAGGC
>DAHWIK010000037.1 GCA_027345185.1 Microcaldota archaeon
ACTCTTTGTACTTCGTACGGAGAGTGTCAACATCCTCTTCCAACATGCCTGGTCGCATGTTTTTGTTGGAAGAGAAGGATTATCAGGATTTGTGGCACTTTTATAATACTGGAAGTTGTATTACTTTATGGGATTGCTATAGTTGTTGGAGGATGTCACAAGCTACTGCGACAATAACGTTCCCAGCCAGTTCATATGCGTGAACCAGAAATATTCGGCTCTGGTGGAATTACAGTACAATCAGTCCCATAAAACTCCGCGGGCATGCCCGATGTTCATCCTCGATGGTAAAATAAGCTGCGGAGTAGATGACAATTACTGCGTGGTTGCAAGAAGCCAAACTGGAAGTTATCCCTAATGGAATCCAATGTCAAAGTGTGTTGGTGGGAAGTGGGGCGTGCAGTCCGCCCCCTCTAATGTGTTCTGCACAGTCATCTTGTCTTCCGATACGTGTATCTGCAACGCGTACCAGTGCTGCTTCCTGTACCCAATCCTGTTGAATTCTGCTACGTTCTTGAAGTCCTCGACTACCGTATTCACCATGCCACACAGCTGAGATACAATCTCATTTGCGGCATCGTAGTCGAAATCAGGTGGCACCAAATTTTCCATGTTGCTCCAGATTGCCCTTCTCAATGCAGCCCTCCTTCTCCTCTCGCTCATATACTTTATTCCAACTCCCATTAAATCACCTAGAATAAGTTTGCCTATTTTGTATAGCGTTAGGCGACGCTCTCTGTAATTTATTTACTCAAGTAAAATATATATACCTTATTATCCAATCTTATACTTAAGGAAAGATTTATATTTGTTAGGTGCATAATATACATGTCAACGTGTGTTGGCATCACCTAGAAATCCTGGGCGGCGCAAGCCGCCCTTGATGTTCAACCTATTCCTATCGCTATTGCTCCGAGTACCGCTATCACAAGCCCGGCTTTTTGGATGTTGCTCAGGCCGTCCCTGTAGAAGATCCTTGCGAGCAGTGCGGCCACTATTGGCATAGTGGCATATATCACGCTTCCAATCGCTATGATGTTGGATTTCACGACGATTGCGAAGAGTATGTTTGCAGATCCGTCTAAGATGCCCACCAATGCCATCAAACCAAGAATCAGGTAGGCTGGCGCCATATTTCTGTATCTGCTTACATTAGGGTCAACCTTCCTAAATCCAAGCACATATGCGGATACGAAAGCAAATGAAATGATCCTTCCGATTAGTATTGGTAGCACGTAGCCTCCATAAGAGCCTATTACATAGTCAAACACCACCCACTGGACGGCCCACAAGGCATTTGCAATTATTACCGGAACCAGGAGCATGTTCAGCCTCATCTTCCTAGTTGTCATTACAAATGCCGCCCCTATAAATATTGCAAGAATTCCAGCTATTTCTATGGAGTTTATGGTCTCGCCCAGAACGAAGACTCCAAAAAGAAAGAGAAGCGCAGGCTGCACCTCCGTGAGCGCAGCGACATTAGTCTCCTGCTGCAACTCCAAGCTCCTGTAGTAGATTATTATTGCCCCAGCCGAAATAACGCCTGCTGCAGCGGAGAGGGCCACGTCTAGAATTGACATATTGCCTGCTCCTGCGGCAGCAACATATGCCATCATGGGCAGGATCCCGACCCCAAGGAGCACCATTGAGTATCTGTAATTCCCAGAGCTCTTCAGTACGTATTTACCGATGGTAAGATCTACTGCTTCTGCAAGCATGAATAGAAACGCTGCGATAATCCCTACTCCAAGCAAGAATATCTCCTCAGATATAATTGACCAGCAGATTTGCTATGCTTGAAGGCTTCCTCAAGGGGCACGCGTCATATCCCTCAGATTTCAGGTTCTTAGCGAAGATGTCGCAGCCCTGCCCGCGCGTGTAGATGCGCTTTGGACAGCACTGCTCTATGTAGTCTATTGCCTGCTTGAAGTCCGCATGGTCGCTAAGAGCAAACTGCACATCTGTGTTGAACCTCTGCGTCATTGCAAAGCCAGTAGCAACTGCTGTGAATATCCTCCTATTCATCGATGCCACCAGGCCTCGCACGCGGTCAACCTTGTGCATGCTCACTATCCATACCGGCTCCCTGAAATCATCATCAATGACCCCATCCCCGAGCTCCCTGGTCGCAAAGTCAAGCTTCATTCCGTGACTTGAGTAGATATCGTTTATCCTTGCTATATTCCCATCGACTATCGGTGCGACCCCAATGTCATTGCATATCTTGATTAGTTCCTGCGCCTTTCCCATCGAGTACGCGCCGAAAAGCACGCTGCCGGTATTCATCCTCGACTTTATGTAGTGTTGCATTGCGGTGATCACCTCCTCTTTTTCATCGAAGACTATATTTGGGAAAGGATACGTTGAATCTATTATCAGGGTGTCTGCCCTGCGTATCTCTATCTTCTCAGCAGCAGGAGACCTTTGAAGCTGGTAATCTCCGGTATACACTATCGAGCTGCTCTCACCAGAATCCACGTAAAGCTGCTTTGAGCCAAGCATATGACCAGAATCAAGCAACTTGGTGCCCTTTGGGATCTCCACTGTTTTGAGCTCAAAGCGGGTCCTGGTCTGCACGAGGTCCCTTGTTATATCGCTGCAGAGTATCTCGTTATTCTTCCTTACTCCCCCAGTATGGTCCGAATGGGCATGGGATACAAAATTAAGATTTGCATCGGCTTCCTTGGCATCGAGAGATATCCTGTACTCCCCAACATGTATCGCCATCCAGTCGCCACTTAGGAAAGTGGCATACAAGTCTTTTATATTTATTGTGCCAATATTATGATTGGATTACAATTCCTTGATGATTGAATGGTTGAAAAATTGATAATAATCGGCTCCGGACCAGCAGGGCTTTCGGCTGCGATATATGCTTCAAGGGAGGGCTTCGCGCCTCTAGTGCTCGGCGGATTCGCACCGGGCGGCCAGCTTCAGCTTACAACAAAAGTAGAGAACTACCCCGGCTTCCCTGAAGGTGTGGATGGACCGGTTTTGATAGAACAGATGATGAACCAGGCAAAGAAGTTCGGCACAAGGTTCGTGTATGAGAATGCAATCGAAGTAGATTTCAGCGGCAAGCCATTCAAGGTAAAGACTGCGGACAAGGAATTCGAGTCTGAATGCATAATAATAGCTACAGGAGCAAATGCAAAACGTCTCGGAATTGATTCTGAGAATAAATTCATGGGTAGAGGCGTCTCAAACTGCGCAACGTGCGATGGGGCTTTTTATAAGGGCAAGGACGTAATAACTGTAGGTGGCGGAGATACTGCCATGGAGGACTCGGTGTTCCTGACAAGGTTCGCCAAAAGCGTGACAATAGTCCACAGGAAGGACCACTTCAGGGCGAGCAAGACAATGCAGGACCGGGTGTTTTCAAATCCCAAGATAAGGGTAATATGGAATACCACAATCGCGGAGATAACAGGGGATAGGTCGGTGACCGGCGTCAGGCTCAAGAACGTGCTAACCAACCAGACAACGGAGATGAAGATAGACGGGGTCTTCGTTGCAATAGGCTACACTCCAAACACGGACATATTCAAGGGCAAGATAGAGCTGGACCAGATGGGCTACATAGTTCCAAAGGACGAAGTTTATACCGGCATAGATGGCGTCTTCGTTGCAGGTGATGTTGCAGACCACTTCTACAGGCAGGCTGCCACTGCAGCTGGAAGCGGAGTAAAGGCCGCTCTGATTGCAAGGGAATACCTGCAGAATCTGGAGTCAAATGCAAACAAGCAGTGATTTGAATTACGAAGCGCATTTTCATAATCCATGGCTGGGGAGACAGTCCTGAGAGCGGGTGGATTCCATGGCTAAGTAAAGAGCTTGAGAAAAAGGGCTTTGAGGTGCATGTGCCTGACATGCCGGATACCAATCATCCCAGGATAAGCGAATGGGTGCAATATCTTGCTAGGCAGATAGGCAAGCCGGATCAGGACACATTCCTTGTCGGCCACAGCATGGGGTGCCAGGCAATACTGAGGCATCTCGGAACAACAGATGGGAGGATTGGCGGGATTCTTCTGATTGCAGGTTTTGTATCAATCAGAAAGGGCGCAATAACTGATGGCAATGACATTGAGATGATGGATCCGTGGGTCAAAACCGCGATAGACTGGCAGAAGGCAAGGTCAAATGCAGGATCATCGGTCTTAGTGCTTTCTGACAACGACCCTTACATAGACGTGAGCGATGCGGATGTCTTCAGGGAGAAGCTAGGTGCAAGGATAATCATAATTCCAAATGCAGGACACTTCACTGCAAAAGATGGGTATACAGAGCTGCACCTTGCGCTCAATGGGATGCTAAAGATGGTCAAATGAAACTAATAGTCGTAAGACATGGGGAGACCGAAGAGAATGCAAAACGGATGCTGATGGGGCACATGCATGGAACGCTCAGTGGAAAGGGAAGGCTTCAGGCAAAGAAGATAGCACTCAGGCTCAGGAACACAAAAATAGACCGGGTGTTTTCAAGCGACTTGATGAGGGCAAGGCGCACTACAGAGGAGATAGTGAGATACCATAATGTGCCTTTAGTATACACAAAGGAGCTAAGGGAGCAGAACTACGGCGTTCTGCAGGGCAGGCACCTGGATTATCTACTTGCAGCCATGAAGCGAACCAGAAAATCACGACTAAGATACAGGCCAAAGAGAGGGGAAAGCATAATGGATATGAAGATCAGGGTCGGAAAGTTCGTAAGGTCATTAAATAAAAAGAAGGAATACAAGAACGAGACATTATTGATCTCAGCGCACGCAGGCATCGCATGGGTTATTTTTTCAATGTACGGCCACGTACCTCTTGCTAAGGCGATGAAGATGCATCCAAAGAACACCGGCCTCTTCACAGTTGAGATAAACGATAAAGGCTCAAAAATAATAGAGGACAGGATGTTCAAATAAATCAATCAGGAATCAGGCATTATTAATAAAAAAGTCACCACTGGAAGCAATGATCTTCAGTCACTGGACGGTGTCGCTCTTTCGCATCTGCCTCTTCTCAAGGTAAAAGCAAGTCTCCCATCCTTATGTCTCTCAGGTATGCCTATAAAAGCCCGGAAGACCGGAAGCTATAAATATCATCTGAAGCACACTTATTTCTGAATTGCATGAATACTAAAACTAAGGGCGCTCTTGCTGTTGCGGCTGCTGTTGGCATAGGTGTGGCAGTCTCGACAAATTCAGATGCGCTTGCGATAGGGGCTGCTGTTGCAGCTTCTGGGCCTGCAGCCATATTGAATTGCACACCTGCAGTAGTGTATGCTGAAAACAGGTACTACAAGCTACGTGAAGCTGTAAGCAATGCGCTTAGGCATTAATCGCACATCAGGCGATCCTCTTCTGGCCCTTATAGCTTATTAGGCCTGAGACCCGGACCCCTATCTTCCTTATCTTCTTGGACCTGTCCGCGTTCTCCGAGTATAATTCTTCAGCTGTCTGGATCAACGTGTCTACGCTGTTCGTGACCTTAACGCTCCTGCTGTGCAGGTGCTCTGTGAAGTCATAATACCTGAGCTTGATTGTTATGGTTTTGAAGGAAACCTGGTTCTTTGCCACGTCCTTCATCACCTCGCTGCTCAGTCTACCTATTGCAGACCTTATCTCCTCGCCGCTTTCGGTGTCCTTTTCGAAGGTGAACTCCCTTCCTATTGATTTTACGTCGTAGTTCTCAGTGACCTCTCTTCCGTCAATGCCATTCGCAAATGCCTTGATCTCTGCCCCAAATGAGACCCCAAACTCATCAGCAAGCGCCATGTTGCTTGCCTTAGAAAGCTCATCGACCGTCGCATAGCCGAGCTTCTTCAGCCTCTCAGCCGTCTTTGCGCCTATGCCATAAAGCTCATCGACCTTCGAGCCTGAAAGGAATTCCCTGACTTCATTCTCCTTTACTATCTTTATCCCGTTGGGCTTGGCCTTCTCGCATGCCATCTTTGCTATCAGCTTGTTTGGACCTATGCCTATAGAGCACTTTATCCCGACAGTGCCGAGCACCTCGTTCCTTATCCTTTTGGCGCATTCCTCGGCTTCTGCATAGCCATGCAGCTTGTCAGAGACGTCTATGAACGCCTCGTCTATGCTCACCTGCTCGAACCTTCCAGCGAAGCCCTTTATGCGCTCCATTATCTTCTTCGATACGGATTCATAGTAGTCGTAGTCAAGAGGAAGGTAGAGCGCATCAGGCTTGATCCTGTATGCCATGGATATTGGCATGCCGCTGTGAATCCCGAACTCCCTTGCCATGTAGTTGCAGGTCATCACCACGCCGCGGCCCTGGCCTCCCTTAGGGTCTGAGCCGACTATCGCCGGCCTGCTCTTTATCTCGCTGTTCCTTAGCTCCTCGCACGCGACGTAGAAGTAGTCCATGTCTATTAGCATTATTATTCGCATTTCAATCAAGCTGTACTTCTTCCACCTGCCCGGCAGGCTCCTTCTCCCTGAAGATCTGCGTAGTGAATTTGTAGAGGCTTATCTCCGGCTTCTTCCAGGCGTCTTCGTCAAGATCTGCTTTCAGGCACAGGTTGCTCAGGAACTCCTCTTTGTTCCACAGCTGCTGCACGGCGACTATTGGCAGGAGAAGTCCGGACATGAATCCATATTTGATCATCAATCCGTCCCTTCCTATTTTTATCTCCCTCAGCCTTCCGCTTGCGGAAGATTGTTCTATTGGTTCCGGCTTTGTAAGTATGCTAACCTCAAGAACCAGTTCGCCGAGCTCCTGCTCGGATATCGGCGAGAATCTCGGATCCTCAAAAGCCGCAGCAATTGAGGCTTCTATGAGCAGCCTCTTCAACGGACCAACAGGATTCGGAAAGCCTATGCATCCGCGCAGTGTCATTGTTGGATAATGCTCAAGCGTTACAAACACCCCGGAGCTCGTGTCAAACCTCTGCAGGTGCCTCTCTATCATCACTCTGCTGAACCTAGGAGATTTCAGATAGAGCTCTATGGTGCTCCTTGCGGCCTTGACAAGTGCGCTTCCATCTTCAAGAGAGTACGGCATAATGATCAGAGAACCAAACGCAATATAATCGCAACAAAAACATATAAAACATCCAAGGTGATGCATCAAGCAGCGGCATTTGAGTGAAGCACAAAATAACAAAAAATATCACATAATTGTCAAAATCAATAGCTTTTAAATATGACAAAATCCAACATTTATAGCATGGTCGTGGTCGCTTGAAGTTTGCAGATAATTTTTATAAGCAACACCTTGGCTAATATAAAAAAGATGTTTTAGATGGCGACAGGACTCAAACAGGAATCTCAGGTATTCGCAGGAGTAAGGCCAGAATTGCTTAAGGCATTGACCCCTGAACAGCAAGAAGCAGTCAAGTTTCTTCCAGAGAAGTACCAGAAGGCGCTGGATACCCTGCTCGGCAGGCAGAAGGAGGTTGCCGACGGAAGGCGCCTGTGGCGGGCAGAGGATCCCAGTTCAATAAAGGCCAGAATAGACGGCATCCTTGAAGTTGCAAAGGCCTCTAAAGTCAAGGCAGAGGAGGTCAAGCCGCAGGCAAGAGGAGAAGAACCAGCAACAGAAGAGCCCAAGGTACTCAAAGCGCAGAACGCCAAGCAAGAATTTTCAGTGTTTGCCGGTATAAGGCCTGTACTGCTAGATATGCTAACTTTAGGCCAGCGGGAGGACGTGAAGTTTCTTTCAAAGACCTACCAAGGAGCGCTGGACTCACTGCTTGGGAGGAAGAAGGAGATTCAGGACGGGCGCAAACTTTGGCCGGCTGAGGACCCAAAGTCTATAGATTCCAGAATAAGCAGCATTCTTGCAACTGCAAAGGACGCTAGGGCCAAGGCAGATGCAGTCAAGGCAGAGGCAAGAGTAGAAGGGGATCAGCCCGCAATCACTGCACCTTCAACTCTAGGCGAAGTGTCCGGCACGGCCCCAAACGCCTGAATATCTGAACATTCCCCCAACCTAGTTGGGGTTGAAGTCTAATCCCGCAGCAAATATACTTCCTTACCAGAGAAAAAGTAGTGACGCGACGTGATGTTCGCCGCACCGACGTGTCTATAGCCTTCTTAAAAGTCCCACAACAGTCATTTGACTGAAAGTAATGACCAAATATGCGCTATTGGTGCAATGCCCCTTATCATTTTCCGGTCCATCAGCTTGATAAGGTTTGCAATCATTATGTCTATCTGTTTTATGCCCATAAAATTGCAGTTGTTCAGTACTGTGTTGCATAACTCTTTGATTACAGGCAAGATATACCCCAACCCCTTGGGGTGGGGATACTAAGATCGAAACTGCAACAGTCTTGCAGTACATCATACCCAACTGCTCGAAGTGGGGTGGTTGATTTCTGGGGAATATGGCTGTAGGAACAGAGGTTTCATATGGTTCTTTTTACTCCCGGGTAATGCCCCAACCGCTTGCGGCGGGCTGCACCTATCGAGGAATTCAGTGCGTCGCTTACTCCACGATATGCCCACAGCTTGCCGTGGGTTATTGACCGACGACAAATTTTGGCTTATACGACAGAAATAGGTGGGTATTTCGATAACTTATATATAACCTCCGTACGTGATTGGGCCCGATGAGATTTGAACTCACGATCTTTCGATTATCAGTCGAACGCTCTGACCAGACTGAGCTACGAGCCCGCTCTAACAAACTCTTTTGCAAGGTATAAATAATAATACGTAATCAAGTCTGGCCTAGGCCTTTTCGCCAATCTTTTCAGACAGTTTCTCAAAGTCCTTGAGCATAATGCCATAATTTTCCTTGAATCTTAGAGCAGCGGCAGGATGGAATGTTATCAGATAATCAACGCCGTCCTTTCTTATTATCCTTCCATGGTTCCTCTCCACCTGTCCCATTCCCAGAATAGCTCCTGTAGCAAGGTTTCCCAGCGTGACGATATATTTCGGCCTGATTACCTCTATCTGCCTGAAGAGCAGCGGCTTGCAATGCGCCACCTCTTCCTTTGATGGCAGCCTGTTCTTCGGAGGGAAAAACTGCACTACATTTGTTATGTAAACGCTATTCCTGTTTATCCCTGTCTTCTTCAATACTGAATCTAGGAGCAATCCGCTTCGTCCAACAAAAGGCCTTAGCTGCGCGTCCTCATTCGCGCCTGGTGCCTGACCTATCAGCATCAGTTTGGCATCCAGCCTGCCCTCCCCAGGGACAAGTCTTCTGCTTAGACTCCAGCCTTTTGATTTTTGGGGAAGCTTTGAGTATTCAGAATTTATTCTCCCAATTTCATCCCTTCTCCTTATATATTCCTTAACTTTTGGCATCAATGCAACAAGATCCTTGAACTTCAGTTTCTTCACAGCGGCGCTGTAATCGCACCATTCGTATGCCAGATGCTCCTTAGATATCTTCACCTCTGCAGTTTCAGCCTCGCAAAGAAAGAACCTCACCTGCTTTGCTATCCTAGTGCCTTTATTAAAGAAGAAGTATCTGGTTATCTCAGAGAAGAAGCGATCAAACTGCGCCTCTATTCCAGTCTCTTCAAGTATCTCCCTCTTCGCTGCAACCTCCGAGTCTTCGCCTTTTTCTATGTGGCCTTTCGGGAGGTCGTACTCTCCGTTCTGCTTCTTCAATATTAGGAACAGCACAGCCCCTCCATAATGCCTGTAAACGAACGCACCTGCCGAATACTCGAAGTCAGTCATCTTACCACTCCGCTTATCGAGCAGTAGCCATTGTCCATTGCAAGGTTGAAGGCGTTGGGGTTCAATTCTGCGATGTTTGCAACGTCATCATAAAAAACGTCATAAGCGCTCAGGCACGAAGAGTTATTGCCAGAATAGCCGGTCTTTACAATATACATCCCAAAGAGGTAATTGTCCTGGCCCTGCGGATATACTATACTAGAATAATACACCAGCGTCTTCGGGTTTGTGTTAAACTGGTAGAGATAGGCGATGCTGCCTCTGTTAATATACTCCTTCCATCCGGCCAACGCGTAGCTATAATTCAAATTGTTCAGAAAGCCTGTGCCATTCTGACCGAAGACAGCAATTATCCTGTTGCGATTGCCAGACGAGTTGACAAGGACTATTGCAGCGCTCCTGTTACCTGCACCCAGGGTGCTGTATGCCACTCCAGGATAAGTCAGGTATGTGCTGTAAAGCACACCTGCGGATTTCCAGTTCAATGACGCATTCTGCGATATTGAGGTAATGGATATTGGTGTTGAGCCCGAATAGCTGGCAGATATAAAGAGATAGAGGACCGAGAAGATAACCGCAATTGATATTGCAGCTGCGTTGTAACTGCGCCTCCTCCTGCCCAGTCCGATCTTAGGGTATGAAAGCCCGTACTTTCCGGCAACGAATATCATCACCAACACTACGGCATAGAATATTATCTGGCCGACAACAGCATGCACGTCCAATATGCTCTGGTTAGGTCCATATTTAAACCACGCGAAAGTTATCGCAAGCATCCTTATGAAATTTAGCAGAACAAGCAGCAGGAATCCGCTAAGGACCCATAACAACTTCTTCCTGTTGCTGCCGTCAAGGAAATATGCTATCGGAAGGAGGAGCAGCACCAACGCTATAAGCGCGCCTATTCCTATGCAGCTGTTACCTATGCTTATCTGGTGGCCATTGTACGCAACGGTTATCGGTGATATGAATGTTACGCCATTGAAGAATACCTTTGCCGAGTAGTATATGGCAAGAGAATTGGCAGAAGCGAAATTCAGGTTCATGTTTATTACCGGAAGAAGGAGCAGAGGCGATGCAGCCAGCGCATATATGGCTATCCAGACAAACCTGTCAAGGTTATCAGACCCGAATATGAGCGTAGCCAATGCAGCTATTGCTATGGGAAGCAGCAGCATGTCCATCCTGTAGCTGAAGAAGAGGGGGCCAAGATACGCGCGCAAGTCCAATATCATTATGATGAATACTGCAAAGAGGACGGTGCCAAGCACTATGCTTTTTGCGTCAACCTTAGGGACTATCCTGTCAGAGTGCTTGAACATGAAGACTGCAAATATGGGCAGCATCAGCATAGGCACTATTACGTATGTGGAGGCATCAATGTCGCTTACATACTGCTGTGTTATGGAGATTGAAAAGATTAGAAGAACCAAAAGCAAAGCTGTGAATGCGATTAAGCCAAAGCCTTTCCCAACTCTCATCTTTTTGCACCAGAAGTGTCCTCAGTCGATATGGACTTCATCATATGATCAGTAGTTACTCTTGTCTTCATAGGACAGAAGTATGTATGTTGGCACATATATATAGATTTATTGACCATCTGTTGGTTATGGAAAAGTTCAGGTACCTTCCACATACTGCAGACATGAGGTTCATGGCCTACGGAAAGGATTTCGGCGAGGCACTCGAAAACGCAGCACTAGCCCTTCTCAGCATCATGCTCGATATAAAGAAGATAGAGAGGATGAGGGCAAAGAGCGTTGCGGTGGGCGTAAGCGAATCCGCAGAAACCCACGCACAGCTAGCATGGTTCACATTGCAGGACATACTGTCCAAGGTGGACTCCAGAAAGCTTAACGCATATTCATTCAGGATAATATCTATTAAAAAAAGGTCGAACGGAAAGATGTCGCTCCATGGCAAGCTGTCATGCAAGAGTATCCCCTCAGACAACGCACTGCTATCAGTAAAGGCCGTCACACCGCACGATCTCATAGTAAAAAGGGGCAAGGATCGCGTCTCGATAAACGTGGTCGTTGACGTTTAGAGGCGATTCAAGGAGTCTGGGCTATTTGTCTGGATTCGTGCTGTTGTGTACAAAATCCAGAAAGGAATACCAAGCGGGCTTTGGTTTCATTGTTGAGGCATTCAAAAGTCCGTAATCGCTGATGCCTGCATAGCCAACAAGGTGAAACCAGTATATCCTCTTCACAAATGGATGCGAAGCGAAGAAATCGAGGTCCTGTACAAGGAATGATGCCTGTCGCTGCTCCGACATGTTGGTCCATCCATTACCGTTGTTCGATGGTATTCCTGTCTCGGTTATCCATATCGGCTTTCCTGTAAGATTCTCATAACTATTCAGGTCTGCGTTAAGATACTGCCCAATAGTATTCTGGCCATATACAACCTGGCTGAAATTATAGTAGGGTGTTGTGTAGACATGAAGTGATATCGCGTCGCAATAATTAGTCGCTCCATAGCTCCACACCTCGCTATAGAACTGAAAGTCGGCTTCGCTGAAATCCGCTCCGCCGAAGCACACCACAGTCGAGTTCGGCTCCCTATGCTTTATTATGGTGTATGCGCTCTTTATCATATTGAAGTAGTTCAGTGCGCTCTCGTTTTCATACCCGCTGGAGAACATTCCTACAAGCGGCTCATTCCATATCTCCCATGCATTTATCTCTGGATAGTCGGCTATAGCGTTTGAAACGCTGGCGTTCCATTCAGAAAGGGTCCAGTTGCATCCTGACACGCACCCGCCCTGGGAGGGCTGCGCGCCAACGGTCTGGTAGTCGAGTATTCCAAGATAGTGCGCACCCAATTTGGACTCGTTGGCTATGAAACCAACCTCGCTCTTATTGAAGGATATGTCGGTCCTGAAGCAGTCTATACCGTTATAGACCGCCATGTCCATTGCAGTAGAGTTCTGTGCTGCATTGAGGCAGAAAGACTGCGAGAACTTCCTGTTCGGATGCATAGTAGCCGCATATCCGCCATTCGTTAAAAGGTATACCAGCAGCATTAAAATTATTATAAATGCAACCAGGACGTACTTCATTTTCATGGCAAAACCAGTGCATTAATTCAACATTCCTGCCGATGCTTATACCTGCCTGAAGTTCCTCCTCTCTATGCTGCGCACCTTGTCCATCCTCCTGTTGCGCCTCTCTATGTTCTCAAACGGCGTATTGAGCCACGATATTACAGTCCTTTGTGCATCCTCTACCGTTATCAGGTCTCCTGGCAGGCATAGCACATTGATGTTGTCGTCTTTCTTGCCTTTGGCAGCCGATTCTTCGTTCCAGCATACAGATGCGTATATGCCAGGGAACTTGTTTGCTGTTATTGCCATCCCATGACCGGATCGGCATATCAATATCCCCTTGCCTCCCCAGGCAAGGATCTCCCTGCACACCTTCTCAGCATAATCTGGGTAGTCATCTTCTTTGTCATAGGTAAGAGGACCCATGTCCACCATTTCGTATCCCTGCCTTTTCAACAATCCGGTCAGCCTCTGCTTGAACTCGAATCCACCGTGGTCGCTGCCTATGTATATTTTGCCCATAGCCGATCAGTCTATCTTTATATTGCCAGCAATTCTTATAAACAGTAATTCCAAAAAAGACCATGAATTCTTGAATATCTAGAACATTCCCCCAACTTCGTTGGTGGTTGAACTGATTCTGCAGTAAATATGTGCTTTGATGGGAAAAATACTTGACGTGACGTGATGTTTGTAGCACCGAAGCAATGCAATGGTAAGTCTGACATTCTTAATTCCTTCTCCTGGCACCTGACGCCGCAACAAGTCAGTTAATATTGCGGCGTGATGTATAAACAGGTGCAAATATGGATATAGCAATAGACCTTGGGAAAAGAATGAGTTACGTTGTCATGGAGGACAGCGGCAAGCCTGTGAAGGAAGAATACGTGGAGACTACGAAGGATGGGTTCTCTGCTTTCTTCGGTGATAAATGATTCGCCCCGCAAACCCATCATTTCAATGGTGGGTTAGGGGCGTGAGAAGATATATAAGAATGGAAAACAAAAAGAAGAACATAGAAACAATGCGTGCCTACAAGTTCAGGACATACCCTGACGCAAAGAGGCAGGAAGCGATAGACGATGCCATTTCCATGTCCCAAAGGCTCTACAATAAACTTCTTGAGAAGACCATAGAGGCGCATAAATCAAACCCATCTTCAAAAATATCACAGAGAACAATAAACCAGTTCCTCAACGAGATAATAAAGGAGGGCAAGGAATATCTGCAACTTTATGCCCACATCAGAGTGGACATCCGCAACAGGCTCCTGAAGACATATCAAAGTTTCTTC
>DAHWIK010000010.1 GCA_027345185.1 Microcaldota archaeon
TAGGAACTTGACAAATTTTAAGTCTTTCCGTTCAATATGATTTTGGGGTTTTTCTCTCTCTTTTTTGACGTCGGAAGATGGTAGTGTTGAGCCTGTGGGCCAACACGTGATTAGCATGTTGGTCGCCACCAGGAGAAAAAACAATGAATATAGAAGAATTGAAAGATAAAATACCAGAGGTTTGTGCTGCAACGCGCGTAATCGTGCAGCATTACGGGCATACTAGAAAGTTTGCCAAACATATCGTCGCATTAGTGATAAAACAGGTAGACGGATTGACTGATGTAGAACTCGTGGATCTCGTCGGTACGAAGATTGGAAGAATAATCGGTTACAGGAGAAGACCCAACTATTCCATCTTCTCTAAGGTTAGAGAACGCGCAGAACCTGAAATATTCGAAGAACTGAATAACTGGATCCTACAGGACAGACTTAACGGAAGGCAAATACGGCTAATCGCACAGGACAGTACTGATGTGCCTGCATTTTCGCGCAAAGATAAGTATGCAAGAACTGGGCATAAAACTCCGTCGAAGAGGGAACAGGAAGACGCAAATGGGGATGCAAATGATATGTTCTTCGGATATAAACTTCATACAATTGCAGATGCAGAAAACGAAGTTCCGATAGGATTCTACATCGCACCTGGAAACAGGAATGACAAGGTCTTCTTCGGCGAATTGATAGGGCAGGTGAGGAGGAAGTTCAGACTTGCATTCGGTGCAAAATATCTCGGAGATTCTGCGTATGACTCTACAGACATACGTGAATACCTGCATTATCACGGAATAAAAGACGTGATTGCAATAAATGGAAGAGGCCATAGAAAATCAGAAACCCCGAAGGATCCCGAATATGGAAAAAGATGGGCAATAGAAAGGATATTTTCAAGGCTGAAAGGCATGTTTGGCCTTGCCGAAAACAGGGTAATTGGACTGAAAAAAGTGTCAATCCACATCTATTCGTGCCTAATTGCATATCTCATGACTTATTTGATGTGATAGGTCATGCGCATTGACGATGGTGATTGTATGTAGATGTCAAGTCCCTATGAACTCATAGAGAAGTAATCTTTAAAAATCCGAACTACATATAATCATGCAGACGATTTTATGGAAACCAAAAAGAAAGCTATAAAGCCAATGTACGTCTTGATTGCCGCAGTTTTAGTAATATTGATACTGGGGGTGGTTTATTCAACATCAAACAACAGCCCGGTGGTTGCTTCCGGAGACAATATCAGCGTATACTATAAACTAACCCTGGCAAACGGAACAGTCTTCCAGTCAAACTTCGGTGGGCAGCCACTCAATTTCACCGTAGGGTCGGGGCAAATGATACGTGGATTTGATCAGGGAGTAATAGGAATGCGGCTGGATCAGAACAAGACAATAACAATACCCGCAGACCAGGCATATGGTCCAATAAATCCTGCACTTTTAGTCAAAGTGCCGCGTTCTGCATTTGGAAACCATTCCGTCTATGTGGGCATGGTCATTCAAAACTCAAACGGCCAGCAGGGTACCATTACTGCCCTCAATTCAACTAATGCCACTGTAGATTTCAATTCGCCGCTGGCAGGTCAGAACCTGACGTTCACAATCATGGTAATTAGGATAAAAGGAGGTTAGCAAACTAATGCAGTAATCCGGATAAATACAAATATACCTGATAGATTCTAATTTAGCATCCATCGCGCCAGATTACCGCTAATACTTTCAGTAACGTAAATCTTTTTGACCCACGTTATCTTGTGCAGGCAGGCTTATTATCCGCCTATCTTGAACATCTTTGTTCCGCAGACAGGGCATGCGCCAGTTGTCGCCTTCCTCCCGTTCTTCATTGTTACTTGCTTTGCGTCCTTCATCTCTCTCTTTTGCTTGCACTTAACACAATATGCTTCCATACTATCCACAAATATTATGCTTAGATTTACTATTAAAAGGTTACTTTTAGCGGTTACTGGGTGTTCAAAAGCCCTCCTGAACCATATCCACTTCAAAAATGCCCCACAAGGTGTCACAAATTCGTCAAGCAAAATTTTAACAACGCGAGCGGGAAATCCCACACGCTTTAGCGGTGGGAGGGTGTCACAATTGGTTATCGTGTCCATAGTTGTAGGGATTTTGGTAACCCTTCTTACTGGTTATGTCAACAGCACTCCAGGGCAGCTGGTCGGTGCAATCTGGTACGGGTTTCCTGCAGCATGGCTAGCGTATCTGGTAGTCGGTCCGCAGTACAATCCATGGGTAGTAAGCTACTTCGGATTTGCTGTGGGCGTAGTGCTATGGTCCATAGTGGCTGCTTTCGTGCTACGTGGACTAATAAATCGCAGGTCTTCAAGCCCAAGTGCTGCTCGGTCTCGCAGCAGATCAAGGAGACCAAGGTAATAAAGTGACTATGCCGAAGCTTACTGCTTCAGCAGTATGTTGTTTATGATGGACTTGACCAGGAAGCTCTTTCTTGCGCTAGTCGTATCCCTGTATCTTATCCTACTCCTTGTCACTGTCTTCAAGGCATTATAGCAATTCACGCACATAAGCCTCCTGTTTACCGCTCCAGACTTCACATACTGGTCTCTTTCCTGTATGTATCTAGGAGGCACGACCTTTATCTCATTCCTGTTCAAGAGCCTGTTGCATGACATGCAGCTGTTCTCTACAAGATGCGCAAGATCCCTTCTTTCCGCGTCCTCAACGCTCCGACGAACATTGTCAGATGCTGCGACCTTTGTGTCGAACAAATCCGCACCCGCACAACCTTCACCCTCACCGGTTATATTTACCCACTTGTCCATTATTACCCACCGAAGGTTCCCCAACCCAGTAGGATAGTATTACAGCATGCCTTATATTTATACGTTACGCTTATTCTATAAAAACCAAAGATTTGGAATGGATTCAATGAGATATGTCGTCGCACTTGGCGGAAATGCAATAGAGGACAAAAAGTCCATAGAGAAGGCTGCAAGGGCGATAGCAAGACTATACGAGGATGGAAACGAGATCGTAGTAACACATGGCAACGGGCCACAGGTTGGCGAGCTTGCGATCACACAGAAAGAGAGCCTTGCAATCCTGACAGCGCAGACCCAGGCGTGGATAGGAATGACTATAGAGATCAGCATAGCAAGGGCACTGAAAACCTTAAACAAGGGAAACGATTACTCGATTCCAGAGGTCGTCCTGACGAAGACCATCGTTGATAAGGATGATACTGCATTCGACAATCCCACCAAGCCAATAGGGAAGTTTTACACCAAGGCCCAGTCCAAGGATCTAACAAGGCGAGGGTTCACAATGAAGAAGCTGATAAACGGATACAGGCGCGTAGTTCCGTCACCCGAGCCTAGGGAAATAGGACAGAAAGGGGTCATATTGGATCTTCTCAAGTCAAGGCACATAGTAATCGCGTGCGGCGGAGGAGGAGTACCTGTCATAAAGACGAGCGGAGGATTGAAATTTGTCGAAGCAGTCATAGACAAGGACAGGGCGTCTGCGCTTCTTGCAGAGGAGATACACGCAGACCGATTTATAATACTCACAAATGTAGACGGAATATACCTAAATTTCAAGAAGAAGAACCAGAAGTTCGTAAGCAGGATAGATGCAAGAAAGCTAAAGGAATATGCCGGGCTAGGGTATTTCGAATCAGGAAGCATGGAGCCAAAGGCCACGGCATGCATAGACTTCGTCGAGTCAACTCGCAATGCTGCAGGAATAGGCAACATCAACAAGCCAGAGCAGGCAATCTCGATGAAGAGACTGACGCTCATAACTCCCTGAACCTATCACGGCTTGTGCCTCAGGCTGCCAACAGCCCTGAATACCTCCTTTGGGCTTGCATCGGTCTTTATCCCGCCCTTCTCGAACTGCGTGGTCGTGGCTGAGCGCCCCTTCTTCTTCAGCGTCTCTATTACCTTGTAATGGGATACCGAGCTGAATCCAAGCGCTTTCGTGATCTTTGGCACGGAATACAGCATGGGCACATCAAGCTCATCGTTTATCACTTTTAATATTCCTATTTCACTTATTCTAAGCATGCTCGACGTTATGGACTTGTCGTAAAGCCTGCCTAGCCACAGCGGTCCGAAAGCTTCAAGCCTATTGCCGCAGTTTTCGCATCTTTTGCAGAGCATGGGCGCTACTCCGCATGCAAACCTGAATGCGTAGCATCTCCTGCAGAAAGCCCCTATTCCCGTGCTCTTTACAGAGCTTATGGCCTTTGCAGCCCCGAACTCAAGCCGTACGAATATCCTCATGTAGTGCCTGTCAGATATGGATATCAGCGGAACGATGCCGAAGTTGAATGCGGACGCAACCCTTGAGACATAATTCAGGAGTATCCTGATTCCAACCTCCTTGCACATCTCGTTGTGCAGCGGCTTAGATCCATATATCTTGATGCATGCTGCCTCGTGCGCGCCGCACAGCACTGCAGTGTCTGTGGCAGTTATCATCATTACACTTCCGTCCCAGCCAAGCTTCATAATGTCGTTGAACTGCGGCACAGGGCTTCCGAAAGGGTCAAGATCTATTATCTCAAAGCTGCCTCTGTGGGTACCTGCAAATTCCTGTATGCTCTTATTAAGCACCCTGAACTTAAGTCCGTTCAACTTTATGTTCTTTGCTGCCATCCTTGCAGCCTTTTTGTTTATGTCCAGGAGAGTCACGTCCTTTGCACCAGCCTCAAGCGCGTATCTTATAGCCCGCACCCCAGTCGCAGCTGTTGCATCCAGGATCCTTTTCTTATTGGTCGAGAGTACTTTCAAGAACAGCACCGATATGTCCCTGAGCGTGGACATCTCGGGATTATAGAATACGCCTCCTCCAACGTAAAATTTGGCCTTCCCCTCACTTATCTGCTTCATAAGGATCAGCGCCATTTATCTTGAGTATGGCATCAAGCAATCCGTGCGCGTACTCTATGCTCGAGAAGGCAGTTACATAATCGCCCTTCTTCACCCACGAATCCGTATCGCTTGCGTACATCTTAGCAAGCTCCACCACCTTCTCCTCCTCTTCTGTCAGCATCAGTTTTTGTGCCTTCTTTACATTCTCCTTAAAAATAGAGATATTCTTGTTTACCCTGGCTTCTATTTCCATATTGCTGCACTGATTACTCTTCCATGTAAGGAGCCAAGAAATATGTGATAGCAGCCTCTCCTATGCCATAGTTCAGCTTCATAGGTTCGTTTGACTTTAGGTCTATGGTAATCTGGCTGCCTATAGGGCACGACTTGACCATATTCTCCAGGAACTCCAGATTGAATGTTGCCTCAGCGCTCTTCTGGACGTCAACCTTCTTCATAAATGATCCGTCCTTCTCATGAAGCTCCTCAAGCTCTCCGGAGTCTCCTCTCGCGCTCACTGCAAACTGGTCCTTTGACGCCTTGAATGCTATGTATGAGGAGATCAGGCTCGCATCCTTTATCATGTCCTTCAGCGGCTCTCCGACTATCTCGACGTGCGCATCGAACTGTATGCTCGGCTCCTTCTCAGCGCTCTTCTTTACATCTATCATCTGGAGCTTATACCTCCTTCTGGTTCCCTGCCCTATGAACTCTAGAAGAAGCTTGTTGTCCACATCCCTCATCACGAGCGCCTCGTTGTCCCTTGTCCTTGAGAGGATCTTGCTAAGGTTCTCTATGTTGAGGCCTATCCCTGCAGGTTTCTCAACAGAGTATTTAGAAAATGCCTTCGCAGGCATGAAGAACGACACCATGCTTATGCTTGAAGGGTCCATAGCCTTCAGGCTTATTCCCTCCTTTGTTATGTTGAACATCCCCTCATCAACAAGGCTCACTACAGATTCCACGCAGTCCCTCCAATACTTAGCGTTGTCAATTTTAAGTTCAAACATTCTAATCACGCTTATAATTAGCTATATACTCTTATGAAACCAATACTAATAAATAACCTATACTCATGAGGTCGGAAATGCCAACGTGTAGGCAGTTTCCAAACGCACCGGCGTAGGATTTTATCTATTGCGCAGCCATGAGTAGATCATGATCCTTATAGCATGTTCCTTGCAGGATACCGCGTCTATCAACGCGGCGCAGGCGCTCATATCACTGGCAGGCCTATCAGAGACCGTGCCTGGAAGATATGACAGCGGCAAGATAAGGCTGCAGGTAATCGACTCGATCCTTCCAAAGGCAGAAGGACTTGACGCCGCAGGCGCAGAGCTCATAATATTCATGAGCAGACACAGCAGCGCATCGGGAATATCCGCATTCACAGTCCATCCGACTGGCAACTGGGGGCATGAAGCAAGGCTCGGCGGATCTCCGCAGATGCTCTCCATAGCAGCTCCTTCACCAATGCTTAAGATACTCAAGCTCTTCAAGAAGTCGCCAATCAACATGGAGAGCACATACGAGGCTACCCACCATGGGCCCACGCTCAAGACGCCTTCGCTGTTCGCAGAATTCGGGGGCAACGATGCAACAATAAACGACAAGAGGATAGCTGGCGAACTGGGAAGGATAGTGTTCGAATCGGCCCAGGATGCAGCCGAAGGAGTGAAAGAGTACAAGACAATTGTGATAGGAATAGGCGGCACCCACTACCCAAAGAAATTCACAGACCTCGCGCAGAACAAGGACTACGCATTCTCACACATAATGCCCAAGCATGCTATAACCAACGGAGACGGCACGGACAATATAGAGATGCTCAACCAGGCAGTTGAAAGGTCATCCGAAAGGGTGGAAAAGGCGGTAATAGACTGGAAAAGCATCAACTCCGAAGTGAGGTCAAGGGTTATAAAAAAGCTCAGCGATATAGGGATCGACTATGAGAGGGTATAATCTCTTCTTGCTGGCGCTTCTTCTGCTGCCGATAGTTTCAAATGCGCAGTACTGGTTCCAATACGGGGCGCGCGGAGGCTCAGAATCGTACTTCAATTCCGGTGCAAAGGTATCAATACAGACAATATCCACGCAGAGCCCGCAATCAGGGTCAATGGCTTTCTGGGTTGGGGAGGACCTAAGCAACGGAGCCTTCCTGCAGTCAGGATACCTTATACCTAACGAGAGTGGCCTTTATCCTTCATTGTGCTCTGCATCCGGATGCACTGCCAAGGAATATATTGTAAAAGGCGAGCCTGAATGGTTCTACGAATACTTCAATTCCGGAACAGGCGCAGCTTTCCTAGGCGCGGTTGGCCCGGCAGGTTCCGCAGGAAACAATGGAACAACGCACACCTACGGCTTTTACTCAAGCGGTGATACGTGGTACTTCTTTATGGGCAACGAAACTGTCGGCAGTGTCAACCTCGGCACCAACAACTCCGGAGACAACGGACCGGTTGCATTTGCAGAGATAGCAAATACCACCAACTCCAACACCTACGCAATCCCTGTTGTTTTCTCAAACCTTTCCGCATTTAAGGGCGGAAAGTTCCTGACAGTGCCGACAGGATATTCGTATATAGGCTACGGAGTTGGCAGCGGCTCCATTATACCAAATCCCTACGGGGTTGAGGAGGTTGATGATAAGGTAAACTATTTTGAAGCCGGCTCAGGGCTTCCGCAGCCTCAAAACGGGGAGCAGCTGTGGCAGCTAGGGTTCGACCTGAACGTTACGTCCCAATACGGAAATCTCTCAGGAGTAAACCAGTACCTGGCGTACCACAACATCATGATCAATGCCCCGAGCATCGTCTACCTGAATCAGAGCTTAAGGGCAGTATTCTCAAGATGGACAGGATACGGGTCAGGGTCTTATTCTGGTACTTCTCCAAGCCACAACATAACAATGTTCAGCAACATCACCGAGATAGCAGATTGGAACCTGCAGTACCTCTTCAATCTTACCTCCCCATTCGGAAAAGTTGCAGGATACGGATGGCATGACGCAAACAGCACCGTGGAGTACGCTATAAACATAAGCGACATATACACCAACGATACTGCCAGGTGGAACTTTGAGAACTGGAGCACCGGTGAAAACAGAACAAGCGCGAGCATCAAGCTGGCAAGGCCGTATTCTGTCCATGCGATATGGCAGAGGCAGTATCTCCTAAATGCATCATCCCCATTCGGCATAGTCAATGGAACCGGATGGTACGGCCAGAATTCCACGGCAAGCATAGCGCTGTCCAGCCTGTACCACAACACAAGCAGCAAAGAACGCCTGGCATTCTATTCATGGAGCAATGGAAACAGGAGCACGTCAATAAGCATAACTATGAATGCGCCCAAAACCGTGTCTGCTATATTCAGGAACCAATCGCTAGTGCACATCATAGGATTGGATGCATACGGATCTGCAGTTGAAGGCACTTCATTCTACCTGAATAGCACGCCTGTCAACAGCACCATATTCCTTTTTAATAACTATACCTACAGCCTGCCAAAGGTCTATTACAAGGGGGTTGCACTGCAGATAAACAGGACAATAAGCATACAAGGCCCATCAAACCTGACGTTCCCGCTCCCTATATACAACGTCCAGATAAAGACCACTGACGTGTTCGGCATACCAGTGAATGTCCCAATGAGCATAACCTTCCTTAACGGAACTACCGAAGAGAGATACTCGGGGCCAGGCGGTTCAGTGTCCTTCGCTGACGTGCCCTATGGATCCGCATCGGTTTCGGCCAGTTATGGCGGCGCGGACATAAATGCACAGACATCTCTGGGAGCCGTGGCAAGAATAACCGTGGTTTCAATTCCGGACATAGCAGTGTTCGCCATAATCATAATCGCCGGCTTCATGATATACTTCTTTGCAAGCCACCGTATAAGGCACTACAACCCAGTACCGAAGCAAAGCAAATGATATAATAATATCTGACACCAGATATTACATCATGAAAGTAGCGATACTTGTCTCGCCAAAGGACTTCAAGGACGAGTCCCTGTCGAACCTTAAGCTTATGCTTGACAAGTGGGGCGTAGTCTCAGTGCTCACAAGCTACTCAACCCACGAGCTTGTAGGATACCATGGCGCAGTGTACAATGCGGACATAAACGCCGCGAAGATAGTGCCTGACGATTTCGATGCGATCATCCTTATAGATGGCAAGGGAGTTGACGAATACAAACTTTATGACTTCAGGCAGCTGCTTGACATGATAAAGCTCTTCTCTGACAGGAAAAAGATAATTGCGGCGATAGGCAACTCGATGAAGATAGTTGCACGGGCAAACATAATAGCAAACGTGAAGATAGCCACCCCAAAGGACGAGGACACAAAGAGGCTTGTCATACTTTACCACGGCGCTCCGTCAAAGGAGGAGCTCGAGTTCGATAGGAACATACTAACACTGAGCAACAATGACAAGATACTGGACTTCTCAGACCTTCTTCTGAAGAAGCTTGGGGCCAAGTGACTCCCTGTAACGGATATGCTTCTCCTCCCCGCACCTGCACCTGTACACTATGTATCCATACTGGCTTGCAAGCCTTACGGAGCAGTTTACTCCGGGTATAAGCACCGAGTCGCATCCTGCGCATGCCTCCCTCTTCATCTCCCTTCCTGCACTCACCTTATAGTGGCTTACTATGTTATGCGCTATCTGAACGTACTTCTTTGATAGCGCATCGCTGCCCCTCTGCTGCAGAGTCCTTGCCTTCGCCAGGGATATTAGCCTCCTTATCCTGCCCTCAGCAACATCCTTTACCAGTTCCTGGTTCCTTATCATTAACTATACCTCGACATACACGTCTCCTGTTGTTGCATCCACTCTTGACCTATAAGCCTTTATATCCGTTACCCATGGCGTATTTTCGTTTGCTGCTCCTGTGTCTATATTATAGGCTCCGCTGTGCAACGGGCATATCAGTTCGCCGTTGTCTATGTAGCCTTCGCCGAGCGGCCCTCCTTCGTGCGTGCACTTGCCGTCCAGCACATGGATCTTGCCGTCATGCTTCACCACTGCAAGAGAGAAACTGCCGAAATTCACGGTAACTACTACATCATCCTCAAGGTCACTGATCTTCATATCGAGCTTCTGCTCCATCAAACCACCCTATCAAATATTTCTGCAATGCCCTTCCTCACCTGCTTTGAAGAGTCCCTGTCCCTTATGGTAATCATTTTGTCCTCCAGCGTCTCGAAGTCAACTGTTATGGCATTCGGTATACCTATCTCGTCAGCCCTCGCATATCTCTTGCCTATGCTTCCAGCCTCCGCGTAAAGCGATGCCACATGCTTGGTCTCAAGCTCTGCCTTTATCTCCCTTGCTTTCTTTATAAGGGCTTCATCCTTCTGCAGTGGAAAGACTGCGTACAGGTATGGCGCAACGCTGCCCTTCAGGGCGAGGAACTTCCATCCGCGCCCATCGTCCCTTACGGCGCCGTCTATTATAGAGAACAATAGCCGGTCTATTCCTATACTGGCTTCTATGACGTGAGGTAGCACCTTCTTCTCATTGCTCAGTACGCTGAGGTCTTTTCCAGAGAGTTTAGCATGCGATGAAAGGTCGTAGTCGCTCCTGTGCGCGTTTCCTGCAACCTCTATGTACCCATACGACGTCTTGACCTCAAGATCTATGTTCCCCATGGAATAATGCGGGAGCTCCTCCTTCTCAAGCTGCCTGAACCTGTACCGCCCCTTCTCCAGCCCGAGCAGCTCGGCGAGCTCCTTCTCCTTGTAAAGCAGTATTGCAAAATATTCGTTTGGTATCGCGCCGTCGCCCAGCAGCTCATTTATCGTTAGCTCCGATTCGCTGTCTTCGCCCCGTCTTATGAACGGGATCTTTTCATTCCGTGCCTCTGAAAAATCAACTCCGCCGAAACCGTCGAACTTTGCATCCTTGTCTATGAATATCTCCGTCTCCATCTGCGTGAACTCCCTCACCCTCACAAGCTGCTGTCTTGGGGATATTTCATTCCTGAAGACCTTCCCTACCTGGCTTATTCCGCATGGCAGCTTCAGTCCGTATGCCCTGTAGATGTCCTTGAAATCAACGAATATGCCCTGCGCAGTCTCAGGCCGGAGGTATGCAACATCTGTTCCCTTCTGTCCTATCTGGGTCTTGAACATGAGGTTGAAGTTTTCCGGGTTGCCTATAGTGCCTCCGCACTTTTCGCACTTAATGCCAGCACTCGCTATCCTTGCCGCAAGGTCGTTCAGCTTAAGCCTCTTTACTCCGGAAAGGCTCTCGCTGTCACCTCTTGACTCATAGTACTCCTCAAGAAGTTTGTCAAGCCTGTAAGGCGTGTGGCACGAGGTGCATACCCCTACCGGATCCGTGAATGTAGCCAGATGGCCGCTTGCCTTGAGGACCACCTCTGGCAGCACCATGCTAGTCTCCACTTCAAGAAGTCCGAGACCTTCAGGGAAGAGCCTTCTCCATGCGGTTTCAATGTTCCTCTTTATCTTAAGGCCTATCGGACCGTAGTCGTAGAATCCGCCCACTTCTGCGTAGATGCCAAAAGACCTGTAGAATATGGCCCTTCTCTTGATTATGTCCTCTGCAGCGCTCTCATTGTCCATTGCAACCAATTCGACAAATAGAAATATTCAAGTATATTCTAGAGAGACCAAATCTTTTAAAGCTTTTTAGCTAATAAAAAGAACTATTAAACAAGGTGTTTATGCACATGTCAATCGGAATGGGCGACGGCGGATAGATCTTTTCGCCAATTTTATAGCAGATCTAGAAAGCAATACAACACATTGTCGAGTAAGAAGTGTAGTATTATAATCCTGTCTTGCTATAGGCACCAACATTGTAGTCATTCTTCAGTATGGTGTACTGGCTGGAGTGTCTATTGTCGAATCTTCTGTAGCACAACGAACCTACAATGACATTCGTCACTATTATGCTGTCAACTTCTGCTCCATCAATCTTCCTAAGCTGCTCATCAGCCTCTATTATGTCCCTGTCATTCCTGACTGGCATGATCAGGAAGACGCCCTCAGGCATCTTTATGTCTCCGACAAGCGCGTACTTGTTTATAAGCGTGTCTTCCCTGTCGCCTATGATGAGCTGCAGCAGCTGCTGCCTGCAGCTCAAAAACCTTACATGGTTTATCTTCTGTAGCGATATCGCCGATATGTAATTCACACGCACATTGCGCATAGATATAGTGATCCTCTTTATAGTGCCCTTTTCCACAAGCTTGTGATACGTATACCTTGCGCTCCCAGGAGCAAGGCCGCATTCAGCATCTATCCTCGTGAAGTCCTCCCTTCCGTTGCTGTTCAATGCCCTGAGCACCTCATACTCCCTTCTTAGCAGGTCTCCTTCTTTCGGCCTTGGTTTCCCGATGCTCCTGTTCCAGACCTTTCCGGCAAGGATCTCGAAGAACTTGTCTCGCAGCGGCACAAAGCCGTAGTCAAGGTAGAACGGCACAACATAGAGCTCCATGTCGTAGGAAGGGAATATCCTGCTACGTATGTTGAAGAAGTGCACCTTTATGTCATCGTAACGCGACATCACCACATACATTATCAGATCGTATTTACCATAGGTGAGCATGGCAAGCTGCACTGACGGCTCCTTCTCGAGCTCCCGCTTAGCCTCGTTAATCCCTGGCTTCTTATTCTCGAATTTTATGAGGACTATATATGTTAGGTATCCGAGCTTGCTTATGTCTATCTCGGAGATATACTGAATTCCGTACTTTTTCTCCACACTGGCCTTCTGCCATTCGGCTCCAGTGTTCTTCAGCCCTATCTCCTTAGCAAGCCCGGATACCGTCGCCCTGCCATCCATGCTCAATGCTTTTAGTATCTGCCTTTCATGCTTGCCAATCCTCTCGGCCACAGGCCCATACGCCGATTTCTGCACAGTCTTTGTCCTTGTATGCAACTTCGTGGCCAATGCCGCTTCGTTCCCCGGCTTCCTTGGCACAGACTGAACGAATTCACCGTATGCCGTTATCTTTCCAAGGTATTTGGCAATCTTCTTTACCCTCTTGCGCTCTCCGTCCCACCTGCTTGTTGATTCATACACATAGCACCTCCCGTTTATTACCTTGACATCAACATAGTGCTTATGCTCCTTACGTATCTTTGAAAGCGCGGTGAGCACCTTCTCGGGCAGATCCATATATGGTATATTTAAAATGGTATATATAAAAGCATATTGATGCCTTCCGGCATCCGCCAATTACATCGTAAATATTGCCTTATTTATATGGTATAAAATAAAACCACACATATATTAGATAAAAAACGATGAAAATATTTAATTATTTATTTCTTGCCTAAAATATGGCTTACCAGAGGTCAATCAATTATATATAAAAGTAATGTCATATGAATAAGCATCGGAATCACGCTGTTTTTCTAAAACAGACCCAACATACCCAATCCCAATTGGCGCGTGGTAAAACACGCGCCTAACTTTTTACAAAATCAAAAAAGCTTTATCCTCTTTCAGTTCCGTTCTCAACAAAACTCCTCACCAGCCTATTGAACTTTTCCGGCTCCTTGAAATGCGGCGAATGGCCGCATCCGTCCATGACCACCACTTCAGCGCAGTCGACATTCGAGATGACCGAATCTATCACCTCCTTTTTTATGAAAATATCTTCGCCTCCCTCAATAAACAGCAGCCTCACTCCAGATCCATTAAGCCCTGCCATCCTGTCTGCGTAATTAGTCTTGAGTCCGACCTTCTTCCCGCGCAGGAGCCCCCCGAACGAGATGGCCTCGTCCCTCATATATTCGGTGAATGCCATCCTCATGGGGTTTTCGTCCATAAACCTCACAGCCCTGGTGGCCATTGCTTCATACCTATCATTTCTCAGCACACCGAGCAGGCTGCGGGTGAGCCTCTCATGGCCGCCCAAAAATCCAACAGCTCCTGACACTAGGCCGTTGGGTACAGCAACGCCAAGCCTGGACTTCCTGTCAAGCGTGAAGCCAAGGCATGAAGGTGCGACAAGCACAGCCGATTCGACTGAGCCAGGATTCTCAAGCAGATAGCCCAGCGCCATTCCACCTCCCATTGACGTTCCTACAATGTTCACCTTTTTGCCCCCTATGATCCTGTCTACAAAATCCTTTATGAAATTTACATAGTACTCCTGCGTGCATTCCTCTGGCTTGTCGCTCCGCCCGTATCCGGGCAGGTCTGGCGCGAATACTTTGTAGTAGCGGGAAAGTGTCTCTATAGTCTTGTTGAACTTCGACCATGTGGAGAATGCGTCGTTGTTGACTCCGCCGTGTATGAGGAGCAGCACCTTCTCTCCGCGACCTGCCTCAAGATAGTTTATGTCAAGCCCGTTCAAGACCACGTGCTTCTCTTCAAACTCCCTTGCAACTCCAGCAGTTTCACTTCCTGCCTGCTTACCTAAAGTAATCCCGCCGCCAGCCCTCTTCATTGTGTGGCGCATTAGCATAAAGTCACAGATTTGCCGTTATAATTAGAACGGCAATAATAGTTTTATATGTCTTTACTGCAAATAGAGTTTACTTGTAAGTGGTTTTAGTGAAGGAGACGCCAGAAGAGAAGAGAAGCAGGCTGCTTAATCTGGCGAAGTCCAGCGTTGGCAGCGCCTACGCAGGCACAGAACACTCGATAACGCAGGCCATAGCCTCATACAACGAGCTCGAGAAAACTAGGAATCTGGTTCACGAGAAGCTAGAAGAATGGTACGGCATATTCTTCCCTGAGCTGAGGCTGGCCAACCCCATAAGCTACGCAAAGTTCATAATCAGGTTCGGAATGGACAAGAAGGCCGCAGACCAGGCAAAGCTTGCAGAGCTTCTGGGAGGTGCCGCAGAGCAGGTGCAGATCCAGGCAGTAAACAGCATAGGCCGCGAGCCTACAGATGAGGAGTATCAGCAGCTCAAGGCCCTCGCAGAGCTCGAGCTCAATATAGCAGAGACTGAAGAGAAGCTTGACAGGTACCTAGAGGCTTCGGCAAAGAAGCTCATGCCCAACATAACATACCTTATAGATTACAAGGTCGCCGCAGAGATACTGGGAAAAGCCGGGTCGCTCGAAAAGCTAGCGCTGATGCCTGCAGGCACAATACAGCTTCTAGGTGCGGAGAAGGCGCTATTCAAGCACATAAAATTCGGGTCAAAGCCCCCTAAGTACGGTTCGATATTCAAGCTCCAGCAGGTCGGCGGTGCAGCAAGGTTCGATAGGGGAAGGATTGCAAGAGCCTATGGCGCGAAGCTAGCAATAGCAGCAAGGGCAGATGGAATCTCAAAGAACTTCATAGCCGACAAGCTCAAGGCGCAACTTGACGAAGTGATAAAAAAACAGTCAAACAGGCCGCCGAAGCCAGGATCCCAGAACAGGTACAAGAACAGCGGCTCTCAGGGAAACAGGAATCAGTGGGGAAATTTCAGGGGCCGCGGAGGGGACTTCAGAAATCAAGGGGGAGACTTCAGGAGCCATGGCGGATGGCACGGAAATAAAAGGCAGAAAAAAAGACAAAATCACACAGCTACAAAATCTAGTGGTTTTTAACTCTGAAAGGTATGCAGTGCCCCAGGATGGCCTTCCGAATCTCCATAATCTATTTTTACGGATATACTGACAGATCTGACATCCTCTCCTATCTGAAGGATAGGAGGTTCCTTTTAGTTTGTCAAAAAGTCGGCCAAAGGTATAAATAACTATACCCACCCTATAGTAACTATACCTATGGGATAGTAATGCTATTCGATATACATCCTAAAGAAAACAGAGGGGACATGTACGACAGGGAAAAAGAATTGGAATCACTTTATAATTCATTGAAACAGAATGAGAGATTAGTTATAATCTACGGAGTGCGAAGGACAGGAAAAACCAGCCTTATGCATGTATTTCTAAATCAACGTCACGCCATGTATGTACTTCTCGATCTAAAACAGGTTTACTTTGATCAAGGATATGTTCCACAGAAGGCGCTAGCAAACCTTATTGCAAACGATTTCGTAAAGCTGTCTGAAAGCATGAGAATAGAAACAGGTATTGATCCAGACGAAGAACTCAATCTCACCGAACTGCTAAAGGATATAAACGACATCTGTAAAAGCAAAAAACTAAAGTTTGTGCTGTCTTTAGATGAGGCGCAATATCTTAGATTTGGGGGCAGTACGCGTTATGACGGCATAATTGCGTGGGCAGTAGACAACCTCTCCAATATCATGATCATGCTTACTGGAAGTGAAATAGGGATGCTAAAGGATTTCCTTAGATACGATGACTCTAAAGCTCCGTTATACGGTAGATTTAGGAATGAGGTATATCTTAATAGATTTGAGAAAGAAGAAAGCATGGACTTCTTAAGGAAGGGTTTCTTAGAGTCAGGGAAAGACATAACAAAGGACGAATTGGAAGACACTGTCGATAACCTCGATGGTATTGTAGGCTGGCTTACATATTATGGCCACTATAGAACAGTCGGAAAGCTGAGTAAAAAGGAGGCGTTAGAAAAAGTCCTTGAAGAGGGAAGGAAGATAGCGAACGATGAACTAGAAGGACTTATATTCAGGTCAAGAAAAAGGTATCTTGCAATACTAAGTGCAATGGCCAGCGGACCGCGCAGGTGGTCAGATATAAAAGCATATACATATTCCAAGACCGGCAAAATAACCGATGCAAAACTAACAGAAATGTTGCATTCGCTGATTAAGTTCGGTGTCGTAGAGAAGAAGGACGAATTTTACAGTATCATAGACCCAATAGTCAAGTATAGTCTATGAAAATGGCAGAAACTCATGAATAATATCAAGCACAGCGAACATCATGGCCAAAGTCCAGGCTACTCACAGCGAAAGAGCCACGGAACTGGGCAAGCCAGCAGATTTTATAAAATCCCTTAACAACGAGCTCATATACAAGATCCGAAAATGCGATAGGCCATGTCCAATAGTCGAGTTCATGTCAATTGAAGCCGAGGTGAATTCAAGCAATGGATCCGGCATTACCCCTTTGATGTACGCCGAAAGGAATTCAAGAATGGAGATCGCAAAACTGCTCATTGACCTAGGCGCGGAGGTCAATGCAAATGACAACGTCGTAAGGAATGCACTAGGATACGCAGTGCTGCGTAACAATCTGCAAATGGTATAACTACTTCTTGAAAGTGGCGCAGACATAACAGCAAGGGACTGCGAAGGCAAAGACCTTATCAGTCATGCTAGGTTCTGGGAAACATAAAGATGGCAGAGCTGCCAGAGTGCAAGATCAGGGAAATGCTTGAGCCTATTGAGAGCGGAAGGAAAGCTCTCAAGAGGCTAAAAAGGTAAGCTAGCCAAGTGTCCCGCCATGGGAAAAGGCGTATATACCACAATATACATAATATATAATTGAGAGTCTTGGTATGACTCGGATTAGTGCGCAGGTATGAAATCTGGCTTTTACCAACGCACTACTAAAAAGCCTGCAGCCGAGCGCATTTGCAAACCTCTGCATAACTTCAAATACTTCGTCATATGGCTAACAGTCAAACCTGGTTTCTCGTATAAGATTACGTCAAGCGTCAATATTATATCGTGATAAACCGGTTTGAAAGAAGCTTTAAATATCTGTGTTTTAAAACAGAGTTATAGAAATCATGCTAAATGGTGTGTTATGTGGTAAATGAAGATAAAAGCGCGGTATCAGTTTTAAAGACCGAGGTAAAGATGGAGGATTATTCAAGCAATCCTGTGCTGGCTCCTTATCACAGGCTAATGGAGGATATGGAGAAGATGCCGGTCCTTGAGAGGACAAAGACGGTATGCCCCGAATGCAAGCTAATAATAGACGGTATCATATACAAGGATGCAGAGAACGTAATGATAAGGAAGAATTGTCCAGAGCATGGATGGACCATAGAGAAGTACTGGGAAGACTACGACATGTACATAAAGATGAAGAACTACAATTACTACGGAAGGGGATTCGACAACCCCAACTACGTCAACAAGGGAGAGAACTGCCCATTCGACTGCGGCATATGCGAAAGGCACAAGTCCCACACCGGACTTGCCAATGTTGTCATAACAAACAGGTGCCACCTGAGCTGCTGGTACTGCTTCTTCTATGCAAAGGAGGGAGAGGCAATATACGAACCTACGACAGATGAGATAGACAGGATATTCAGCGTGCTGAGGGCACAGAAGCCCATTCCGGCCAATGCACTCCAGATAACCGGAGGCGAGCCGACAATGAGGGCAGACCTGGTCAAGATAGTGGAGATGGCAAAGAAATCTGGTTTCGACCAGATACAGCTAAACACAACAGGAATAATCCTAGGTGAAAATCCAGACATGGCAGTAAAGCTCAGGCATGCGGGAGTAAGCTGCCTATACATGAGCTACGATGGAGTCTCCAAGAGGTCAAACCCAAAGAACCACTGGGAGGCGCCTTCGACTCTTGATGCATGCAGAAAGGCTAATCTAGGCATAGTCCTTGTCCCTACAGTTATAAGGACGATAAACGACCACGAGCTCGGAAACATAATAAACTTCGCGCTAAACAACAGCGACGTAATAAAGGCTGTAAACTTCCAGCCGGTCTCGCTGGTTGGAAGGATGCCCTCAAGGCTCAGGGAGAAGCAGAGGATCTCCATCCCAGGGGCAATAAAGCTCATAGAGGAGCAGACTGAGGGCGTAATAACAAAGGAGGACTGGTTCTCCGTGCCCTACGTGGGCGGAATAAACAGGTTCATAGAGGCCCTGACAGGCGAATACAAGTACGACCTCTCCATACACTTCGCATGCGGGGCAGGATCATACATATTCCAGGATCCGGACGGAAAGATAGTCCCTCTGACAAGGTTCGTGGATGCGACAGGGCTTCTCGAGCACCTGCAGAACGCAGTCAATGAGATGGAAGGGAAGTCTAAGCTCCAGAGGAAGTACATTGCCCTCAAGGCAGTCACAGGAATAAAGAGGTACATAGACGCCGAAAAGCAGCCGAAGTCTGTCAACTTCACGAACCTGCTCATGTCAGTAGTCTTCAAGCACGACTTCGCTACAATGGGCAAGTTCCAGCTAAAGTCCCTATTCCTCGGAATGATGCACTTCCAGGACGAATACACATACGACATAAAGAGGGTGGAGAAATGCGATATTCATTATGCAATGCCTGATGGCAGGGTGCTTCCATTCTGCACATTCAATGTCTTCCCTGAAGTATACAGGGATAAAATCCAGAGGCAGTATGCAATTCCATCAAAGGAGTGGAAGAACATGCACGAAGACTGGAATTACGGCGGAGACAAGTACGTCAGGAACGTAAAGGAGATAGAGGCAACGGAGTCATACCAGAGGACATATGGAAAGATGATTGACTACTTCTTGCTCCCAGTAAACAGGGCGGAAGCCGCTTCAGTGGCTGCAAAGACCGGCAGGACATACCCTTCAAGGGCAAAGCCTGCTGCAGCCGCATCATACAGCGCTACAAAGGTTGTCATGGCTGCACCAAAGGAGCAGCCCTCCCACAATGAGGAAGACAGCTGCGGATGCGGAAACAGCTCAGGAGGGTGCGGATGCGAGAAATCAGAATCTGCGGACAGCTGCGGAACTGGATCAGGAAGTTGCGGATGCGGAGGAAAGTAATTCCAATAAACAGGCGATGATCAATGGACCGGCGCGAGAATGCACCAGAAGAGAGCGGTTTCATAAAGGACCTCAAGACCAAGGAGGTAGAATACGACGACAAGGTAGAGTATAAAGGAAAGACCTATCGAGTACCTTACAAGATGATAAAAGAGGTTGTATTCTCAAACCTGGATCCAGAGGAGCTCAAGGACATAGAGCACAGCGCCAGGCTGCAGTACAGGCTACTTCTTCTGGACTCTGTAGTAAGGGCAAAGGTCGAGTTCATATGGAAAAAGATAACGGTCACATACAATCCTCCTGAGGCTAACAACAGGAAGGAGAAGATAAGCCAGCACCAGCTCGTCGAGTTTCTGGCAAAGGAGGGCGTAAATGTCAGCCCTGCGCATGTAGCAGAGCGGGATCTAGACTACTTCGAGGAGATATACAAGTACCAGTTCGAGCCTGCCACGATAAGGGAGCACGCCCCATACGGATACTCCCGCGAAGAGTGGAAGAAGATGAAGCCAGAGTGGGAGAAGAAACAGAAGGAGATGATCGAGTCAAAATACAGCAAGTTCAGGAACTGGCAGAACACCTATCTCGAGACGCATCCTGACCTTGCAAAGGAGTACAACTACTTACCTGCACCAAAGAAGCAATCGCTTATCGACAGGATCAAGGGAAAGGGCAAGAAGGGCGATAAGGAAAAGGGCTTCTGGTTCCACGGATTCTAGCTCCAGTCAAGGCACGGCATTAATATTTGGCCCAAGTTCAGATTTTATCAGGTTTACAAGCGACCCTGTCATATCCTTGCTCAGCTCCTTGTATCTCAGCTTGATGCTTCCCGCGCATCTATGGCCTCCTCCTCCAGAAATATCGTCAGGATATCGGCTCTTCATCTCGTTCATTATCTTCAGCAGGTCAAGTTCCTTGCACAGCTCCCTGTCTATCCTCATAAGGAGGTATGCGCCGACGCTCACAACCAGTATTGTCCTGGTCATGCCCATGTCATCAAGCTTGTCCAGGAGCTTCGACGCAAACCTGCCTGGAAGCGGATATTTCGAATCCTCGGATCTCACCTCCTCAAAATCCAGGACCGCAAGGTTTGAGTTTTTCAGCGAATACCTCTTTATCGAGTTTATGCCCCTATCTATGGCCTCCTCGAGCTTTATGTTTGCGTATTCAAGCAGCTCCCTCGACCTGTCCCTGTCGCTTATTATGGATTCAATCTCCTGCGGAGTCACATTCGACTTGCCAGGGCCGTATATCGCCTGCAGGTCGCTTGTTATGAAGTCAAGAAGGGACGACATGTCATATCCGGCAGAGGTCGCATAGGAACTGTAATCGCCTATGAGCGAAGCGCCCTCAAATTCGCTTGTATCTACTCCTGAGAAGGCCTTGCACATCACTGCTGTGAGTAACCCTGCAGTATAATTGGAGTCTCCGCCAAATTGCCATGTGTTTATGTAATTGCCAAGGTCTGCACCGGCGAACCCAGGAACAAGGGGATGGTGGTCAAGCCATACTATGTCGAACCTGTCCCTCACTCCCTTCAATCCCAGATTGCTATCAGTGTTCGTTCCAAAGTCTATCAATACAAGAAGCGGTTTCTCTATGCAGCTGTAATTATTGGCTATCAGTATGTCGTTCTCAGAATCAAACACGCTGTAAGATACGCCCTTCTGCATTAACCATACGAAGTTGGTCTTCAGCGAGTGCGCTGACCCAAACTCCTTTGCGGAAAGATAAAGCGAATACGCCCCGCTTGATCCGTCTGCATCGTTATGGAACCTCACTATTATCGGGGCTGACACAAGCATCTTCCTCACTATCATCGAGGCCGCCTGACCAAGCCTCTGCCACATCCTGTGGGTCAGCGCGTCCAATGAAGGGTTCCCGGTTCTGTATTCGCTGTTTTTAATCGCAAGTTTTGTAAATCCGTCTATCATTGACCTTATATCCCCAGGAGCCTGCGCAGGGTTTTCAACAAGTCTTGCATCTAGATGCCCGCCGTAATCAACGAAATCCCCGGCTTCGAATCCAAAAGTTCCGTCCATCTCTTCGGTCCCCACCGATCCGCCGAGCCGCATTATGAAATACGCGCTGTCCCTGGAGACTCCATGTTTTATGCACGAAACCACACCCAACACTCAATCACTCGTATTAGTGCTTGTCGGGTAAAGCCCCTCGATGTCCCCGACGCATGCGGTGTTTAGCGTGGTGTTTGATATGTAGCTGCAATATGAGGTGCTGTTATATTTTTCAGCAAGGTAGTACCAGCATGTTGACGAATAACCTGAAGGTATGTTTTTGCAGATTGTAACATTCCCTGTCTCCAGCGCATCCAAGGACATGTATGAATACCTGCATTCTGCGGCGTCTGGCTGTCCGTTGCAGGAATTCAGAAGCGCGGTCATGTTGAGCGTGCTGTTTGAGCCCATGCTGCCGTACGAGGCATGAATTGCTGACCCTTCTGTGCAGACCGAGGTAAGGTTGGAGTTCTGTATAAATTTGCAGTACGTGCTGTTATGCGATTCGTATGCAAGTCCTGTGTAGCAGATGTCCCTTGCACCAACTGTCTGGTTCTGGAATACCGCGAATTCGAGTATCTTGGTTATGTTGAAGCTCAAGCCCGCATACCTGCCAATGCTTGAATTCTGCAGTATCCCCTCGCTCGATGTTGTGTCGTTATTCGTGTATATGCTCGCACAGGAGCTTGCACTCCCGTGGCCGATCGCGTTGTTGAAGTATATGGTGGACCTGCATTCTAGCTGCCCGGCAGTGCCGTTAACCAGGGCACATGCCTGCGTGTCATTAGTGTCAACTGCCATGTGATATGCGCATTCAGAGCCCAGCGCTCCGCCGACCTTGCTGCACAAGCTTGGATTGCTTGTATAATTCGCTACGTAAATATAGCATTCATCAGAAACGGCTGTGGAATTTATCTTTCCGCAAAGCTGGGGGTTTGTAGTGTTCAATGCTATGCTCATGTAGCATGAGTCTGCATAGGCTCCATAAAGTGAGCCGCACATGGTGCTGTTGTGCGTTGAAACAGCGGCAGACTCTATGCATTCATACCTATCCTGCTGAAAAAGCAGGGAATTGCACCTTGATACTGCGCTGCTGCTAGACGGTATCAGGAGCACTGAAATGGCGGCAAGCACGGCAAGGACAAGAGCGCCTGCAGCGTACAGCCTAAGCCTTTCATCTTTATCCTCCTGTCCTACATTAGCCTTTTTAGAATCCTTGTATGCCAACTGACCACTAATAGGAAATATTGATATAACATATTAACAACGTGAGCGGCAAATCCCACACCGTTCATGGGCGGGATGAGAGCGAACCGCTGTAATAAGGAATATAATGCCGATGTGCATATATATAAAAGTGATGCAATGGAACTGACAAGGGCCTACAAATTCAGAATCTATCCCGATGCCACAAGGCAGGCGGAGATAGATGAAAGGCTGATTCTCGCACAACAGTTCTACAACAAGATTCTTGAGAATTCAATAGAATCCTATAAAAACGGAAAGACAAAAGTTTCAATGGCGCAGTTCAACAGGTTTGTGAAGGAAGCAATCAAAGACGACAAGAAATACCTGAGACTCTATTCGCAGACAAGATGCGAGATAGAATTCAGGCTCCTGAAGGCATACCAGAACTTCTTCAGGAGATGCAAGTCAGGCAAAGGCAAGAGGGGCTTTCCACGTTTCAGGTCAAGAGACAGATATAATTCACTGACGTACCCGCAGGACAACGGTTCTTTCTCCATCGAAAAGAATAGACTGAGGGTTTCACGGATTGGAACGGTGGGCATAAAATTGCATAGAATCATCGAAGGACAGATAAAAACCCTTGCAATAAAAAGGGAGGCAGGAGAATATTATGCAATCTTCACCACGATAATAGAAAAGACAATGCCCGAAGTGAAGGACATAAATCCAGTAGGCATAGACATGGGCTTGAAGACCTTTGCAGTTCTATCAGATGCCACTGCAATAACAAAGCCAAACTTCAGGAAGGATTCAAGAAAGCGCATCGCAAGATGGCAGAGAATAGTTGCAAGAAGGGAAAAAGGAAGCAATCGCAGGCAAAAGGCAAAGGATAGACTCAACAACGAATATCAGGCTGCAAACAATCAACAGACGGACTATCTCCACAAAATAACAGCACAACTGGTTAGTTCAGGATACACCTCATTCGCAATGGAGAAACTACAGGTTCAGAATATGATGAGGAACCATCGTCTCGCAAAGCCAATTCAAGACGCTTCATGGAGCAGGTTCAGGCAACTCCTTTCATACAAGGCTGAGAGTGCCGGTATGGAAGTCATAGAGGTAAATCCAAAGGATACATCAAGGACGTGCAGCAACTGCGGCAGCATTCAGGAAATGTTCCTATCCGAAAGGATATTCCTCTGCGTAAGGTGCGGCATGCAGAAGGACAGGGACTATAACGCATCAATAAACATACTCAAAAGAGCTACTGCGGGACACGCAGGAAGTCACGCTCAGGGAGATATGGCCTCTGCGGTGCAACAGGCATCGAAAAGCCGCATCGAAGAACTGAGAACATACTCTGCATCAAATGTTGCAGGGGAAGCCCACATCCTTTAGGAGTGGGATGATGTCACAGCTATTTGTTTGGTTGAAATGACAAATGCGTGCCTGCTGAGCGGAGGTAAGGATTCCATGCTGGCCCTTCACAAAGTGATCGGGCTAGGGATGAGGATAGGCCTGCTCATAACCATGGTATCAAGGAGCAAAGAGAGCTACATGTTCCACTATCCGAATGTCAGGCATACAAAGCTGCAGGCAGAGGCCCTGGGAATAAGGCAGGCGTTCGCGGAAACTGAGGGAAAGAAGGAGGAAGAGCTTGCAGATCTCAGGAAGGTGCTTACCGAAAACGGAGTAAAGACGCTTGTTACGGGCGCAACATACAGCAGATATCAGGGGGACAGGATAAACATCATGGCAAAGGAGCTGGGCATAGAGCACATAGCACCATTGTGGCACATAGATCCAGAGGCGGAGCTTGCAGAGCTCGACAGGGACTTCAACGCCATAATAACCTCGGTTTCAGCAGAGGGCTTCGACGAGTCTTTTCTTGGCAGGAGGATAGACAAGGAGATCATATCAAGGCTGCGCGGTCTTCACAAGAGATACGGGATAAATATGCTGTTCGAGGGAGGCGAGGCGGAGAGCTTCGTGCTGGACGCCCCTCTATTCAGGAAGAGGATCGTAATTAACAAGGCAAGGAAGGAATGGAATGGAAACAGGGGGATGTACCTAATAGAGGAGGCTGCGCTCGAAGACAAGGGATAGCCTACTCCGAAGAAAACTTCCTGGCAAATGCGACCAGGGCCGAAAGAAGCTCCCTTATCTTATCCTTCGTATAGTCATCGGTCACATTCCCATCCTCGTCAAGCTTTTGCGAAACGAAAGTGACGATAACCTCAGGTCGGTTAATCGGGTGCATGTCAAGGAATACGAAGCTCTGCCTCAGATGAAGCTGCGCTCTTTCCCCGCCCATTGCGCCAGTGGAAGCGCTCATGATGCCAACCGCCTTTCCCTCCCATGAGCTATCTCCGTACGGCCTTGAAGCCCAGTCAATAGCATTCTTCAGCACCCCTGGAACAGAGTAATTATTCTCAGGGGTAGAGAACAGTATTGCGTCTGCAGATTTTGCCTTCGACTTAAGCTCCTTGACGCGCTGGGGCGGATCGGCCTCCAAATCCTGGTTGAACGGGGGTATTCCTTCAAGGTCAAATATCTCAAGCTCGGCATCATCAGGAACAAGGGCCTGCGCAGCCCTAAGCATTGACTTATTATAGGATCCTTTCCTCAGGCTGCCTGCTATCCCAAGTATCTTTATCTTCCTCATCAGAGCATCCTGTTGCAGGATAACACTCTCAACCAAGGAATAAAAAGCTTGCCTGCCTTATATCAATGTTCAAATGTCACAGCTATCAAGGCTCAGCGCGTATGCCTTCAATCCAATAGAGGAGGAGGACAAGCTATCCAGTGAGCTTGCAAGCTCAGGCAAGAGGATAATAAAGCTGAACCAGGGGAATCCGCCGCTATTCTTCCCAACGCCCAAGTACACCATAGACGCATACGTAAAGGCGCTGCGCAGCGGCAAGACGGGATACACATTTCATGCAGGAATAACCGAGCTAAGGGAGGCCATAGCTGAAAGGCACAACAGGCTGTACAGGGCAGGTGCCGTAGCGGAGGATGTAGTTGTAACCCAGGGAGTGAGCGAGTCGCTTCTATACCTTAATTCACTGTTCATAGATCCAAACGACAGGGCGGCGGTATTCAGGCCATACTACCCGCTTTACAGGTCATGCGTCCAGATCAGCGGCGGGAAGCTGATATTCGTCGATTCCCATGAGAACGAAGGATACGGCTTCAATCCTGACAACCTGAAGAGGGCGCTGCGATCAAACAAGGGAAGGACGATAAAGTTCATGGTCTTCTCGAATCCGTGCAATCCTACAGGGATTGTCATGCAACGAAATGAGCTTAAGGAGATAGCAGAGATAGCAAAGGATAACGGTGTATTCGTGGTAAGCGATGAGATATACGATGAGATCGTGTACAACGGCGCCAAGTTCACGAGCTTCTCAGAAGTATCAAAAGGCATCCCATCAGCAATCCTTGGCGGCGCGTCAAAGAACTTTGATGCCACCGGCTTCAGGATAGGATACACTCTTGTAACCGGGGATGACAGGCTATCAAGTCAGGTAAGGGACAAGCTATGCGACTATGCAAAGATGAGGCTCTCATCAAACACCCCTGCAGAATACGCATTCGCAGAGTCAATAAACAACATCAAAGCGCACAGAGCATTCCTGAATAAGATGGTGGCTCAAATAGAGAAAAGGGCTAATTTCGTGCACAGGCTGGTAAATGAGAGCGGCTATCTAAGCGCGCCAAGGCCAAACGGGGCATTCTACATACTGCCAAAAGTAAGCATGGAAAAGCTGGATTTAAGGAATGACAAGGAATTGGTTGAAAGGCTGCTAATAGAGGAGGGAGTGCAAATTACAAGAGGATCTGGATTTGGTGCTCCAGGTCACATAAGAATAGTGGCCCTGGCACCGCAAGGCATATTGGAGCAGGCACTCCGAAAGATAGATAAGTTCTTTGTTAGGCATTCTAAATGAGGAGGCATCGTCTAGTGGTAGGATAGCGCCTTTACACGGCGCGGGCCTGGGTTCAATTCCCTGTGCCTCCATTGAACCCTAATTTTAAAAGGATTGCCATCTGAGAAATTCCATAAATCTGAGCGGGTTCAGTTCCCAGTTTGCCCATGTCACTTTTAGTTTAGTTCCCCAGGATCTTTGATTGTCGCATGTTCATGCAAAGCCCATAGTTTTATATGCTTAACGCTACATATTAACTAATGGTAGAGGTTAGGTAATGAAAATCTCCCAGACAACCGCCTTGAAAGATATTGGTGGCGGTGAGACAGCAAGAGTTGATATATACTGGAAATCTGAAAAAGGCAATATTTTGGAATTTTCTATAAACCTATCCATTTTAAATGAAACTGAAAGTAGTGATGTTTACAGGATAGACACGGCACACGGTTCACTCCACGAACATAAGTTCTGGAAAACTGAAAAGCCAGAAAAAATAAATTTGGATTATACCGAGGCCTTCAGAGAAAAGATGGATGAAGTTCTTGAAAATTACATGAAATGGTGCATTCTGTTTAAGAAAAATAAAAGTGAAAATTATGGATAAGATAATGACATTGACTAAGAAGATGATAGGCTACGCATTAGAGCACCCTGAGGGGTCACCTTCGCAGATTCTTATAATAGATGTAGAGACCGCAAGCAGAATACTTACTCCTGCTAGGGCAGAGCTTCTAAAAGCCATAACTGAGAAGAAGCCCAAAACAGTTGGTGAGCTGGTAAAGGAAGTAGAAAGGCCGGAGGAGTCAGTTTCAAGGGACCTTAGAGTACTGCAGAATTATGGCTTTATCTCTTTTGATAAGTCGGGTAGGCAGAAGACGCCTAAAGTAGACAAGGAAGTTATTACAATGGCTATGACAACCTAAATCAATAATAAAAAGAAATCATCCATAATACCTATTGTTTGCTAACATCTAATATATGCTTTACATTTGACTAGAAAGAGGCTTATCTGTGCCTCCATTAACTCTCTCCGACTACAAGAGAGTTAAGATTCCCACTTAAGGATCAAATCTCAGGTTCTCGCAGCCTAGTAATACTTATGTATACAAATCGTAATACATAAATATCTTTGTGTATCTAATATTATTGTGATTGTATGACTGAGGTAATAACTTTGCGAGTAAGTAGGGAAACTAAAAAGCTCATGAAAGAGATGGACGTGAACTGGAGTGAGGATATAAGGAATTATATTGAGGCACGGATAAAATCCTTCAGATTAAATCAAATATTACCACATATCTATAAGACTGCTGATAGAATCAAGGTTAAGAGCGACAGCACGATACTAATAAGGGAAGATCGTGATAGCCGATGATAGTCATTGATTCCAGTGCGGTTATAAAGATTGTTATAACTGAAGAAAATTCAGATTTAGCAAGACAGGCATTTAGTTTAATAACAGAGCGAGGGGAACCGCTACTTGCTCCAAACATAATATTCTCAGAAGTAATGAATGGATTATGGAAACATAATGTGCTGCTAAAGGACATAAATAATAGAAAGCTAGATCTGGCAAAGTCAAGTTTTGCTAGCATATACAATAATCTGGAACTTTCAAGTCAGATCGAATTAGCTGAAGAAGCAATAAAACTAGCAACAAGTCACAAAATAACCTTTTATGACTCATTATACGTTGCATTGAATGTTAAGACAAGATCCCCACTGTTTACATTCGATAATCTTCTTAAAGGGAAAGCCAAGGAGGTAGGTTTTGAAGTACTAGATTTAAGCAAGCTTTAGCGCATTTGTATATACTTTGATATACTTATAGTACATTAGTTTGAAAACCGAACTTTTATATAGTTGCTCACAGTGAAAATATTGTGAGTATATGTGGGATTTACCAAAAGGCGACCAATTCCTTCCTAGAGTAGAATTGACTCAGTTGCAAAATATGTATGCGCTGG
>DAHWIK010000036.1 GCA_027345185.1 Microcaldota archaeon
TTTGGCAAAGAACAAGAAAGAGTTAACAGAGATCACTACTAAGGCTATGACGTCAATACAGAAAAATCCAACCTTACTAAGATCATTATTCTATGGTTTGTCGAGTGTTTATGTAAAATAAGCTACGCAATTATCTATAAGAGTGCTCAGCTTGATGTTTCCATATCCATCAACATGTGCTATTCTGTTGCTTGTGCGGTCAGGCACGATGTCTAGCCCCAATCTCTCACCAACGCAGGAAAGGTTGCCGTTGACTATCTCCATAAGCGCGAAGGGAAAGATGTCCCTTGACCTGAACTGCGATCCTCTGTCAGGCACATTAATTATGCGCAATTCCTCTATAATCGTCTTAACAAACGAGAACGATTCTCCAGAAAGCACGCCAACTATCTCAAGGCCGCTGCTCAATCTTGCATAAACGAGCCTCTCACCTGCGTTGTCCATCCTGGGTCCTGAATTGTCCTTCCTTGGCGCAGTATTCAGGAATAGGTATGTATCTACATTCACATCCCTTGCCAGTTTCTTTATCTACCCGTGGTTTATTGAAAGCTGGTAGGCCCAGAATCCTGTCTGGACTGTGCTAAACGGGGCAACCGCCACATTCTCTATATTTGCATTAGGTATCAGGCTGCTTATGTACTGATGAACCTCTGCGAAGGCAGGATCACACTTTCCATAATCGGCAATTACGAATATCTGGGGTCTTCTTCCGTCCACGAGTTCACCATAGGTTGAGGACTATTTTGCAGCCGCCAGAACGCATCTCTTTGCAGTGTCTGCGATGCTTTCATCTGTGCGTCTAGCCTGCTTGAGTATGGCCTGGATTTCTGGAGACCATATCACAAATCCCCTGTGTATCCTGTCAACCCTGCCTACCATTGCTGCTGTGGCTTCCTTCTCTGCGGCTCCCTCCCTAATGAGCCTCTCAAATGTATCAGCCTGACGCTCATTTCCCACAGCGTTTGACCTAAGGACGCCTCTGGTTTCAAGGTCCACCATTACTGCAATGAATCTGTTCGGGCTAGCTTGCCTTCCGCTTATTGCATTCATTAAAATCAACCTTTTAGAATGTCTTGTACTTGCCTAGTGATATATCTATGGTGAAGTCCCCTATCTTCTCAAGCCATCCGTCTGCAAGGTACCTTGCCTTGCCCTTCACATTATCGAAGTTTGTTCCTGCAGCAGTTGCAATGTCTATGTTAAGGTTGAGCGGCTGGTCTATCCTATGGCCTATCTGCGACATTATTGCAATGTTGCATTCTGTTATTGAAGGATACTGATTGGCTATGTCCTCAGCGACAGCAGTGGCAAGTAGATTGTAGATCTTGCCTATGTGACTGACAGGATTCTTTCCTGCTGCAGCCTCAAGGCTCATCGGCCTGAATGGTGTTATCAATCCGTTGACCCTGTTGCCCCTTCCCACAGAACCGTCGTCGCCCGCCTCGCAGCTGAGTCCAGTCTTTGTGAGGTACACCGCATCGCTGTCCTCAGGATCCGCCGCGTTTATATGAACGTTGACCTTTCTTCCCACAAGCTTCTCCGCAAATTTTGCAACATCCTTCTTGACCCTCTCCTTGTACGAGAGATATTGGTCGAGGTTCTTCACCAGCTTTGCCACGAAGGCTATTGCTATTGTAAGCGTTATTTCATCTCCGTCCCTCAATCCCATGACCTTTATATCCTCTCCAACTGAAGGGAGAGTGTCCTTGTACTTCCTGCTGTTAAGGTACCTTTCTGTCTCGAGCACAAGTCTCTCAGTGTCTGTGAATGGTGCGAAGCCTATTCCAAAAGAGGTGTCGTTCGCAAGCGGCACATCGTCGTGCTCCGCCCTCCTTATGAATACGTCCGTAAGGTCGGCGCTGCCCTTAGCTATCTTAGACACGAAGATCACCTCATTCTTTACGTCAAGGTACCTTGTGTTGTCCTTCAGGTATTTTGTGGCGACCTCCTTTGCTATGTCATTCACGTCTATCGTAACTCCCTTGTACCTGTCAGTCGCCCTTCCGGTGACTATGACCTCTATCTTCTTTGTTATCTCTCCATGTCCGAATGAAGCATTAGATGCCCCGCCGATTATAAGTCCCTTGTCAACGTTGTGGTGCAGTATTGTGTTGTCGCATCTTTCCAGGTACTCCCTGCTGAGTGCGTGGCTTGTAGCATCGCATATTCCGTCGATGAGGCTGTCAGGGTGACCAACCCCCTTTCTTTCAACGTACTCCACTCTCTGCTGAGCCACAGGTATTCCATTCAATTTGCTTACAGATATATTCCTAGCCATTCTAACCATCCATAGTTTGAATCTACTCTGTCAAGCAATGCATATAAATACGTATATAATTATTACTGTGCATAAAATTACTAATGGTAATATTATATGACGATAGAGATGGGCTCGCTTGAGCAGATTTCCTCAATGATCAGGGAAAGGAGGAAGTCACTTGGCATAAGCCAGAAGAGGCTGGCAAAGATGTGCGGCCTTAGCCAGAGCACAATAGCGAGAATAGAGACGGACATAGCAAGCCTGAATCCCAGCTACCTTTCGATATTCTATGTCGTCGATGCGCTAAATAGGCTGAAGCTCAGGTCGAGCAAGAAGCTGATGATCGGATACGCACAGGAGATAATGCACAGGAAGATAATATACGTGAAGCCCTCAACCTCGCTCTCCGATGCCATCGAGGTGTTCAAGGATTACGACTTCCCGCAGCTTCCAGTGCTCGATGAGATGCGCCATGTTGTCGGTACCCTTTACCAGAAGGACCTGCTAAACGTCGCGATGCAGAATCCAGCTGCGATAAACAGGAGGCAGGTGAGCAGCATAATGAAGGCTTCGCTGCCTCAGATTGACAAGAGCTCAAGCATACACGACCTCAGGCCGATACTCGAGAGCAGCGGCGGAGTAATAGTCGTTGATCAGGGCAGGGCTGTTGGGATAATAACAATCTATGATATCCTGAAGACCGTCTAGGCGACTGCCTTGTTGTGAGCAAGAAGCGTATGTGCGACCCCCCTCTCCCTCCTTATTATGTTTTCACTCTCGCCCATGTCTTCCTTTAGGTTGTAGAGTTCGTCCCTTCCGCCTCCGTAATAATGTATCAGCTTGTAGTCCTTGTAGAATACCGCAGTAGCGTGCCTGTCCTGCTCAACCTTCTTCCTGTAGATCATGTCAGCATTGTTTGATCTTTGCTTGAATAGGCTGAGGAGATGGGTGTCCCACACCTCTGTTATTCCAAGATGGTCTGTTACAACTGCACTATCAACCTTTTCAATCTCCCTTCCTGTTATGATCCTGTTCAGCTCAGTAAGGCTGAAAGGCTCATCAACCTCTGCTCTATCCTTTACCTGTCTACCAGATCTGAAATTTGCTATAACCAACGGGACTCTTGTAACCTCGTTGTATGGATATACGTTATGGAACATCTCTCCGTGCTCCATGAATGCCTGTCCGTGGTCACTCGATATTATCAAGGTGGCATTGTCAAGGATGCCGTTCCTTTTCATTATCCCAATAGCCTCGCCAATCTTTGCGTCCAGGTACTCTATCCTCTTCCGGTAGGCTCTTTTGGTGAATTCAAGGTCCTCAACGCTCGCCTTTCCTATCATGTGCAGCCATTTGTCCTGCTCGACATATTCCTTTGTGACAAGATTTGTCGGATATCCTTCGTGGCCTTCCATGTAGTTTATGAATATGAAGTTCCTTCCGCTGCGGTTCCTCTTTAGATATTGGTCCAGCTGCCTGTTTGTTGCATCCGCGCCCTTGTCAAGGGAATAATAGCCGTATTCCTTGGAGAAATGCCTGTTCAGCCTCTTTCTCATTGAAAGGTACATCTCGTCCAGCCTCTTGTTCGGTATCACCAATGATATGTTGTATGCAAGGTTGACCAGGCCCTTTCTTGTGTGGTCGTTCTGTATGAGGCCAAGCACCGCCCTGACCGAAGTCTTGTTTGATCTTATCTTTTCGTCTATGAAGAGATTGCTAACATATGAAAAGCCTCTTGCAAGGCCCGTGGCCTCTGAGACAAAGGGATTGTTTGAGAAGAGCGCGCTCCTGTAGCCGAAGTATTCCATCACCTGTGCGGTAGTGAGATCGTTTGAGCTGTACTTTGTCTTTTTCAGCAGCGGATCAGTCATGAGATCGCTGAACTTCATTCCGGTAGATCTAAGCCGGGGAATCTTTCCTGCCCTCCTGCCCAGGAACAGCGATAGATGGGATGGGAGAGTGTAAGTGCCAGGAGCTATTGCCATATTGTATTTGGCGCCGTTCTTTGAGAGGTGCTCTATATTCTCCACAGCTATGTTGCCGCCATAAGGTCTGAGCATATCTGCCCTTACCGTGTCAAGCATCACGAAAATTATGTTCCTGCTATTCATCTATTCCCTCTAAAATAGCTCAAGATACGAGAACATTACTGGAAGTATTATGGTTATGTCTCCATCTATGGTGGTGTATTTTGCCTTCTCCTTGACTTTTCCCCAGGATACTGCTTCAGTAAGGCGCGCGCCAGAGAGGCTCCCGTCATACTGCGAAGCTGTCGTTATGTAAATAGCATAATCAAGTCCCCCCTTGAATTGATTCCACCATATCACATGGTGCTTGCTTATCCCTCCTCCAAGCATTAGCGCCCCTGTAGTCTTATTATCGAATGATATATTGCTGAGCTCAAGTTCGTCTCTTATCAGGTTGAGCTTGAAGTCATGGTCCTGCGAGAAGAGTGCGAGCTGGGTTCCGAATGCCCCGTCAAGTATTCCGGGGTTGTATATCGGAATATTATGCAGGTATGCCTGCCTTATTATCGAGTGCTCGTCCGTCATCCTCTTTCCAAACTCCCTGAGAAGTTCGCTTGCGCTGTACTCCTTCTTGTAATCCTTTGAATTGCAGATGTCATTCATTATCTCCGAAAAGTACTTCTCCACTGCAAGCCCGTACTGGTCGCTTCCTATGAAGATGTTCCCCAGCCTGTAGATCTCCATCTCATGGAGCTTCCTGTCGTCAGCCTCGAAGGTGCCGAGGCTGTATTTTCCACCATACGCCTTTGCAAGGTCGTGGTCGAGAGTGCCACCTGTCGTGATTATTGCGTCGAAGTACTTCACAGAATCTGCTATCATGCCACGCAGCCCTGTTGCCACTATGTCTGCAGGAAACGAGAGGAAGTTAAAGGAATTCTTGTCATCAAGCATGTCCTTCAGTATGTCTATTCCCTCTATCACATGCTGCGCAGAAAAACCACCTATATTCCTCTGCATATCTATGAGCTCCTTTACGCTCATGCCTTTCTTCAGCCTGATGTCCTTTACATGATTTTTCAATATCGAGGATTTTACGTCTTTTGCCATTGCATCACTGATTTATATTTAAAGAAGTAATATCAATACACAGATAATACTTTAAATCATTTGCAATGGGTATGATTTCATGATAGTAAAAGCACCTGGCGTGATAAAGCTTCTTGGCGAACACGCAGTAGTTTACGGCAGGCTTTCTTTGGCAATAGGAATAAACCTTTATGCAAAAGCGTCTTTTCGAGAAACCAAAGAGGTGAGTCTCACAATAGATGTTCCTGATCTCGGTGCAAAGGGAGTTTTTACCAAGAACGACCTCAGCAGCATTTACGATTCTTACAAATCAAGAAAAAGCATATCCGATTATGTTTCCAAAAATAATGGCGTCCTTCTTCCATTCGAAACAATAGCGGCCCGCCTTCTAATGGAATTTGGCATAGACCCAACCGGAGCCAGTGTTGAGCTATCTTCAGAGATACCTATACAGAAGGGCCTTTCAAGTAGCGCCGCGCTATCCACTGCACTTGCGGTCGGACTTGTGCGGAGGTCTGGCGTAAGACTAAGTGACAAGGATATAATAGAGGTAGCGAGGGATGGTGACAGGATAATACACAGGAATGAAAACGCCGGGCGAATAGACGTGAGCACCTCTTATTATGGAGGTTACACAACCTTCAGCTCAGAGCAGGGTGCCAAAAAGGAGGAGATGAATACCGAACTGAGGCTACTGATAATAGACACTGGACCAAAGAAGACAACGGCCGAGACCGTAGAACACGTTGCGGAGTTGTACAAGAATGACAAGGAGGGAATGGTTTCAATATTCGACCAGATTCATGAATCTTCAATGAAGGGTGTGGAGGCCATAAAGAAAGCCGATATAACTCTGCTTGGAAATCTCATGTATAACAATCATCAGCTTCTTCAGAAACTGGGGGTATCAAGCGAAGGCCTGGATCGCACAGTTAGAATAGCGAAGGAGGAGAATGCCCACGGCGCGAAGCTCAGTGGTGGAGGAGGTGGCGGCATAGCAATAGTGTTGTTCGGGAAGAATAAGGAAAGGCTCATATCGAGGCTTAAGGAGGAGGGGTTCAACGTCTTGGAGACAAAGATATCCGTAGGCGGCGCAAAAATTTATCTTTAACCCGCATTATCAGATTGCACCGTCGCTTATCGCATTTATATCAAGTAAATTCAATTCCTTCTTAGCCTTCCAAAACTTTCTTAGAGATTCCTGTGATTCCCTGCCAACTGAAAGCGCAGCTATCGCGTCTTTTCCTCCTGCTCCAGGAAGCTTAGCAACAAACGCCCCATTCTTCTTGCTTTCTGCTATAAGTTCAGTGCAGTCATCAGGTTCTATTGCAACATTGCTTAGCACTCCCAACTTCTTGGTCAACGATCTTCCACTGTCAAATGCGTTCCTGAACCCTTCAAGTGCGTCCTTATTGCCGCCCTTAAGCTCCCTTAAGGCATTCACTGCCATCATGTTTTCATCGTTTATCTCACCGATTATGTCCGAGTATACGTGCGGATCTTTCTCCTTGAATTCAGACACGTTGCCTATTGCCTTGGTGGTTATCATCGACTCACCAAAATTTGCGAACAGAAGTCTGAATTCATCCGGAAGAGAAAATTTCTCTATGATATAGTCCCATTTTTTATTTACAAGATCTACAAGCTGCTTGTTCGAGTAATTTGCAGGCAGTTTCTTTACGATTTCCGGCGAGTACCTCGTATAAAGTATGCTGCCGAATGACGCAGCGGCTATGTCAAATCCGCTGCCTACCTTTCCAGTGGCTATACTATGCGCTGTTTGTGAAAGCTTGTGTAGTGCGTCTTTCTCTTCAGGATTTATTCCAAGAGCTTTGAGTACTGCGCAAGCGGTTGCAACTGTTACAGCAGCGCTGCTGCCCAAGCCACTCTTCACTATCTTGCCTGCTGAAATCCCGTATGCGAATGCAGCATCGCTGTTTGTGGTAATTCTTAATCCAGGTACCTCCTTTCCGATGCCTGATGCATATCTGAATGCGACTTCTGCAGCTGTCTTTAAGAGCAGGAGTTCCTTTGGCGTATTTGCGTCCAGTTTTCCACTGTTCCTGTCCACAAACCCCTTTGCTGACATTTTCAGTTGTGGGGCGTTTAGTTCAATGGCCTGGTCAGTCCTGGTTTTTAAATTCACAGTGACATACGCATCCACTGCAGTTACCAGCGAGATGTTTGGCCTTTCAAGAACAGAATATCCTCCAAGCCACAAAATCTTTCCCGGAGCTTTTGCTGAAACTTCAGACACCATACTCTCATCTAGGTTTTAGGGTCTTCGCATCTATAAGCGAATCTACTTCTGAAAGAACCGTTGGTCCTCCTCCAACCTTTGACTGCCTTATGTATTCTATCTGCCCCTTCTTTTGGAGAGGTCTAAGCGCTTTCAGCACTTTGGCTTGGTACTTTTCTATAGTCACCACATTTGCGTTTGGTCCAGCGTCAAATGTGTATCCTGCAATCGTATGACCCTCATTTTCATTGAGCTCCTCCACAATATCCATTATCGCATATGAAGATGCTTTCAGATACCTTATCGAAGGTACGGTTGAGAGCATAAGCGCATGCATTTCATTGCTATCAGCCATCATGCATTCGGCAACTCCAGATATGTCTCTTTTTGCGTAAGCTTTGCTTATGGCTGCAAGACGCGCATCCGCCGAGGCCTCCCGTAATCTGAATAGCGGATTGGTCATGACTGTCTGCCGCATTCCAGCCCTGGACGGTATCTTCTTCTTTTCCTTGGATACTACAACCACGTTGTCGACAAGCTGCGGCCAGTAATGCTCGTCAAACAGCTGTTCTGCGAATGAGTCTCTCCCATCAGTCCTATTTCCCCTATTCCATTTGACTATCCCTCCAAAAAGGCTTCGGCATGCACTCCCGCTTCCCTGCCTTGCTATCACTGACATCTCCTTTGACGTAAGTTTAAGTTGCAACGACATGTTCACTGCATAAACCAGTGTTGCTATTCCCGATGCACTAGAGGCAAGCCCGCTTGCCGTAGGAAAATAATTCCTAGATACAACCATGATGTGGGTGTCTGTCTTTGCCATGTTCCTAAGCTGGTTTACTATACCAAATTTCTCGCTTATGTTCCTGTTCTTTAGGTCCTGCCTATGGCCATCAAGGTAGAATATATCCTCATGAAGCCTTTTTGAAAATACCACGCTAGTTACAGTCCTAAGGGCCTTGTGATCGAACGTCATGCTTAAGGATGAGTTGCATGGCAGGATCAGTTTTTCATCCCTTTTGCCCCAGTATTTGATAAACGCTATGTTTGGCGATCCTTCCACAGTTACTACTTCATCAAAAACTGTCATATTAAACGATAGGAATTCTGATTATTTAAAACTATGCAACATTCAGCATCTTGCAATAATTATAAATCTGCAAAAGCCCAATTCGAGAACCCATTTGCAAATAACCGCTAATTCTTAAATACCTATTAGCCTAAGGTTAAAACATGATTGTAGGGTATATATTCACCTTGGCATATGTAATTCTTTTTTCAGGCCTGATTCTCTCAGGACTGGCACTTAGAAAGGAGATATGGAAGAAGATATCCAGTGATACTGCCCCAGCATGCGCTCTTCTTGCCTTGATCTTAATTGCCTTCTTTGTTTCATTTTCGCTCCTTTACGTGTCTCCTGTCGAGCAGCTATATTTCGATGAGAACATATATCAAGGAATAGCTCTTAACATCCTCCACAGCGGAAACGCTCTGTGGTGCCAGTACGGAACTGCACTGGTTAAATCGTGTCCGTATTCGCAGATATACCATGACCCGGTGGAGATCTCATTCTACATCGCAATCGCCTTCGCTATTTTCGGGATCGGAATCCAGACTGCCTATGGCATGAGTATCTTCGTTGGCGCAGTATCAATTTTTCTGGTATTCCTTCTGGCATCATCTCTTTTCGGGAAAAGGGCCGGTCTGGCATCTGCAATAGTATTCTCCCTGATTCCGGAGCTTTTCATATGGTCAAGAACACAGGCAGTGCCTGACTTGATGTTCATGATGTTTTCAATACTTGCTTTCTATGCCTATGAAATCTACAGGGGCAGCAAGAGCAACACCACACTTGCATTCTTCCTTTTCGCGCTGGGCATATCAGTTTACGTACGCATAGAGGCAATACTCCTGATACCAATATTCATCGCCATTGCTGCTTACGAAGCATCAACCGTGCACGGGGTAAAGAAGGGAATAGGAAAACTGCTTGGGCACAGCAGCACGCGCACAATGGCGATTATGATTATGTTTTTCATATTAATAGTGCCTGAGATCTACTACATATTCTATGAAATTCAGAACCTAAACTACGGCAATGGCACACTATGCGGAGTGCAGACAAATACCACATTCTCGATAAGCAACTTCAAATGCAATATTGTTCCAAACGCTGACTTTTTCCTTGGTGCATTCAACCATGTCTCTTACTATCCGGTGTACTTTTCAGTGCTCACCACAATAATCGCGGTTATAGGTGCAATAGTCATGATGTTCAAGGTCGGCAAGAAGGGCATTCCAATCCTGCTTCTTGGTCTATGGATCCTTGTGTTCTACATATTTTACAGCGCATTCTATGCAGGATCAGTGCTTTTTGGCGTAGACGTGAGGTTTATGCTGATAATATATCCTGCAATTTCAATATTTGCAGGTTTTGGGATAGCGACCCTGAGCAATGGCATTCCAGTCGCGCTTAAACTATTTAGGGCTAAAAATGGCGAGTCAAAAAGGGCGATTCTCTCAGTAGTGATATTTGCAGTGCTTATAATACTGTTCGCAGTGCTTCCTTTCTACAATTCTTTGAAGATTGTAACGATAAGCCCAGCCAACATGCCTCAGGAAGTCATGCCTATGAGTGCCACTAACTTTATTTATCAGAACACATTCAAGGTTCCGAGCAACTGCCTGGTATTCTCATTCACGCCGGATGTCTGGTGGGAGCAAAACAGGAGCGCAGCGCAGATTGGGTGGCTTGGAAACGGCAACAGTACCTTCACGAGCTTTGAAAATACCTTCACCTGCTTTGTCTTCGACAAGGGATACTGGTGCACCACCCCAGAATACAAGAGCGGGCTGTGCTCCACAGACCTAAGCACTTACAACACTACGCTCATAGCGACTCAGCGCTCGCCCAACCTGATGGACAACTATTCGCTTTATTACATAAACGGATATAATACATAGGCATTTTAACTTGATGGTATGGCAAATCCTTATAAGCTTAATCAAAATTGCTGACGTCTAGCTACCAAAACCTTTAAATATCTAATTGTGTACAGACTTATTGCTGCTTTTGGTAAAATTTCAAACGATTATTACAATATTATGATATCTAGGGATAAACATGGCAAAGACAAGCAAACCACCAAAGAATGTAGAGTCAAGCCGGCCTGATGTTGGAACAGAAGGGCCTGAATTTGAGCCAAGGCGCATGGAGATGTCAAGAGTGCTCAAGGGGGCAGACATAAAGAAGTGCCCAAGCTGTGGAAGCACAGACATAATATTCGACAACGAGAAGGGGGAGTATGTCTGCAACAACTGCGGACTCATCATAGAGGAGAATGTTACGGATTCAGGCCCAGAATGGAGGGCTTTCGATGCGGACCAGAGGAACGCAAGGGCAAGGACTGGCGCCCCTATAAAGTACATGAAGCCCAACAAGGGTCTTGTCACAGAAATAGACATGTACAATAAGGACATCAGGGGGACAAAGCTTCCATCGAAGAGGCAGGCGCAATTATACAGGATGAGGAAATGGCACAAGAGGGCAAGCATAGCCAGCTCAAGCGAGAGGAACTATCTAATAGCCCTTCCAGAGCTAAACAGGGTAGCAAGCTACCTCGGGTTGCCTGACAACATAAGGGAACAGGCCGCGCTTCTATACCGGCAGTGCGTTAAGAACAATCTCATAAGGGGAAGGCCAATAGAGACAGTGGTCAATGCGGCATTGTATGCCACATGCAGGGATGCAGGAATGCCTAGGACACTGGATGAGATAGCACAGGTTTCAGGAGTCCCAAAGAAGGAAATCGGAAGGTCATTCAGGGTTATAGCCCACGAGCTTCACCTGAAGATACCTTTGACAGATCCGTCAAGCTATGTACCAAGATACGTATCTGCGCTTAAGCTAAGCGGAGACGCCCAGGAGAAGGCAGTGCTTCTGCTCAAGCAGGCTATGAAGAAGGGACTGGTAAGCGGAAGGAGCCCGACCGGAGTTTCAGCTGCAGCTGTATACATAGCAGGAGCGCTTGTAGGAGAACGCAGGACCCAGAAAGAGGTTGCTGATGTTGCAGGGGTCACTGAAGTGACAATAAGGAACAGATACAGGGAGCTGAAGAAGGAGCTCAACATTGACGTAAACCTGTGAGCTTGCGCTCACGGTTTACGGGGTATGGTAAGCATGAGACTGGCATTTTTACTCTCAGTTCTGTTCTCGCTGGCACTAATCCTGCACGCATCACATATATCCAACTCCAACTACACTGCAGCACAGGCAAATTCCACTATAACATCTGTTTATAATTATGTCAACTCGGTAAACGAGAGCGGATACCTGATATTCGAACCTAATCTTACAGCTCCATACACGTATCTGGACAAGGCATCAGAGCTCCGCAACAGCTCCCCAAACGCCGCTGTGGTCGACGCACAAACTGCGCTTTCGCTCGCACAGCAGCAGTACAACACGATAAGCTCGTATAGGCAACAGTCGCTGATTGTGGCCGTGGTGTTCACAGTGGCAATGCTTCTTGCTCTTGCAAAAGTGATGAGACCACCGAAGTCAAAAAACAGGAAGGTCGTGCGTTAGATGAACAAGGAGGAGATACTGTATTATCACAGGAAGGCCCAGGGAAAGACAGAGTTGATGTCAAAGGTACTTGTCGACAACCAGGAGGATCTTTCAATGTACTACACTCCCGGAGTCTCTGTTGTCAGCGAAGAGATAAAGAGAAACCTGGACAAGGTTTATGACTATACTACAAAATCGAACACAATCGCTATAATATCGGATTGCACGAGGGTGCTAGGCCTTGGAAACGTAGGTCCGCATGCCGGCCTTCCTGTTATGGAAGGAAAGGCAATACTGTTCAAGAAATTCGGCGGAGTCGATGCAATACCGATATGCGTGGACACTACAGACGAAGAGGAGATCATAAAGCTGGTTAAGCAGATATCGCCGACATTCGGAGGCATAAACATAGAGGACATAGAGTCGCCAAAGAGCTTCAACATCTCACAGAGGTTAGCCAAGGAGCTTGACATACCCGTATTCCATGACGACAGGCAGGGTACAGCCGTTGTTGTCCTTGCAGCTTTGATGAACTCGCTCAGGCTTGTAGGAAAGAAGAAGGATGCAAACATAGTCATAAACGGAGCTGGCAGCGCCGGGTTCGGGATAACGATGCAGCTCGTCAACTCCGGCTTCAATAACGTGATAGTACTTGACAAGAAAGGCGCAATATACAAGGGAAGGGAGGCTGACATGAATGGATTCAAGGCTGAGATAGCAGACTTCACAAATCCAAGAGGCAAGGATGGGTGGATCGAGGATCTGGTAAAGGGAGCTGACGTGCTCATAGGCGCCTCTGCAGAAGGCGCATTCCACAAGGACTATATAACCCTAATGAATGACAAGCCCATAGTGTTCGCTCTTGCAAATCCATATCCTGAAATAAGCTATGCAGACGCAAAGAGTGCAGGCGCCTACATTGTCGCCACAGGAAGAAGCGATATGCCAAATCAGGTAAACAATCTTCTGGCATTCCCAGGAATAATGCGCGGACTTCTGGATTCCAGAGCAAAGAAGGTTACCTACAAGATGCTCCATAATGCATCCGCTGCCATAGCGAAGAGCATCGGCAAGAATCTGAGCCCCGGTTGCATAATACCAACCACCCTAGACAAGAATTTCGCCACAAAGGCCGTGCCAAAGATAGCTGCAAGCGTTGCGGAGTCTGCGGTTAACGAAGGGCTTGCAAGGCACAGTATCTCATACACAGAGGCTAAGAAGAGGGCAGAGCGGCTCATAAAGAGATATCATAGGATGGAAAGGTCGGTGAAGAAGTACCTGATAGGAGTGGAGGAAGCGAGCAAATAAAAAGCATTCTTTCGTAATACTAATGCATGATTTTATGGTAGAAATAGGAGAAGAGGTACCAAGAGTATCTTTATATGATACTGAGTTAAAGAAGGTGGGCCTGACCAGGGCTGTAAAGAACAAGGTAACTGTTCTTGCATTCTTTCCTGGAGCGTTTACTGGAGTATGCACAAGGGAACTATGCACATTCAGGGACAGCTTATCCAACCTTAATTCGCTGAACGCTAACCTGCTTGCTATAAGCGTAGACAGCCCGTTCGCCAACAAGGCTTTCAAGGATGCAAATAGCCTCAATTTTGCGCTGCTGAGCGATCCGAAGAGAAAGGCCGTGAAGAAATTCGACATCCTACTTAAGGATTTTGCCGGGATGAAGGGCTATGTTGCTGCCAAGAGGTCAGTGTTCATAGTAGGCAAGGACAGCAGGGTTGCATACAAATGGGTCACTGATGATCCAACAGTAGAGCCCAACTACGAAGAGGTAAAGGCTGCACTTGCAAAGGTATAAGCAACTCTTTAATTGGTGGAAGAATGGCCGTTAAAACATCACTGAGTCAGAGGGCACTTGTAGAGGCTTTAGGAACATTCCTTCTCGTATTCTTAGGCGCCGGAGCCATAATATCTTCTAGTCATTTCTCTTCAGGTTCTGCCCAACTGCTCCTAGTCGCATTGGCACATGGCCTAGCACTAGCCATAGCAGTATCCATAGCCATGGGAATATCGGGAGGCCACATAAATCCTGCAGTGACTGTAGCAATGTATGCAACTAAAAGGATAAACACAGGCGACGCCGCAGTGTACATAATCGCGCAGTTGGCAGGCGCGGTCGTAGGCGCTGCTCTGCTTCTTTACGCACTGCCTGCAAGCTATATAGCAGGAACAGGCCTTGGTGCAACCACTCTCAGCTCTTCAGTGAGCATTGTACAGGGCATTGTGATAGAGGCAATAATAACGTTCATACTTGTAATGTCAGTATTCGGAACAATAGTAGACAAAAGGGCCCCAAAGATGGCTGGTTTTGGAGTAGGACTGACTCTTGCAGCGCTTATTCTTGTTGCAGGACCTCTTACTGGCGCAGCTGCCAATCCCGCAAGGGCGTTTGGTCCAGAGTTGGTAACCCTCAATTTCACAGACTGGTATGTATACTGGATAGGTCCGATAATAGGCGGAATAATCGCCGGTCTTGTCTACCAATACATGGTAATCAGGAAGAAATAGTCAAGGTGCGCACACCAGAGTACCATCAGACAGAGGGGAAGTCACGCCTCTGGAGATTATTCCTCTGCACCTCAAATGGAGAATGCAAGCAGGATCGTTGGATACCATAAGGTATCCTTATATCTAAACTTAATGAAAACAACAAGCCAACAGGAAAAGACAACAACCTAAAAGACACAGAGGGATGAAAACCTTGACTTGGAAGGCGCGCCAGCAATTCGGCCGACGCCGGAAGACGAAACACCGCTGTTCCGTACCGACATACATGCCTTCACGATTATTCTTGTTCCTTAATTGATATATACGCATTTCTTCTAGGATACGACATGCGTCAAATACTTCTCCTTGTAGTACTTTATCAAGTCGTTGAGGTCGAGCTTGAACCTCCAGAATCTCTTGTTTGTTAGTCGATATGATTCCATGTAATCACAAATATATTGCATCAGAAAGGTATATAAGGATATCCATGGATATACATATAGGGATAAAATCCTTAAAGATAACATAATTATGGTGTTAAGATGGTAAAAAATTCTAGAAAAATAGCAATTTCAAGCAAAAAAGTTATGCTTGGGGATAATGTTGAAACCTTTTATGAAAAGGTGATAACAAAATTTGGTAATTCTGCAAAAGTAGATGCACCGAAGATGTACGTCGGTCGTCGTGCGTATGTTGTTGTATTAAAGGACTAGAAGTGACTTATGTCCCAATCCCATTATCTGGCTTACCTTTAAATATGAGAAAATCCATATTAAATATTAAGAACAGGTGGTCAAATGGCAGAATTAAAAACAAGATCTGGTGTAAATAATGACATGGTCTTAGTTCCGAAGTCTACTATATTTGCTCTCGAAGAGAAAATTACCAAGTTGACAATGGAGAACAAGATACTTTCGGAGCAGGCTTCGAAGGATACACTTATTCCAACTATAGGAAACAGAAGAGCATTAGCAGGTTTGCTTGAATCTGAAAAGAGCAAGATTGAAAGGGAAGATGCAAATGGCAAGAAGGGAATGGACATGGCATGCATATATTTCGACCTTAACGAGTTCAAGCAGATAAATGACACACTCGGTCACGATGCAGGAGATGCCTTGCTTAAGAAGTTTGCAGACATATTGGTGTCCAATGCAAGAGGATACGATCAAGTCTTCCGTGTTGGCGGTGACGAATTCACTGTGATACTTGCCGGAGATGATCGCGCCGGCGCAAACGCATATACTGGCAGGGTCATGGCCGACGTTGCCAAAGTAGAAGGCCTAAAAACTGCGTCAGGTATAAGCACATTCAGAGAGGCAGGAGGAGATATGGACTTGATGATCAAGATGGCTGATGGAAGCATGTATGATTTAAAAAGAGCTCAGAGGCAATAATTTATGTCAATATTTTCTTCTGGTACTAAGTACAAGCATCAAAGTGACTTGAAGGGACTGGCCAGAACTCCAGAAAACGAAGCATTGCAGCACAAGGTTCTGTCATTAATATTCGACGACTATTATCTAAAGAGAAACGTCGTTTTGAAGGGTGGGGCATTCCTCAACGTGGTATACAATAGCCCAAGATCCTCTAAGAATGACCTTGATTTCTCTGTGCTTTCGAGCGTAGACTCCGATAAGATAACTGCCGGGCTAGAGCGAATCTCGAAGAAGCTGAGTAGGGAAAATCCAGAGATAACGCATAGGGCGATAAACGGCCATCACTTCTCATTCAGGATTGATGGAACAGAGGTTCTTTCTGTTCAGATTCAGCTCAACCGGCCCATACTAAGGAAAACCGAAGACGTGTGGATAATGCTTCCAGGAATCAGCAGCTTCACCATAACAGCAATAAGCATCAACGAGCAGCTTGCTGAGAAGATAGACGCACTTAATAAGAGGCAGGACGAGGGAAAGAAGCTCAATGACATACATGACATCTACTTCCTTATCAAGAAAGGAGCGACGTTTGATGTTGCCCTCATAGTAGCAAAACTTAACCTGGGCCAGCAATCAGATCCTAAGAAGGCAATAGAAGAGATGTTACTAAACAACCTCACAGAAACCGAGCTAACAAGACTTTGGGATTCTCATACGAGAACCTTCCTGCAACTTCCGAAATTAGGAGTAATATCCGATGCAATACTTGACGCATGGATAAAGAGTTCAAATGCTAAAAAGTGAGCTATGTGCCAGCCAGCGCATAATTTAGCCAAAGCTGAAGCCAATTCTCTGATAAATAAAAAGATAAAAGGAAAAGAAAACAAAATCAATGATGCCGGATTACTTCATGCTTTTCCAGTCCATGCTCATCATTGCTGATACTGATCCAGCTGAGGCGATTACGAAGCCTACCAATGTTACTACCAACCATGTTGGGTTTGTGACAGTCAATACTGCCAGCACAAAAACTGCCACTGTCGTAGTCTTCATTGCCTTCCATCCTGCCATTCCTGCCCTGCTTCCAAGCTGTGCGAAGCTGGTTAATAGCAGCGTTACCGCGCTCACCACTGCAACTGCATAAAATACTGTCGCGAGGAATGCTCCCCCTAACAATCCACCGACCCATGCTGCCGGTGTCGATGCTACGCCCCACAGTTGCCAAGCCACGGCCAAAAATACTAGGCCGCCTAGAAACTGCAATGCGAATGCAGTTGAATTCTTTTCTGTGTTCTTTGCCATAATTTATCCCTATACAGGTATAGGAAGTGTTAGCTTAAGAATGTTCAAGTAAACCCGTTAAACGACGTAGGTAGAGCATAAAAATGTCAGTTCCTAGCAATATTTCTAATACTATATTAGAAACTCTAACATATGCTTGCTTTATAATATCAATATAATAGTTCCTGACAGGTTTTAAAACGTTGAGAACGCCAAACCAACACAAACCGCAAGTGCAAAATAACAAGATTTCTAGTGTAAATTGCCAGAAATAAACAGCTTTAAATAGGTAAAAATCCAATATTTATATAAGATAATAATGGGATTTTTCAAAAGCAGAAATAACGGCGCTAAACAAGAGCTAGTTAGAGCTTTAAGAGATACGACTGCTGTAATAAATCCAACAGTAGATGTGAGCGAGTTCGTCAATGCAGCTGCCGGAAAGAAATTCGTTGTAATAGGTGAGAGGCATTCAGATCCATCTGTCATCAGGATCTTAGATCCGTTCCTTCAGGAAAACAACTGTGTATTTGCAGAAGCCCTTACAAAAGGGTGCTATTCTTCAGAAGAGGACACATTAAAAAGAAGCGGTGTGTATGCCTGGAATTCTGTAAAATACAATAGACTTGTAGAACGCTGTGTTGCTTCCAAAGTACCTATTCATGGAATAGATTTAACTAAGAGGGAGCGTGATGTACATCCATATTCAGACCCAATGTCTTCCGACAGAGAGGAGATTAGGGTGAAGAGCTGGGCAGAATACATAATAAGCAACATGCACCACAACGGTCAGAACGTCATCTTAGTAGGGGCGCTGCATGTCAATCCGCCAGATTTCACAAGCAGCTATTTAAGCAGAAAAAACATTGCATTGTACTCCCCTTATTCAGTGAGAACAAACGTTGTCGCACAGCTAGTTGCTAGTGGCATAGCCAGGGATAACATAATCTCCATTGCTACTGTAAGTGATGGCAGCTTATCTGCAGGAATATACAAAACTGAAGGACTTGAAGGCGTAAAAATAGCGGATTTCATTTTTAACATATAGTTGTGTTTATATGTCCAGAGAGATTACAAGAGAGGCGATGATAAAGCACATGAACGCGCTTAGGCTAAAAGCTAACAGTATTCGTTTTGTCAATCCTGTAGCCGCATCGCATGTTTATGCGCACATAGCAGAGAAAGCCGAAGACATGAGGATGCACCGAACGACAATCGATTTTCTGAATGCAGCCGCAACCTGCGCTGCGAAAGGGGGAAAACCCGAGGAGGCAGCAGCTTTCAGGTCGCGTGCAAGCAAGATCTCTGATTTACTTAGAAAACCAAAGCAGGATGGAGATGTGCAGAGAACAGACGCAGCTCCTGAAAGGATATATGTTTATGCTATGCTCCGAAGGCAGTCGGTTGCAAAAGCATATTCCGAACAAACTCATCCTGCCCATAAATTGGATCTACATTTATAATTTCTAAATGTCTCCTGCACAAAGAAAAACCGAATTGTATTAGAATTTCTAAGATAATTCGTGAGGGTTAACCCCTTTAAGCCAGTAATGATAAAATCCATCAGAGTATCTTCCAAGTAAATAAGATGCGCTATGGCATAATATAATATCAATGGTTAATACCGCCGATGATGCCATTGAAATTGCAAAGACGTGATAGCAGAGCCAGAGCTCACCTGGCTAGGCAAGGTGCAGAACACAAGATAGATTATATTAGAAAATCTTAAATATTGTTGTAAATCAAAATGCTTTAGCAATTGCGTTCTGGCGAAGCATTTGATCACCCAATGAAATACTCAAATTAAAATCGATGCTCAATTTAAGGACTATTTGTGCGCTTGATTTTATCGTCGTAAATATATTTGTTGCACATTTCAATCATTTTTCAGCACGCCAAAATCTCCTTCCATGCTACTGGTTTAAATTTTACGACTTCCATATATCTGGTGGTAAAACAGTCCGCACGAATAAAACCATCTTTCAAGACCTATTTTTGCGGTCAATAGGGATTGGTTCACCAAAACCTGCAAACTTCCAAAAATCCGAAAGGCAGGGCTTTAAGGAAATGCTTTTTAGTTCTGTAACTATGGAAAGCAGGTTAGGCTAAGGCGCTCTAGGCCAACTTTCATCTTAATGAAATCTTTTATTAGCATGCAACCTAGTACAGGTTGCCTCTATATTAGAATATTTTACATTTATATTTTATTGGTAAATGCATAGTATAGTTTCTAGCATTCTTCTAGAAATTCTAAAATATTATCTTTTATCCTCGTTACTTACTTAACCTCTTCCCGAACGTCAGCACTTTCCATAGCGCGCGAAGCCCAGCTTGGTAAAGAGCGCCTTTGAAGCCGTATTTCCGTCATGGATTTCAACCTTAACCATCCCTACTCCTCTTTTCTTCATCCTTTCCCCAGCCTCGGATACCAGTATGCTCGCCGCCCCTTTCCTTCTGTAACCTTTTTTCTACTGCAAGATGGTGCAGCCAATCTCTCCGTCCATCCCACGAGCCCAGCACCGCCCCGATTATCTTATTCCCTTCAACAGCAACTAACGAAAGGTTAGGATTACGCGCAAGAAACTTCTTTATGTCATCTCTGTCATCGCCCGGCCTTATAGCGATTTCGTTCTCCTTCCAAAGCTTGATCAGACTATTATAATCGCTCATTCTTGCTTTGCGTATAGTGACGCCGCCGGATTTTGAAGTGCGCATGAAATCATTAGTTCCAATTCCTTATTTTTGTTATTTATAAACTAACAATCTTCTAGCAATTCTAAAATATTACGCCTTTGCGTTATATACTGCTTCGTATGCGTAAAGTTTAAGCCTTCTTTTGGGCTTTCATACGATTATACCCCTGCGCCTGAACGTGATTGTATATCACTGCATTCGCTATGATGTAAATCAATGAGTACATCACTACTAGCACGAGCATTAAACTAAGCCCATTTGAAAACGGTGTGTAATTAAAAAACATTGAAGCTATTATCGGTACCCTTCTCCGCCCTAAAGGGCGGAGCTTTCCCAAGGGGAACAAACGCTTCGCGTTTAGTTGAATTGTAGTTTCTGTTGTCTTTTGTCATTTCCTAGAAGGAATTTGGGGTACTCGTGTCTATCTATGTGATGCATGATTGTCGACTCAGTTACATTACTTACACTCCTCAAAAAGTGTCCTGGACTCCAGAAACTTCCCTTTTTGTAGAGTTTTCTGAAGTTTGGATGCGATCTGAATATTTTGTAGGCTGAAATTCCCTTCAGATATTGAAGCGACAACGATACCGACATCCATAGAGGTATCGAAACGAACATGTGCGCATGGTCTAAATCGACAACAATTTTGTGCACGATCATTCCTTTCTCTGACGCAATCTGCGACAGGATCTGTTTCATCTCTTCTGCAATGTATGGATTTCCAAGTGCATTCCATCTGTATTTTGGGCACCATTCGAGGTGTTGTTTGTTCT
>DAHWIK010000014.1 GCA_027345185.1 Microcaldota archaeon
CAGTATATATTTCATCTCGCAACGCTTAAATTGCTTAAAAGACAACACAAACCGTATGGAGCAGTACGATAAAGAGTTCTTGGAATACATGAAGACCAAGTACAAACTTACGTTGGATGAAGCAACAAAAGGTACAGAACCGCAGATAATAAAGTTTGCCGTTGCATGGGATGTATGGAAGCAGGCAAAGAGTGCTTACTCTAAGAGGGAGCAAGACATATATGGATTCATGTCCAGAGACCATTCAAGGCTTGACTACATTTTCCAGGAGTTCAGGAAATCGAAAAAAGCCGCAGAAGCAGAGCAACTCTTTTTGGAATTTAGGTCAGGCATTGAACGCCATATAAAATGGGAGGAAGATATCTTATTCCCACTCGCCAAGAAGAAGATGGGGGACGGTTCACCTATAATAGACGAGCTGATAGTGCAGCATAACCGGATTAAAGACGATCTAAGGGGATTGGCTGATAGCTTAAAAACCAGAGATACAACCCTTGAGAATGACTTGGAGCAGTTGCTGGCAGCACATGATAAGATGGAGGAAGAAGACATGTATCCGTGGATAGATGATTATATCAATAATAAAGCAAAGAAGGAGGCACTATCAAGGATGGTATAATCCTTACTCTATGCCGCATTCCCACTTTTCCTGCCGATTATAGTGCGCCATATGTTGACCGCATGCAACAGAACAGCTACAATCATCACCATCAACCCTCCAAGGATTACTGCGGCATCCTTCTGTCCTGTGAGTGCAATGCCCTCAAATGCAATTATCCCTGCATTTAGGAAGACGTATTCTGCGGTTATGGCCTTATAATTTGCTCCACTATGGCGTGAGACCCCAGGCACAAAAATGTACGATACGCCAAAAATCAGCTGTGTGACAAAACCATACAATAATAGTATGAATATTGGGTCTCTATCTACAGCAACAGCGCCTGACAGATTAAAAGCAAGAAGTATCGTACCGATTACGAAATACAAGAACCCCGTAGCTATGTAAAGCCTTACCATCTTGCTTGTTGCAGCAACATTATCCATAAACGCACCAAGTATCTCTTTCAGACTAGTTATTTATACACTATATTCAGCCTGTTCACCCTTGCGCTTTTTGTTAGCACGTGTGATTTTGAATTAGTCGGACTGAAGATGTGCCTGACATCCACACCCCTGACCAGAAGCGCATCCGCTATCAGCGATCTGTGGCATCTCCATGGCACTGCCTCTGCACACATTATAGCTGTCTGCCTTTTCTTTGCCAGGCCTATAAGCTCTATGAGGTTCTTCCTGAACTCGCTGGTCTGCATATAGTCTGCGAAGCCTCTGAATGATGCATTGTGCCAGTACATATTGACCGAATTTCTCAATGGATGTCTGAGACCTCCCAGACCTTTTATATGTCTGTAACCTATGCGATGCCTTTTTAGGCTAGCAGCGAGCCTTTTCTCGTTGAACTGTGGGTTAGCCCTCGATCTTGGTATACTGCGTATATCTACTAATTCCTTTATTTTGTATGCATCTAGCAGTTTCATAAATTCACTGATCTTGCGCGTAGAGTGCCCTACAGTAAATATAAGCAGTCTGTTTTTAGTCGTGTGTTGCCACCCTGTTTACCTCTTGTAATTCTCTAATCCTAACCTGCGCTCTTCCTCTTAGTGGAAAATGCATCACATACGCCTTTGAGTTGTGGATATCTTTCTGCCAGCCAAACTCAAAGTTATTATTGCCTGTGAATCTCGAATAGGTTATCCTACCTATAAAACACACTACACTAGGCTTATTCATGGAAATCAGCCGTAAGATTCTCTTCCTACCGCTATTCTCTTCGCCGCGCTTCAGCTGGGACACATCATGCGAGGGCCTGGTTATTATATTTGTAAAATTGAGATTATACACATTCAGGAATCTATCCTTGTATAATCGCATCAGACTTTTGTCGTTTCTCAAATCCTCAATATCTTCATCTATTATTCCCGAACGATTCAGAAGATACCAGAGCATCTTGTTATTTGAAAAAGGAATGCCGCGTCTGTATGATCCGGGATGCGGGTTTATTCCCACGAACATTATCTTCGCATTTTTAGATGTTATATAGCGTATGATAAAATCACCTGACGCATACCTTACCAGATGCCAGATATACGTGCATACTATTCAACATATATCGTTAATGTAATACTTTGTTGTATTTGAATATGTCATTCTAATACCTATTAATATCGGCTTGAAAAGGATAAAAATCCTCCTTGTCGGAGATGTGCCTGACGCACATCTTGTGCATCTGGCGAAGCGCTTCAGGTTCAGTCCCAGTGACACAAACTATAGCTTTCTATCGTAAGCACCTAGTGCCCATTGCACGAATGTCAATGTTTCTACGTCCTTTTCCACAACCATTTCCCTGCCTATGGCATTGAAGGTTATTAGCACACATCTCTCGGGCTTAAGCTCCTTCATCGCGCTTAAGAGAGGCCTCAGTTCCCTATCCATGTTATTTTGATCAAGTTCGTAAGTCACCTGTATAAGTTCTCTTATCGATCCGCCTTCTGAAACTACAAAATCAACCTCGCCCTCTTTGTTGTTTAAGTAATTTAGCTCGATAGACGGGTTTCTTTCCTTCCTGCGTAGAAGTTCAATTAGGACCATATTTTCTAGCAATTTTCCGTATTCTGGGCTAGATATAAGCAGAGTTATTATTGCATTGTCAACAACATATAATTTCTTCCTGGACTGATTTGATCTTTTGAAGCCCTTAAAGAATTGCAATAGCTGGTAGAATAAGAACGTCTGTTCGCCGAACTTGATAAAATTGCTTATAGTCTGCCTGCTTATCCCGAGGTTCTGGCTCTTGAAGTAGTTGTAGAGTTTCACAGTGCTGAATCCGCTGCTATACGTGTTAATTGCATATCTGAAGACCATCTCCAGCCTGTTTGCATCCTCAACCCTATACCTACTTATTATATCCCTGTACAATATTGCATCATAATATGAGCTTATTGTCCTCTTCTTTGTCTCGCTATCCGTCTCAAATGCTGTTTCTGGAAACCCGCCATTTGTCATATACTCTTTAGCCAAGGCATTTACTCTATGACGGTCATCGCTATGCAAGATATCTTTCCCTAGCCTTACGCCTTTTGCTGAGAGAAACTCTCTGAAAGAGAAAGGGTATAACACATAGGTTATATTCCTCCCTACCAGTGAAGTGGCAATCTCTCTGCTTAGAAGTTTAGAGCTAGATCCCGTTATGAATATCCTGCATTTCTTCGAATCGTATGTTCTCCTTACCCACAGCTCCCAGTTCTTCACGTTCTGTATCTCATCCAAGAACAAAAAAATACCAGAATCCTTTTTAGGCTGCGCCAGTTCGTAGTAAGCGCTTAGTATGTCATCAAGCTCGCCACCCGCAAGATCCATCAGCCTATCATCATCAAAATTTATGTAAAGCATGTTTTCTCTAGGCACACCGCTTCCAGCCAGCTTCTTTATCGTGTCAAAAAGTAGATAGGTCTTGCCGGCACGCCTTACCCCGGCTATTGCTATGATCTTGTCTGCATTTAGGTCTATGTTTACATCTCTCGCTACGGTTTCAGGCAGCTTCCTAGCAAGCCATTCACTTATCACGTAGCGGAACTCCTCTTTCATAATGTCTTATATAGAAGACATAAATATTAAAATATTACCTTTCTAAAAGACATTATAAAATGCACTGTCGGAGATTCGCCCGTGGCACATATTGGGCTTCAGCCGATGCGCGTCAGGCACGCCTTCGCTTAATAAGTAAGGCGAAATGGCCCGAAGGTATTTAAAATCATAAAGCAGATACATTCATGTGAGATTATGTCGAATATAGAATTAGAGTTCACTAAAGACGGTCCGCTGCTTGTTAAGTCGGACGGAGAGGTTGAGTATGCCCTGTGCAGATGTGGGCATTCAAACAAGAAGCCATTCTGCAGCGGCGCACATCTGAGTGCAGGGTTTAAAGCAGATGCATCAAAGCTCGAGTTAAAGAAAAGTTAAATACATCAATTCTTTGCCGGAGATGCGCCTAGCACGCATCTCGTGCATCAGATGACCGTCAGATAGGTATAAAAATACCAAAGTTACATTATAATGTAACTTAGGTAATTAATTGCGTCTTCCAATAATAAAAAGGCTAAAGAAACGGGAATACAGAGAAATTGCAACATTCCAAGACTACGCAGTCGATATTCTGTACAGGTCTTACAGCAACATGGTTCTCCATGGGGGCACTGTGATCTGGAGATGCTTTGCAGGGAACAGATTCTCAAATGACATAGATGCCTATCTTGATCCTAAAATAAGCCTGAAAGACACAAGGGACAAATTGAAATCTGCTGCAGAAGAGCAAGGGATTAAGGTAGAAAAAATAAAAGACACCGGAAACCTAATGTTTATAGGATTTTCTTTAAGGGGCACATACTTGAAAGCAGAGGTAAGCCATTTTGCAAAGGGACTTAAGCCGATAGCTATGAGATTCGAGCGGACAGACGGGACATATAGCGACATTCTTTCTATACCTGCCTATGGTCTTCTTGAGGAAAAGATTGCAGCATACAACGATAGGCGCTTCATACGAGATATTTATGATATCTACATACTGAGCAGCTATATAGAAAAAAATGATAAGGTGGCCGATAAAGTATCCGATTTCCTGAATAAAATGCCTCCTCCGGTAAACGAGGGGGATCTGGCCGCACTAATCTACGACGGCCCTGTGCCATCCCTCCAATCCATGCTGATGCAAATAAGAGGCAGGCTATCATGAAATATGTGGATTATATAAGAAGTCATTTCAATGATCCAAAGTCCCCTATTTTTACAATTCAAGAGCTAAAGACGGTTCTTGGTCTAAAGGGCATCAGCTCTGCATATCTCAAGCGATTGATAAACTATCTGATTAAGAAGGGGGAGATACTAAGAATAGGGAGGGGTGTTTACACGTTCCATAATGAAATAACTGTGGTGGGCTTTGCTTTTCGGCCTTTTTATTACGGGTTGGAAAACGCACTAACTATAAGGCACCTCTGGGAACAGGGGACTAATCCAATAATAATAACACCTAATAATGTTAGGCAGGGGATTAGGAAGTTTGGGGGAGGCAACTATAGTGTATTGCACATACGCAGAGAACTGTTCTTTGGTTACGACTTTATCCAAAGCGACGGATTCTGGATACCTGTGTCAGACTATGAGAAGACATTTATAGACTTCATATATTTTAATCGCTATCTGCGCACGGACACGTTAAAGGCACTAAGGCTAAAGATGGACAAGAAAAAGCTTGCATCATACCTTAAACATTATAACAAAAAAACCAAACAGAGGATACTCCAGGCACTAAAAAGCAGAGCGCCTGGCTGTTAACCAGGATGTCGCAGGTTCGATCCCCGCATCGGGCGATGCGCTTCATGGTATGCCTCCCGCTCCGCAAGCCATAACTTAGCTACTTCCGCTTGCAAGCAGCAGCCACTTCCATGCAGGCATAAATATTATTTTTTTGCCATCTTTTTCTTCTTCGCCTTCAAAGTCATAAGTTATGATTAATAAGTCATTGCACCTTAGTTCTTTGGAGGCAGCCAGCAGTGACCTTATTTCTCTCTCTTTAGTATCACTGTCTTCTATCCTATATGAAACTTGTATCAGTTGCTTTATCGAGCCACCTTCCTTTACTACAAAATCTACCTCATGCTGCTTGTAATCCTGCCAGAAGTATATCTCTGTATGAATGTTCCAATACGATTTCCTCCTCAAAAGTTCTATTGCTATCACATTCTCAAGTAACCTTCCCTTTTCTTCATCGATCCTGAAGCCGAGGGCGTTTGCTAGTCCGGTATCTATGCAGTAAACTTTTTTGCCTGTCAAAACCTGTTGTTTTAGTTTATTGGAATACTTGTCTACTTTGAATGCAATATACGCCTTCTCCAAAAAACCTAGATAATTCTTAACCGTATGCACACTCTTTATCTCGAATATATTCTTCAGCTTGTTGTAACTCATTTCTTTTGATATGTTAGAAACTATGTATTTCGAGAATTCTCTAAACGTTGATCTGTGTTTTATACTATACCTTCTTTCTATGTCCTTTGTTATGATGTCACTATAAATTTGCGTTAAGAACCTTTCCCCCAATGCTAACGCTTCTGGAAATCCGCCTCTTAGCATGTATTTGTCAAGAAATCCCCTGGTTTTTGCTATATCATTTGTTAAATATACGTCTGGCTTGAATCTGTTATAATCAAGAAACTCTCTGAAAGAAAAAGGGAAGGACGTAAAGTTGGTGTATCTCCCGGTTAATCTACTTGCTAATTCTTCTGACATTAGTTCAGAATTACTTCCTGTCACAATCACTTTTTTGGTTTCGCGAAGTCTAGATACATAAAGTTCCCAGCCCTTCACATTTTGAATTTCGTCTAATATTATGTATTCTACGTTGCCTTTTAACTCTGTTATTGCTTCTGTAACCTTTACCAAGTCCGAACCCTTCATTCCCTCTAATGAAGGATCATCAAAATTTAGATGTGCATGGTGCTTCCCTTTTACCAGCAGAATTGCTTCTGTTGACTTCCCGCTGCGCCTCACTCCGGTTATTACTACTGCGTTGGCCTTTGTAATATGTCTTTGAATCTCACTAGAATACTCCCTATCTATTATCCTTTCAGCGTTGAATTTAGATAGCACCTCTTCTTCCTGGTCCTTTATTACTCGCTTAATCAGCTCCGTTTCCATGAGGTTATATTGTAGTTTGTCTATTTAAATTTTGCGTTTTAAATGCATAATTTAACTTAAATTATGCATTACAAGTGCATATTTTATACATTCTAAAACCTGATAAATGATTCGCCCCGCAAACCCATCACTTCAATGGTGGGTTAGGGGCGTGGAGTGTGGGACATAAGTCCTTTCTTTAACGTTTAATAACAATTATGTATGCCCTCTGTCCGATGTACGCCTTAGGTGCATCTATTTTTGCAGAATTTCCAAATTTTGTTATTTCTTTCTCGTAGAATGTTTCTACATCTTTACCTAACGACAACACATCCTTCATTATCTTGATCTTCTTTTTAGACATCAACTCACCGTTATTCTTTTGTTATCAAGTTTTAATATTCTATATATGTATATCCTATGGATATCCTTATATACTTTATGCTGCAAGAATAACCTGTTGATTACATGAAATCGTACAGGCTAACGAACAGAAACTTCTCGAGATTCAATCTGAATCTCGGCAATTTAATAGAGTACTATAAAGAGAAGTATTCGATGAGTAACGAACGGGATTGGAAACTGTATGAAAAAGAGTATAGGAACCGCCTGGAAACTGCGGCAAGAGAGATACGGCCAATAATAAAGGAGGCCATATCTGTGATGTCAAACAATATCAAACAGATAGGCAGTCCGCCCAAAATATCCTTGAAGGATAAGGTCATGATGCTGCTGTTAAAGGACATCTTCGACACGAGCAACAGGAAGACTGCAAGATTACTGCCTCTATTCGGCGAAATGCCCCGGATCTCGACGTCTTACAAGACCGTTGAGCGGCTGTACTCCGATCCCCCCATTTCCATGGCAGTGCATAATATGTTTGTAATAATGATAAGGAGGAAAAACATAACGAACGTGGATATATCCGGCGACGGTACGGGATACGGCCTCACCGTCACAAAACACTATTCCACTAATGTCAGGAAGGAGAATGGAAGGGCGAAGATTTTTGCCTACGCCTTCGCATTCCTGGACCTGAACACCGGAATGTATGTCGGATACGGAACGGGGATGAGGTCGGAGATGGGGGCATTCAACAGTGCAAGGGAAATGATGGCAAGTCTAGGCATAAAAGTTGACAGCGTTAGGCTGGACAGATACTACACATTCAAGTCCATCATCGGCAGATTCGACAACAATACTCGATTCTACATCCTTCCAAAGAAGGATACGACCATAAGAGGAAAAAAGAAGTGGCATGACATTTGGAGGTCTTTTATGGGGGATTCCATGGCCTTTCTCAAGGAGTATTACCGAAGGGAAAGTTCGGAGAGTGGGTTCGCCTCAGACAAGAAATCGAACGGTTGGCAGGTGTGGCAGAGGAGGGACGACAGGATTGCAACTGCAGTTATGTGCAAGGGAGTCTGGCATAACCTTCTTTTACTTGGAAGGAGCTGACTTATGTCCCAATCCCGAAATGGCCCGAAGGTATTTAAATTGACAAGAATGCCCAGTATACTAGCACGTTAAGCACTGTAACAACAACACCTACTTTTGCAAAATCCAAGAATGACAAAGAACTTCCGTATCTTCTTTCCGCCATTTGTACTATTATCACATTGCTCGCAGCCCCAAGTATGAACATATTGCCTGCTATTGTACTTCCAGCAGCAAGTGCCATATCAGTTGCCGTGGTCACGTGCGTATAAGCTAAAAGTTTTAGATAGAGCAACACCATCGGCACGTTGGAAATGAACTGGCTACCCACAACATTCACAATCAGTACTGTGGAAACGTAGTTTACATCAAGATGTAGGGCATTCATGACATATTGGAAGAACCCCGATTGCCATACACTACCAACCAACACAAAAAGTGATATGAAAAACACCACAGTTGACCAATCTATCTGTTTAACTATTGAAACCCTTTTCTTGCTGAAAAGCAGTATTGGCAAAGCCGGGATAATTGCAATGTATGCAAAACTTAGACCTCGAATAAAGCCAAAGATCTCAATCACTATGTAAGAAAGTATGGAAATGCCAAGCAGGGCAAGAGAGAATCTGCATAGTCTAGCCAGTTCCCTGTCCTTTATTCCTACGTAACCATGGACAAGCGGTTTGTTGTGGAACTCTCTTTTGAAAAACAGCCTAAGGATTAGATAGGCCACAAGAAGGTTTATCAGTGTCGGTATCAAAAGATTTGAGAAAAATGTAATGAATGGGCTATTTACAAAACCGCTTGATGCTATAAGTATGTTCTGTGGATTGCCTATGGGGCTTGCAACACTGCCTATGGTTATCGCAAATGCAAGTGACAGCAACATAAGCTTAGGGTTTATTCCTTCCTTGATTGCAAAAAGCATGACTATTGGGGTGCCAATGATTGCCACCGTATCGTTAAGCATGAACATGGATGCGAACCCCATAGAGAAAAGGACTGCAAGCACTAGGCTGTCAACAGATCTAAAATGCCTAAAAAGCCTGCAAGCAAGGTATTGTATATATCCGCTTCTTGTTAGGGCCTCGCCAAGGATGAAGATTCCAACGAGGAAGACTATGACAGTAGGGTTAACATACGACGCAGCTGCACCTAACGATATCTGACCTGTTGCAAGGACTACGATTGCGCCGCCGAGGATTATCTGCCATATCTGTAGTTTAATGTTGCCTATTTGTCTTACAGCTATTAGCACAAATGATATTGCAAGTACAATGGCAGACAACGGCACGAGCATGTTTGGTATACCCTTTGCAAGCTCTTAAATCCTTATTGTAGGATACGCAATCGCAGTGCATCTTGTGACTTTGTCTATGCTCTTCAGCTCAGCCTCCGTGGCATGCCAGCCTTAACTTTATTATAATTTGTTATGCTAGCGTAGCGACATAACATATTTATATATGTCATAATATGATATGTAGTGAGTTGGATGCCAGACATAGAGATAAAGAACATGGTGAAGCTGTTCACGGTCCTTCTGCTCAGCGAGAAGGGGCAGCATGGCTATGAAATAATGAAAGAGGTGGAGAAAAGAACAGGCAAAAAGGTCAGCCCCGGGCAGATGTATCCATTCCTGAAGCAGCTGAAAATGTATCGCTATGTTGAAACAAAAGGAAGGGCCGAGAGGGATAAGCAGGCTTATTATCTGACTCCAGAAGGGCGAAAGTTCGTTGCGCGGCTTTCAGAAAAGTTCGGGGACATGTTCGAAATCGCAATAAAACCAAGGCTTACGGTGTGTGCACATTGCAACTGCGAGATATACAAGGGCGGATATAAGGAAAGGATTAATGGCAAGCTTCTGAGCTTCTGCTGTGAGAACTGCGCTAAGGGTTACAGGACGCTGAATACTCAATAATATTAGTGAGAATATGTCTAAGCAAACCTTTTCTGGAATAAGTGTGAAGGCAGCCGCAATAACAGGGGCAGTTATTGGGTTCCTTTGCTGGCTGTTGGTCATCCCTTTCAGTTTCTCTGGCTACGGGATGATGGGTTATCCTGGCGGATACGGCATGATGAATGGATACACTGGCTATATGATGGGCGGTGTATTCCATAACGCAACATTCGGCTACATGACAAATGGCGTATTCTATCCGTACAACGGAATTGGATACTATCCCACTGGATATGTATTCCACAGCTATAGCATAGCCTCTGTGATAATTGACATCGTCTTGGGTGTCTTGGCTGGGCTCGCAATTGCGCTGGTATACAATTGGGCGTTAAAGTTAGATAAAAGGTGAAAAAAAATGAAAGATCCTGTATGTGGAATGGAAATAGACGAGAGTTCCAAGTTTAAAAGCAGCTATAAAGGCAAGATGTATGCTTTTTGCTCTGCGAACTGCAAGCAGAACTTTGACAAGAAGCCAGAGAGCTATGCAAAGAGGCAGCCATGACAGAGTACAAATGCACCATATGTGGTTTGCATTACAGGCACAGAAGATTGGATGCTGAGTGCAGCAAATGGTGCTCAACGCATGACAGCCGCAATCTGAGCTTTGCAAGTCACTCTATCGAAGCCAGCAAAAAGAGTTGATTATATGGCAACAGATCCAGTATGCGGCATGCATGTGGAAGAGGACAGCACGACGCTGGTCAGCGAGAAGGAAGAAAAGAAATACTACTTCTGCAGCACTACCTGCAAGCTTCAGTTTGATAAGCCCGAGCTTGAGATGAAAGTACTGAAACGGGCCCTTGCAGTTGCGTGGCCTCTGACAATAATAGTAGTTATACTCACATACGTTCTGCACATAGCCTACGGCAACTATGCGATGCTTGTGCTTGCCAGCATAGTCCAGTTCTATGCCGGACGGAGGTTCTATGCCGGCATAATAGACGCAATAAAGAACAAATCGGCAAACATGGATACGCTTATAGCAATAGGAACGAGTGCAGCTTGGGCGTATAGCACTGCGGTTGTGTTTTTCCCAGCAATCTTCCCCACTGGTGGGGTCTATTATGATACATCAACAATCATAATAGCACTGATACTGACCGGAACATACATGCAAAGGCTTGCTGAGTCAAGGGCATCCACTGCAGTTTCTGCGCTAGTGGCACTGCAGCCGAAAATAGCGCATGTGGTAAAGGGGAATGATATAACCGATGTTCCAATAGAGCGGATCAAAGAAGGTGACATACTCCTTGTCAGGCCTGGAGAGAAGATCCCCACAGATTCTGTGGTTCTGGAAGGTGAAAGCTCTGTCGATGAATCCATGATTACTGGAGAGAGCATACCTGTCACAAAGAGAAAGGGGGGCAAGGTGACCGGAGGAACCATAAACGCTACCAGTTCTCTGAGGATAAAGGCAGCCAGAGTAGGCGAGGACACTGCGCTTGCGCAGATAATAAAAATAGTAGAGGATGCGGCTTCGAGCAAGGTCCCGATCCAAAAGCTTGCTGACAAGGTGTCATCCTATTTCGTTCCAATCGTAGTGCTGATTGGCTTGCTAGCTGCACTCGGATGGTATTTTATAGGCGGAGTGGGGCTTAATGCATCCATACTCATATTCGTCAGCGTGCTGATCATAGCCTGTCCGTGCGCGCTCGGCATTGCAACTCCCGCAGCGCTTCTTGTCTCTTCAGGAAAGGCGGCGAAGGAGGGTATACTGGTCAAGAGCGGGGAGAGCCTGCAGATGGCAAGCAAGGTCAATGCAGTAGTGCTTGACAAGACCGGCACACTGACCAAAGGCAAACCAGGGGTCACAGATATCGTACCGCTTTCCACATATAGCAAAAAGCAGATACTCGGATTCGCGGCGATAGCAGAGATGAATTCAGAGCACGTACTTGGCAAGGCTATAGTCACAGAGGCCGGCGATGAAAAGATAAAGGCGGAGTTTCCAAAGAAATTCAACTATAAGCAGGGATTTGGAATAACTGCATTTGACAAGGGAGGCAGGAAGATAATGATAGGCAACAGAGAACTCTTCGGCAAGAATCTTACAGAAGAGCCAGAGAGGCAGCTTCAGAAACTGGAATCTGATGGGAAAACAACGCTGATAGTGGGCGTTGACAACGAGATAATAGGGCTTATAGCTCTTGCCGACGTGCTGAAAGCCGACAGCAAGAAGGCCATTGGGGCACTGCAGGGCTCTGGCAAGGAGGTGTGGCTTGTCACTGGGGATAATGAACGTGTTGCAAATGCGGTTGCAAAGCAGCTAGGCATAAAGAATGTTATATCCCAGTCTAAACCAGAGCAGAAGATGGAAAAGATTATCGAGCTGCAGAAGTCAGGCAAAGTTGTGGCGATGGTCGGCGATGGCATAAACGATGCGCCGGCGCTTACGAAGGCAGATCTCGGCATAGCCATAGGCGCAGGAACCGAAGTGGCCGTG
>DAHWIK010000020.1 GCA_027345185.1 Microcaldota archaeon
GAACCAGAAGCGATGACGGAAAGATAGCGTGGGAGAACATGATGACAATCCTTGACACATGCCGGAAGAACGGAGTCAGTTTCTATCATTATGTTAGGGACATACTATCGAATGAGTATAGCATGCCGAGGTTATCAGAACTGATACTGACGAATTCGAAATTGGCTACCACAACTTATTGAGCATCTACGGATTTCAGAACCCTTGCTTGACGCCATAAATTGGATTTGCAGGGGAAGAGATTTGAACTCTTGCATCCACAAAGGAAACGGGTCCTAAGCCCGTCGCATTTGGCCAGACTCTGCCACCCCTGCATAAGGATAAACTGAGTTCCCAAAATATATAAATGCCCACAGAAACAACAAATTGCCTGAAACTGCCACAGGTGCAAGGGAAACAACAGCTTTAAAAAATACAATAAAGTATTACTAATTGCCGAAGTTTAGGCAGTGTTTGTTTATGATAAATTCAAGATATGTAAGGGATAATCTTACCCAGATCAAGAAATCCTTGGAGGTGAGGAAGAGCGACTATCCTATAGACGAACTTATCAAGCTTGATGATGAGTCAAAGAGGGTAAGCATTGAGGCGCAGCAGCTTAGGGCGCAGCGCAACAAAGGGAGCCTGGAGGTCGCGGAACTCAAGAAATCAGGGAAATCTGTGGATGTCGCACAGACCGCAGAGCTCGCAAAGCTGAAGTCAAGGATAGATGAGATAGAGCTTGAGCTTCCAAAGTATCAGGACAGGATAGACGAATTGATCTGGAACATGCCTAACATGCTCCACGAATCTGTGCCATACGGCAAGGACGATACCGAAAACATGGAGATAAGAAAATTCGGTGATGTGCCTTCGAAGAAACCAGCTGTGGGCCATGAAGAGGCTCTCACTAGGCTTGGCCTTCTCGACATAGAGCAGGCATCAAAGGTCGCGGGCTCAAGATTCTTCTACATGAAGGGCGATCTGGCTCTTCTTGAGCAGGCGCTCATACACTTCGCGATAAGCGAGCTCGTAAAGAAGGGCTATACACTTGTTGCCCCTCCAATGATGATGAAGCGCGAATACTACAAGGGTGTCACTGCCCTAGGCGACTTCCAGGAGATGCTATACAAGGCCGCAGAGGCAAGGGAGGCCGAAAGCAGAAAGGACACTGAGCACATAGATGAGGAACTCTTCATGATAGGCACGTCAGAGCATCCTATTGCTGCCATGCACGCAAACCAGACATTCTCGGCAAAGGAATTGCCTAAGAAATATATCGGATTCAGCCCGTGCTTCAGAAGGGAGGCCGGTGCTCACGGAAAGGACACAAAAGGCATATTCAGGGTGCACCAATTCTACAAGGTTGAGCAATTCGTATTTTCCAGCCAGAATTCATGGTCCATATTCGATGAGCTAATCGCAAATGCAGAGGAGCTTTACAAAAAGCTCAAGATACCTTATCGCATAGTCAACATATGCACAGGCGATATCGGAATAGTGGCTGCAAAGAAGTTCGACCTGGAGGCATACATGCCTGTACAGGGAAGGTACAGGGAGATGGTTTCATGCTCGAACTGCACTGACTGGCAGGCTATGCGGCTCGACATAAAGTACGATGAAGGTTCGGGGAGGAAATATGTACACACTCTAAATTCCACTGCAATAGCGACGAACAGGACAATAGTCGCAATAGTTGAGAACTATCTCAACGACGACGGAACCATAACTGTTCCGGATGCGCTGGTGCCTTATATGGGCAAAGAGAAGATAGGATAGCTTTCGGTGTTTATCTGGCAATAAAAGCCCTAGTTTTGGATTTGGACGGCACACTGTACGAAAAGAGGAAGGAGGAGATGGCCGACCTCGCTAGCAGGAAACTTGCACATAGATACCTGAAGAAGAATGGGGTCCTTCAAAAGATGCCAATGAGCGAGATAAAGAGAATTGACAAGAGCATGGAACGCGGGTCAGTGACAATGTCATTGAGGCACCTTAGCGGAAAATACGGCATAGACCTGAAGGAAGTGGAGACCTTTGCCTATGACATATACCCAAGGGACTTCGGGATAGCCAGGGACGCCGAGCTTGTAAGGCTCCTCACAGCTCTCTCCAAGAGATACAAACTTGTAGTCTTCACCAATGGGTATGATCTATGGGCAGGGCGTGCCCTTAAAGCGCTTGGAATAAGCCACCTCATAAAGAAGGGCATGATAATATCACCTATGCACCTAAAGAACTACCTAAAGCCCGAACAGGGCGCATTCCGCATAATGCTTAAGAGGACAGGATTAAAGGGGAACGAGGTGATCTTTTTGGATGACAAGATGCCGAACATCATCAAGGCTAGGGAGATGGGGATAAAATCTATGTTAGTGAAGAATATGGGAAGGGGTAAAAGAAATTCAATACATTCAATATTAAAGAGAATTGAATATGATGTTAAGTGACAAACAGCTTGAGTTGCAACCATGAAGAACGAATACAACATACTCAGGGAGATAAAACGGCTAAAGGGCATACGCGGATACGGCACCGAGCTTATAAGCGTGTATATTCCTGCCGGTTATCCTATCTCCGAAGAGGTGTCGAAGCTAAGGGAGGAGCACAGCCAGTCGTCAAATATAAAGTCCAAATCGGTAAGGAACAATGTTCAGAGTGCACTTGAGAAGATAATGCAGTATCTTAAGCTATACAGGGAGACTCCAAAGAACGGGATTGCAATATTCTGCGGTAACGTTTCCACAAATTCAGGCAAGGTTGACATAGAACTTTTCTCCATGGAACCTTCCGTGCCACTGAAGATGAACATATACAGATGCGAATCAACGTTCCTTCTGGACCCGATAGAGGAGATAGTTGGATCTAAGGACACATACGCACTTCTGGTCATGGACGGGCGCGAAGCTACCGTAGCCACGCTGAAGGGATCGCACATACAGATAATCAAGAGACTAAATTCAATGGTGCACGCCAAGGTAGGCAAGGGAGGCCAGTCACAGGCAAGGTTCGTTAGACAGAGGGAGGAGACGATAGGAGAGTATCATACAAGGATATCGGAAATAATAAACTCAACATTCATATCTTCTGAGTTCAAGCTGAAGGGCCTAATAGTTGGTGGTCCAGGTCCGGCAAAGGAGTCGTTCCTTAAGCAAAACTCGCTTAACTATCAGATAAAGGTGCTTGGCACATACGATACCGGATATACAGACGAGTTCGGACTGCACGAGATGATAGAGAAGGCGTCTGACCTGCTAAAGGAGCAGGAGGCCTATCAGGAGAGAAAAGTCATAGAGCGGTTCATGCAGGAGATATCCAGGAAGGCGCTTGCAGTTTACGGATACGAAGAGACAAGGCATGCGCTGATGTCTAACCAGGCTAGCACCCTAATAATAAACGACGCGCTGGAGATACACGAGATAAAATACAAGTGCAATGCTGACAACACTATTTTCTCTGTGGTTGAATATGCAGGGCACATAGAGACGAAGCATTCCGTCGACGGAGGAACGCTTGATGTTGTGGAGGACAAAGACATGATAGAGGAGCTGATAGGCATTGCCGACAGGAACGGCGCAGAGACCATATTCGTCTCCAGTGAAAGCTCCTACGGAAGGGAATTCCTTATGGGATTCAAGGGCATAGGGGCTCTGTTGAGGTACAAAGTCTGAATCAGTGACATCCTCCCACCCGTAAACGGTGTGGGCTTCCTCTGGCGTCATACAATCACTGCATCCCGCAAAGGATGTATTTTATCGGTTCTCAGTTCTTCGAGTCCGTTTGCATTCTTTATTAGAATGTATTGACGATTCTCTCCCTGAGCGTGACTTCCCCTCTGTCCGAAGGTAGCTCTGTTGAGTATGTTTATTGATGCATTTATGTCTCTGTCCTTCTGCATACCGCATCTATTGCAGAGGTATGTTCTTTCCGATAGCGGCATATCCTGAATGTTGCCACAGTCGCTACATGTCTTTGAGGTATCTCTTGGATCTGCCTTTATTACCTTCATACCGGCACTTTCAGCCTTGTATGAGAGCATTTGGATGAATCTGTTCCATGAAGCGTACTGTATTGACTGCGCGAGGCTGTGGTTCTTTACCATATTGCCTATATGCAATGCCTCTACTGCAAATGATGTATATCCTCCATGGACCATCTTGTCGGATATTTTGTGCATGAAGTCGTTTGACTGGTTTGTTATTCCTTTCCACTCCTC
>DAHWIK010000046.1 GCA_027345185.1 Microcaldota archaeon
CTCTTTGCGTCAGGGTATATCCTGAACTTGTAGGCACGCATTGTTTCCATGTTCTTCTTTTTGTTTTCCATTCTTATATATCTTCTCACGCCCCTAACCCACCATTGAAATGATGGGTTTGCGGGGCGAATCATTTATCAGCTGCCTTGAGCATCCTGAAGATGAATTTGAATAGAATACTGTCTGGTTTAAGGTGAACCCTGCCTGCGCGGAATTGTTCAGCTCCTGCTACAGATCTACGGATACTATGGCATTGACAGCAAGGTTTGCGGGAATCATTGGGCAGTTGTACATGTCACCTGGTACTGCGCAGCCGTTCGAAGGTATCCCACATATGTGGCCGTACGCACAATATGACCCGATTGTATTTGCAGTGAAATTGACATTCTGGAAAGATATGTTTCTTGATACCAGATATTCGTGGTATGACAGTGCAGAGGCTATGATTAGTGCGGTGATAACGATTGCAACCGTAAGCGATGATGCCTTGTTGGCCTTTTGCTTTTGCATGCAGATATATTGAATCGGCTCTTTATAATCATGTTGGGCCGCAATGGCTTTCCGAGAAAGATTTATTATTTGCTGCATATAGGTTATACTGGTTTTATGCCAAATGATGATGCGCCTGCATGGATGTTGTGTGAGGACATCATAACAAGGCTCAAGGATGAGCTCATACTGGAGGCCGTAGACATACTTCATGATGAGATGAAGGCCGGAAGGATAGACATAACGGGGTACATATCGCTGCTGCCTGACAAATCGAACGAACTGCAGCGTGACATGTACATAATAAACAACCTCATAGGCAGGGAGCCCGAGATAATTGAGCAGTACAGACCTTTCCTTGATAGCATCGATAAGGAAAAGGATCCGGAAAAGGTTGCAAGGATAGAGGAACTGAAGAAATTCATGATGTCAGTACAGGCAATATCAACGCTTATGAGGCTAAGCAACATCGCAGAGCTTTGGGCGGAAGACACTGGAAAGTATTCTGATTCTAAAGACTCTGAGGAGATTATATTGGGCACGGTAAGGATGGCAGTAGACAGGGTGGAGATACTGGACTTCGTGCTTTCAAGCACAAAGTTCTCAAAGAGCGAGGCCCTTACAGCGCATGAGATGGCTCTACTTAAGAAGGTAAGAAAAGCTATTCCTCAGCAACTCTGATTCCTGACTTGTCAGCGGCTATTAGCAGTGGACCGATTGCAGCCGAACCTTTTATATGGATTGTGTCTATTCCCCTGTGGGCAAGTATCCCCATGAAGTTGGAGAAGAAGAATGCCGAATTGAAGACTCCCCCTTTTATGTAAACCCGCCTGAGATTAAGTTTTAGCGCCATTTCCACAGCGTGGTCTGCCAGGTTTGAGCTTGCCTTCCTGAATATGTTTAACGCAACCTTGTCTCCGGAAAGTGCTGCCTTATCTACAGCTGTTGTCACTCCCGCAACAGTGGTTGGCGTATTAAGCTTGGAATACGCCCAATCCATTATGTCCTCGGGATTTTTCAGTTCTAGGTGATCTAGCACTTCTTTCTTTAGCTGGGTCTCTTCCTCTCCCTCGAATACCATCCGCGCTGTCGCCCTTATTCCCTCCCTGCCTATATAGTATCCTGATCCTTCGTCGCCAAGGAACCAGCCGAGATCGGCCCTCCTGTGCCTATTCTTGCCGTCGTATCCAAGGACCACGCTACCGGTCCCGGCTATGGCAATGACACCGGGCTTCCCTCTTGCCTCCAAATAGAGCTCTGAAAACGCATCATGTTCAAGTATGGCACCAGGGTGATGCTCCAGAAGGAGCCTGTTCACAACATTGAAGTCGTTTTTGGTATTTATACCTGCAAGCGCAACGCAGAGCGCGTCGGGATTCGGGAAGCCCGAATTTGAAAGTGCCTCCTCTATGTGCTTTATCGCTGCTTCAAGGCCGACATTCTGGTAGTTTGATGGACCAGAACTGCCTCTTCCGACTATCTTTCCGGTATGGTCGCAGCACACAGCCTCGGTTTTTGTCCCTCCCCCGTTTACTCCGGCTATTATCATATGCCTCTGATTACCTAATTCCAGAAAAACTTTATATAAGATTGCAAACTATCCATCCCTGAAGTGTGAGTTTTACGCCACTTTAGATAAAGATAAAATTAATATCTTTTCCAGGCAATATCTCTGCACCTGGTTTTATGGCACTTGTAGGTAGGCACGTATCAATAGCTGGAAGCATAGACCTGGCATTTGACAGAGCGAAGGCGCTAGGCTGCACTGCGATGCAGATATTCGTAACGAATCCGCGGGGTTGGAAGCTGAATCCCATCGGAAAGGACTCTGAAGCATCATTCAGGAAGAAAAGGGAGGCGACAGGCATAGTATCAGTGGCACACATGCCATATCTTCCCAACATAGCATCATCAAACAAGGATGCGTTCTCAAAATCAGTAGAATCGCTGGTGGAGAACATGGAAAGATGCAGCAGGCTTGAGATAGACTACCTGGTGACGCACATGGGCAGCCACATGGGCCATGGAAAGGAGAAGGGGATAGAGAACGTGGCGCAGGCAGTGGCTGCTGCGCTTGAAAGAAGTTCCGGAGTTACGGTACTTCTTGAGAACGAGGCCGGCCACAAGAACAGCGTTGGGGACAAGACAGAGGACCTTGTAAGGGTCTCTGATATCATAAAGGACAAGCGTCTTGGCTTCTGCCTCGACACCTGCCACCTCTTTGCTTCCGGATATGACATAACAGACCACAAGGTGCTTGACGAGATGTTCGGCTCGCTGAGCATGAATAAAGTCTTCGCAATACACCTTAACGATGCAAAGAAGGAGCTGGGCTCTTGCCTTGACAGGCATGCGAACATAGGATACGGGCATATAGGCACAGAGGGATTCAGGCGCTTCCTGAGCTACAAGGGAATATCTACAAAGGCAATAATACTAGAGACCCCTGTTGGAGAGGACATAAGCGAGGCCGATGAAATAACCCTGGCAAGGAGCCTTCTTCCCTGACAGTTCGGCGGATTCGGACATGATTACATCTAAGTCTGGGCGATTTTATGATTAATAAAAACAATGCAGTTATTGGAAACGTTGAAAGGGAGATGAAATTTGGGGCGATAAGCCTTGGAGAGAATAAGTGGAGATGGAGAAGAAGATACTTCTCTCAGTTCAGGATAGAGCCGCATCTGTGGATAAACCCCCATATGGTAATAGTCGGAGGCAGCGGGGGAGGCAAATCAAACGCCTGCAAGGCCATAGCAAGGGCACTGTGCATGCAAGGGGCAAACGTTGCAATACTAGACCCGCACAATGAATATCTTGGATTATCAGGGGTGATAGGCGCAAAGGTCTATGATGCATCGAGGAACGGAATAAACATGTTCGACCTTGACGGCATGACGGAGAGGGAGAAGGCGAGCGAGATAACAGGCATGCTAAAGAGGACTTTCAGGCTTGGAGAGGTGCAGGGATACATGCTCTACAGATGCATAATGTACGCCTATGGCGTGCTTTCAAACGAGGGAAAGACGCCAAACATACACAATCTCATGTTCGCAATAAAGGCATTCAAGAGGAATGCGAATGCAACATCGGAAAAGACGGTGCTCGAGTCTCTTGAGAGGAGGATGTCGCTAATAGACACGGGCGCTTTCGAGAAAAATGCCGAGATGTCGAAGGTAATAGCGGGAAACAGCATATTTCTGCTTTCTAGGCTGCACACGCCAGAAGCCCAGAGCATATACATAGAGGGATTCCTGAGGAAGGTATATTCGAAGATGCTCTCCCTTGAGAAAACTAACAGACCGCGTCTCTATATTATAATAGACGAAGCTGAAAAGCTTGGTGATAACCCCATAATAGGAAAGATAGCCGCGGAAGGAAGAAAGTACGGGATAGGTATAATAGCCGTATCGCAGAGGGCAAAGCTGATAGACAAGGATCTGAGGGGAAATGCGGCAATGCTTATCTCGTTTGGCATAAAGGAGCCTGAAGAGCTGAATTATGTAGCGAACTTCATATCAGGAGGTAATGAATCCGGCAGGTTTATCGAGGTTAAGAAGGCCCTGAGGAATATTGCGCGGGGCAATGCTGTAGCAATAGGAGCAAACATGAGAAACCCGATAATTGTGAGATTTGGCAGGTGCGACGCGGATTCCGAAAGCATTGAATTCAAGATATCTGAACTTTCGCGCAATGGAATAAGGAAGGATGATCTCCTGAGATACTTTCACAGCGATGTGGCTGCTGGAGAGCTAGAGAATATGATATCGAAAGGGGAATTAAAGCACCATGAAATAATGTGTGGGAAATACTCGGGTGATTGGTATATATCAAGCAGCCACAACAGCGCAGAGCATGATATAGCAGTGAACATAATAAGCAGGCACCTCCTATCCATGGGTATAAGGAACAGGATCTACAACAGTGCTTATGGACCTGATATAGTGGCATTTTCAGACGTAGGCAGGATGGCCATAGAGTATGAGACTGGAAGCAAAAGCATTGAATCGTCAATTAAGATGATAGAGGGCAGAAGCGCCAGATATGCCAAGACCATAGTCATAGTAAACGACCAGTCCCTTAAAAATTACCAAGAAAGGTTAGCAAACGTCATTCCTTTCTCGCGCCTCGAAGAGCAGGATTTTGGCTCGATGATGGCAGGTTAATCGTAGTTTATTTTTATTTTGTCTCCTACTTTAAGCCCAGTGCGATTAGTGAATCCGAAAAGGGTCTCTATGACATAGTTTGCAGGATGGGCTTTGCCATAAGTGTCGTTATTGTAGATTGTGCAGTTGACGCTGTTCGCATCGCATGCGGCAGAGGGGGTGGCATTTGCAATGTATGTGACATTGGAGCCGTTTACCCAGATTATATCGAGCGGATAATAGGTGTCTTTCATCCAAAACGGATATATGCTGACATTTGGGAAAACAAAGATCTCGAAGGTGTTGCTGGTGACCGTTTTATTCATTAATCCGGACGACCAATCCGAGGGATTTGATGCAACATATGTGAAATTGTAGGTCTGGTTTCTGAATGTGAAGCTTGACACACTGCGAATGGAAACCAGGCTGATGAATACTACGGCCACTATGATAAGAAAGCTGAATGACAGTGCAGTTGAGTACATTACTTTCCTATTAATCATAATGATTACTCTTTAGCATCGCTGATATATTAGTTATCGCAGATTTAGTGACACCATCCCACCGCTAAAGCGTGTGGGCTTCCCCTGCATCGAAAGGAGGCAGGGTATGTTCCTGATTCACTGGCGTAGTTTGCATTCCCTTTTGGAATGTAGAGGCTACGCCTCCAAAGGCGTTACGTCGGGAGTGTCCCTC
>DAHWIK010000048.1 GCA_027345185.1 Microcaldota archaeon
GCATGTCAAAGAACAGGTTTATTGGCCTAAAGAAAGTCAGGATTCACATATATTCCTGCCTTTTGGCAAACCTATTGGAATTCGTGATGTGACTGTTTTGGATTTTGATGAGGGTGGTACTATGTAGATGTCAACTTCCTATTCAACCCCCAACGAAGTTGGGGGAATGCTCTAGGTATTCATGTAAACTTGGTGTTGATGGGATATTTGATAAGGTACATATTATAAATCCACAAATTTTGTAGAAGGGCATTAGTGTATACTCGGATAACAAAGAGACTATATGTAAACTTTGACGCAGTTCAATTTCTTTATGAGGTAAAGGGATTCCAAGATTATGGCAGGGTTTATTAAATTTTCAACGGACTACGACACCTGGTAGATACAATGCATGCTTAGGTGTTTGCAGTCTGCGTGCTGGACTTCTGGAATCCGAAATGCCAAAGGATGAATCCTCCGCCAACAACAAGCAGCATGACTGCCGATAGCATTGGATTCTTGGAGATCATAATATCGGGCTACTTATAGTAGGGCCCAACTAATAAAGGGATTTCTTGAGAGTCGGATTTTCTATCTTAATTCTCCGCTTCTTGATATCACATACACCCTTGCCCCCTTACCTTTAAGGGCATTTCTCAGCTTCGTGTCGTTCGTGCAGAAATTTTCGTGTTCTTTTGCAATTGAAAGGATCCAGTCATCCACATACTTGCTGTCCGGATCGGTCTTTATATGGTATTTCTCTATGAGCTGGAGTGCGACCTTTGCATACTTGCCGTTTGCCTTTGAGCCGCTGGATATCTTCTTAAGCTCATTGACTACTCCTTTTGATATGACCGGCTCAAAATTCAGCTCCTCTTTTATGGCATTAAATATGTCAACCTTGCTTGATAGTGCGAAAAGGATCGAGCTGGTATCTACAATTATGCTGTCCAAATGATCACTTTTATATATGACTTAATGCAAGGTATATTTAGCTCTTTGTATACGGTAATCACAATGAAAAAGGAAGCAATACTTGGCAGGCAGACAGAAGGCAACAGGGTTGAATGCTACGCTTGCGCAAGGAGGTGCAGGATACCTGAAGGATCGCATGGATTCTGTTATGTGAGGCAGAACATTGGCGGAAAACTCCATCTTGTCAACTATGGAGTGGTTTCTGCGATGCAGGTTGATCCGATAGAAAAAAAGCCGTTCAACCATTTTATGCCAGGTTCATACGTATTCGGAATAGGCACCTCGTCATGCAACTGGGGATGCCAGTTCTGCCAGAACCACAACATATCCAAGGGCAAGGAAATCGAGGGCGAGTATATCTCTCCGGCAGAGATGGTTCAGAAGGCGATAGACAGTGACACGCAGGGAATTGCGTTCACTTACAACGAACCCACCATATTCATAGAGTATGCGCTTGATGTTGCAAGGCAGGCCCATAAGAAAGGGCTTTTCACGGTCTTTGTGACAAATGGATACATGACAACTGAGACAGTTCAGGAAATGAAGGGATTGATAGACGCAGCGGTAGTCAACCTGAAAGGAAATGGGGAGGAGAAGTTCGCCAGTAAGTTCGAGACAGTACGCTCAAACGAACCGATAAAGGATGCGCTTATTTCAATGAAGGAGGCAGGAATTCACGTAGAGGTCACTGACTTGATAATACCGCGGGTGGGCGAATCGCTTGACGCATGTGGTTCCTTCACGCGTTGGGTGTCACAGGCCTTGGGTAAGGATACTCCAGTTCATTTCACTAGGTTCCACCCTGATTACAAGATGCTCGATTATCCCAACACCCCTTATGATACGCTCAAGGATCATTACGACATTGCAAAGAAGAATGGACTTGAATATGTATACATAGGGAACGTTCCTGGGAGCAAGTATGAGAATACATACTGTCCGGGATGCGGAACACTTGCAATAGAAAGGAACGGATTGTACCTTTCCAAATGGAACATTGACAAGCATAACAGGTGCAAACGATGTTCAAATACAATACTTATGGTGGGAAATGGCCCAGACAGGATATTCCGCAGGGACATAATATCTGTATATTAATATTCTGGGCAAAGATTTCCTTATGGACATAATAAGCTGGATAAATAACTCTGCGTTTGGTGCAGTTAGCTCCGTCGCCAGCCCGCTGCTTACAACGATAATGTCGTACTGGGCGGAGAGTTTCTACGTTGTCCTCATAGTAATTCTCGCATATTTCTATTTAAAGAAGGATAAAAACTTCTTCCCGTTCGGAATAGCGCTGGTGGTGCTTCTGCTGATAGGAGAAACTCTCAAGGATATAGTCAGGGAACCTCGACCCTGCGCGAGAGGGGATCTAGCATGGGTGAGCCAGGTCGCATGCGAATCCAGCTATTCCTTCCCATCCAACCATGCAACGGTGCTTGGCGGGCTGTGGATATTCATGAAGAACTACAAATACGTGCGTGCAGGATACATAATATGGCTCGTAGTTGTACTGTTCGGAAGGGTTTACCTTGGCCAACACTATTTCACAGACGTGATTGCTGGTACTGCCATAAGCATAGCGGGATGTTACATCATGTATAAATATGAAAACGCCATAAACAGGATCGTTGGTAAAGTGCTTGCCAGGGTGCTTGGCAAGTCCTTCAGCGGAAAACTGCCCGGTGTTTGACTTGGAGATATCTGATATTCTGAAAGAATACAGGAGGATAGCAGTAGTCGGTCTGTCGCGTGACGAATCGAAATACAGCTACAAGGTCTCAAAGTTCATGCAAGACTCTGGATACAAGATAATACCAGTAAATCCTGCAGCCGATATGCTTCTTGGAGAGAAAGTGTACAGGAGTATAGACCTTGTAGGCGTTGAGTTTGATATAGCTGACGTGTTCAGGCCGGGAGATGAGGCGCTAGAGATAACCAAGAAAGCTATAGATAATGGAGCAAAAGCAGTCTGGCTGCAGGAGGGAATAATGAACGACGAGGCAAAGGCCTACGCCGAAGCAAAGGGCATAGCATTCGTGCAGAACAGATGCATAATGAAGGAGTACGTGAAGCTTTTCGGTGGTGCACAATGACTGATGAGCTGGGAATGTATGCAGAGGAGCTGATATACAACTACGAGCATCCGAAGAACAAGGGCGTTATGGACAATCCAGATACCCGGATGCATGAGGAGAATATATCCTGCGGAGACAAGATAACTGTTTACCTAAAGATAGATGGGGACAAGATTGCTGAAGCCAGGTTTGATGGCACGGGGTGCGTAATATCAATGGGAACTGCTAGCATACTCACTGACTTCCTCAAAGGCAAGACCGTTGCGGAGGTCGAGGCTTTTGGGAAGGACAGCCTGCTTGAGCTGATAAACATAGACCCTGGGCCCGTGAGGATTCATTGCGCTACGCTGTCCCTTAGGGCAATAAGGAAGGCGGTGTTCATTAAGGAAGGAAAGAAGATAGACAGGGACACAAAAGACCTTTAGACAAAACGGCTTGCACTTATGCTTGCTTCATGGACTTCTTAAGCTTCTCTATCAGAGATATGTCGGTTGGATCCACGTCCCTTAGCAGGCCAAGGTGGTATGTAACATAGTCACCATAATGGAGCAGGTAGAAGAGCTTGGACACGGCGCTGTGTCCTTTTGGTGATATTATATTGAATTTGGAGTCAGTTATCTTGGCGGTTACGTCTATCCTCTTGGCTATCTTTTTGCTCTGAGATCCGAACACAAGGAAATAGAAGCTGCCCTTCCTGTACGTCTTTGCAAGGGCCATTGTGTCGTTGTGGTTCAGTTCTGGGAAGCTGTTCGAATATGCCAGCGTCTTCGCGTTCTCGTTGAATTGCGTCTTCCACCTGTAGGCTATGCTCTTGAACGGGCTTGCGCCGTATATCACCGGTATGTGCTCACCCTTCTCAATGGCCTTGGCGTGCGACCTGCATTCTGTATTGTCCTTATCAAGCGCTTCCACAAGTCCGTACGCCTCCTTGACCTCATTGTAGTTTGTGGCATTAAATCCGTAAAGTAGAGGCAGAAGCATCCACCCGGTCGCAGACCTTGGCTGAATATCGCTCCTGGGGATCCTGATGTGCTGGTCTCCGTGGTCGGCAAGCTCACCTCCTGAGCTGATGGTAACCGTATGCGCGTTGAGCTTCACTGCATCTCTCACCATAGAAAGCGTTTCCTCTGTATTTCCAGAATAGCTTATCGCAACCACGAGCGTCGACTTTGATACGAAATCAGGCAGATAGTAGTCGTCTGCAAGGCAGACAGGCTTCCTTGAATAGAGTTCGCTGAATATCTTCCCAGCTATGCCAGAGCCCCCCATGCCGGCTATGACTATGTTCTCAATGCCAGTCGGAACCTCCACCTTCTCTCTGAACCTCAGCTGGTCCTTAAGCATGTTCAGTTCATCAATAAATTCCGTTAAATCGCCTTGGCTCAGAGTTAACATCGTCACTGGAATGTAACCTCTTACACGTAATTATTAGTGCCGATTATATAAAACGCATAGCTATGGCCTTTGTATCGTTTGTTTTGTGTTGGAATGCACCTTGCAGCTGGTTTGCCTGGCTTTGTCATGGCTTTCTTGCTTCCTGCAACGATGTTGCACGGGAAGATTGCTGCTTATTCGTAGTGAAGGTAGCCTAGGATATTTCCGTATTTGCTGCCGTAGATGGCGACTACGTCTTCGTAGATTATGGAATTGCGTAGTACCACAGCATCCCTGGCAACGTACACTTCTGACTTTATGTGCACGCCTTCCTCTTTCCATCTCAATCCATTTTCATGCCTGGAGAATTTCCTTACATCTCCGCGGTAGGTAAGTGTGAATTCCTTTTTGGAAAGGTCTAGGCCTCTTAGCTTTTCTGCTATCACGGTGTGTTCGGTATCTCTCCTCCTAAGCGAATGAAGATGATTAAACATTGCTTCTTTTTGTACGGGCATGTAATACACTCAATAAACGAGCCGTAGATATAATTAAAAAGGCGAAGCAGTATTCGCCAAATGCCGAAATAGTTTAGGGATGTTGCGTGGTGCTGGGCTGCTGCTGCGTGGCGCAGTGTATGGCTCCGAAGCCGTATACAAGCGACCTGCAGTTTATGCCAATGACCTCTCTTTCAGGAAAGAGTTTCCTTATTATGCCAAGCGCCTCGTTGTCATTTGGATCGTTGAAGATCGGTACTAGGACTGCCCTGTTTGCTATGTAGAAGTTTGAATAGCTTGCTGGCAGCCTGATTCCCTCGTATACCACGGCTTTTGGCATTGGCAACGTGGCTATGTTTAGCTTGTTGCCTCCCTGGTCTTTTGCATCATTAAGAAGATCGAAGTTCTCTTTAAGAGCTTTGTAATTGGAGTCGTTTTTATCCTTTTCCAGTGCGCATAGGACAGTGTTATTGTTCACAAATCTTGCAATATCGTCCACATGTCCGTCCGTGTCATCGCCATCTATTCCGCTCTTGAGCCATATGGTGTTTGTTGCACCCAGATAGTCCTTTAGGTACTTCTCTATCTCAATCTTATTTAGATTAGGGTTGCGGTTCTTGTTTAGAAGGCACTGTTCTGTAGTGAGGAATGTGCCAAGGCCGTTTGTGTCTATTGAGCCGCCTTCCAATACGATTGGAACCTTGAATATGCTGGTATTTTTAACCAGTATTTTATCAGGTATGCCGGCATCCTGCTTGAGGTCGTCGTACTTGTTGCCCCACGCATTGAATATCCAGTGCGTGCATGCCATCTCCTTTCCGGTTGGGCTTTTCCTGACTATGAAGATCGGGCCATAGTCCCTAAACCAGACATCGGCTGTTTCTATCTTGTGGAAGATTATGTTGCCTTTTTCTATGTTGTTTGATTCGAGAAGCTTCTGCACTCTTTTTTCCGATTCTTCGTCATCTACAAGAAGATTGACCTTCTCGCTCTTTCGCAACGCGCTAATCATCTCTATATATGTCCTTTCGACATCTGGAAGGATCTCTTCTGGAAAGGAATCCTGATTCTTCGGCCAGGATATCCAGGTGGCTTCGTGCGGTTCCCACTCTGCAGGCATTATGTATCCAAGCTGCGAAGGTACCTTGTTTTTGGACATGGAGACACCAGTATGATATGCCTAGCCTAAGAACCTCGAAGTTATGCCCTTGTACGCATCGATTCTTCTGTCTCTTAGGAATGGCCATCCGTGCCTTGTCGTGTCTATGCTGCTGAGGTCGCATTTGACTATTAGCGTCTCCTCATTGTCAGGGCTTGCCTTTGCTAGCATCTCCCCGAAAGGACCTGAGACGAAAGAAGAGCCCCAGAAATTTATGTTTCCCTCCCTTCCAACACGATTTACTGCTGCAACAAATACCCCGTTGGCTATTCCGTGCGCGCGCTGTATCGTCTCCCACGCTGACTGCATCTCCTTAGCCGATTCCTCCTCCTCTGGGAACCAACCTATTGCCGTAGGATAAAAAAGTATCTGTGCGCCAAGAAGCGAGGTGAGCCTTGCAGCCTCCGGATACCATTGATCCCAGCATATCAGGGTTCCGAGCTTACCGTGTTCGGTTTCAAATGCCTTGAAACCCAGGTCGCCAGGAGCAAAATAGAACTTCTCGTAGTAGTGGGGATCGTCAGGTATGTGCATCTTGCGGTATACTCCGACTAATTTTCCTGATGAATCTATCACTGCGGCAGAGTTGTGATACAGCCCACGCGCTCTCTTCTCGAAAATTCCGGCTATTACCGCGGTGTTGCCTTTCTTTGCTGCAATCGATATTGCATCTGTTGTGCTACCGGGAATGGTTTCAGCAAGCTTAAAGTTTTCCGAATCCTCTTCCTGACAGAAGTACTGGGACTTGAATAGCTCTGGAAGGCATATCACTTGCGCGCCTCTGCTTGCAGCGTCACCTATCTTTTTAATGGCCTTTTCCAGATTTGACTTCGGGTCTACGCCCATACTCATCTGGACGAGGCCTATCGTGACTTCGTCTTTTTGTGGGAAATTTGCCTTGTGCATAAGATCGGTCATATTTTCTCCAACATTGCATTGTAGTTCTTTGGCTTCCTGTTCCTCCATCCTCCTTTCTGATATACGTATGAAGCCAGTATCGGAAGTGCTATTGTAGCCTCTGAATATACCATCTGCGAGTAGGAGGTATCTACCTTCCCCCACGAGTGCGCCTCCTTTAGGGTAGAACCTGACAGTGCCCCGTCCCTCTCGTCTGCCACTGTTATCTGTATTGCGTATTTGTGCATTGGTACCCGCTTGTTAAGCATGTCTGCAGCAACTACTGTGTCCTGTGCGAAGTTCTTTGGAACTCCTCCTCCAATCATCAGCAGTCCGCTCTGCTTTGAGTCTATCTTTATCTTGGTAAGCTCAAGGAAATCCTTTGCAGAGTCTATTGAGACGTGGCTCTTTGGATTATCCCATTGGTGCTGGACGAGCCCGAACCCCGCACTGCAGTCTGAAAACGCCGGAACGAATATCGGCATGCCCTTCTTGTATGCCTCAAGCACTACGGAATCATCCTTCTTGCCGTGCTTTGAGAGGTATCTTCCCATCTCTTCTATGAACTCTCTAGATGAATATGGCTTGTGCTCAAGAGAGTTTGCTATCTCGCCTATGGTCCTGTCGCATACCCTTAACTCATCTTCACTTATATACGTGTCGTATATCCTGTCTACGGCATTTTTCCTTAGATCCTCATCATCGACCAGAGGCGTGCCTATGTAGTGGTCGAAACCTAATGCCTCAAAGAAATCCTGGTCGACAATTATTGCGCCGGTAGAGACTATCGCATCAACCATGTTGTTTGAAACCATCTGGTATACGAGCCTCTTGAGACCCGCGCTGAAAAGGGATCCTGCAAGGCATAGGATTATTGTGCAGTCCTTGTCGTTAACCATCTTGTTATATATCTTTGCCGCGTTTGCGAGGTTCCTGGATTGGAAGGCCATTGACGAGAATGAATCCACAAGGTCAACTACGTTGTCCGTCTCTATGTCGATATGGTTTATCTTTGATTTCAAGTACTTTCCAGATTTCAACTAATCTACCACGATAAAGGATTTGCTCTTCTCAGCCTTTTATATTTTTCTACTTTCCATGTCATGGTTTTCTGGCTTTAATCCCTTAAAGCAGACATTGAGTGCACGAACTTTTCAGCAAATAATACCTCTTCTGCGAATACGCTTCCACTAAGGCCAATCTGGTCAAAGCATGCTCTAGCCCTGTCTAGGTCATGTTTATGCTCACTTGAGGACAGATAATCTCCGGTTCTTGAATGAACGGCTTTATGGCATGCTGATGCGTTAAGGTAGTTCCTTCCTGCGGCGTAAAGTTCATCAACGAACTTGGTTTGCACGGGATTGGACTTCGATATATTTACGAGTATGTCACTTGATCTTTCAAAGGATCTTGCTGCTTTCCAATGCGCTTCGGACTTCAGGAAGTTTACTGCGGCCGCATCATATAGCTTTGCCGCTTCTGCTAGGAGACCCTGGGTCCCAGCCCCAGTTTGGCAGGAAAGCCTCCCTCTCAACGTCCACTTGCCTTTGGCTCTAGCCTCCAGAGCAGCGGCGTTTTTAAATAGGGATAGCGACTTCTTTTGTGCAGGCAGCTCCCTGAATACGCTTGCCATGTCATGAATCCTTGCTCTTGCCTGTTGCGACGCTCTACTCAATACGTTGGTTTCCATGTTTTCGCTTATATAGTCATTCTGCTCCGCACTATCCTGTCAAGTTTTCTTGCTAGGTCTTCTATTTTACTCTTTACACGAACTATCTTAAGCTCTTTCTCCGAAACCCTTACCCTGAATGAGTCGCCTGGTTTTAGCTCTGCTATTTCGGTACCATCGTACCTGAGTAGACCATTGTACTTGACTATCTCTATCTCTATTATCTTAGATGAGTCTACAACTATTGGATTGCGATACGGACCATCTACGTTGAGGAAGGTTAGGCACATCACGTTTGGTATGAGCAGTATGGGTCCGCCTGCGGATTTGTTGTAGGCAGTTGATCCTATAGAGCTTGTTATAAGTATGCCGTCCCCGCTCATGACATATGGGTATATCTCATACCTCTTGCCTTTCTTTATCTCGTATATCTTGAAGCTTACCTCTTCGAGCACATTATGGAGCAGAGCCTCATTCACTGCATAATATCTCTTCCCTTTGTGAGATATCTCCATCTTGTTCTCAAGTTTCTCTACGTAGTAATCGTTGTTCTTAAGCGACTTGATCACGAGGTCGATGTCATCAAGGTTTACGTCCGAATAGTAGCCTATGCTCCCCCTCTCTTCGCTGCGTATCGGGAGTATGGGCCCGGAATATTCTTTTGCAGCCTTTACGAATGTTCCATCTCCGCCAACTGCAATGCATATGTCACCGTTGTTTGATAACTTGAATGCCTTGTACAGCGGCTTTAGCTGTCTGTATTCCTTGTTCTTGACTATCTTTATCAGCATGAAATCATTTTTTCCCGTAATAGAAGTGTATGGGTCTGTCAAGTGCTGCTTCTGCGACCTCCTGCATGAGCTCCGAGAATGTTGGATGCGGATGTATCGTGTCTGCTATGTCCTCCAGAGTTGCTCCCATCTCTATTGCAAGTACGGCCTCAGATATCATTGCGTTTGCATCTTGAGATACAATCTCCACACCCCTGACCAGACCATTTGAATCGTAGGCAATCTTTATGAAACCGTTCGTATTATTAAGTGCTATGGCGCGTCCAAGCGCAGTAAGGGGAAACTTCTTTATGCTTACTTCTTCACCATCAAGCCTGCCTGCAATTGCAATCTCTGGGTCTGAAAATATCACTGCTGGGATTACGGCGTTCTCAAAGGCGTCGTTCTTTCCTGCCGCTACCTCTGCTGCAATCTCTCCCTGCCTTATCGCCTTGTGGGCAAGAAGGGGCTCGCCTATCACGTCACCTATCGCAAGTATGTTGGGATCTGTTGTCCGCAGGGACGAATCTGTCTTTATAAATCCGTTTTCGTCAAGCGTGACCTTGGTGTTCTGAAGGCCCAGCCCATTGGTATAAGGTACCAGGCCAACGGCAGACACTATTACATCTGCTGTTATTGAATCCCCACTGCTCAGGCTCACGTCTTTTCCTTGGTGTGATTGCGGCGTGGTGTCGGTATGGACAGTCACGCCTAATTCCTGCATCCTCCTCTTCACAAGGGATACTGCCTCTTTGTCGAATTTTGAAAGAACGTCTGAATGCGCTATGATGTCCACTTTGGTGCCTAATTTAGCGTATAATGTGCCTATCTCAACTGCAACGTATCCTGCCCCGATTATTACCATGCTCTTTGGTATGGTCTGGAGCATCAACGCCTCCTTATAATCTATTATATCGTCATTGAAGTCGAATCCTGGAAGCGCTTTTGATTCAGAGCCCGTGGCTATTATAGCCTTCTTGAAATCCAACTCCTCTCCGTTAGTGAGCTGCACTGCGCTTGAAGAGAGGAATGTTCCCTGGTCCTTTACGACCTCTATGTTGTTTGATTTGCAAAGGTATTCTACGCCCAGCTCAAGCTTCTTTGATACATCCATCCTCCACTGGTACATCTTTTCCGCGTCTATGCTTACCTCGCTCGCCTTTATCCCGAACTTCTCCGAATGGGTCATTTCATAGAACAGGTCAGCTATGTGTATGAGCGTCTTGGAGGGTATGCATGCATAGTTCAGGCAGTGGCCGCCCATCTTGTTCTTCTCCACTATCACCGTGTTCATCCCGAGCTGGGATGCCCTTATTGCAGATACATATCCGCCTACGCCTCCGCCTATCACTGCAAGGTCGACATTTTCAGGAAGGGAGCCCATAACCATGATTTCATCCAAGAATTTCGAGGAATTCCGGATCCTCCAGGTATTTTATCAGTGCATTTCCGAACTTCACCGCTTCGGCCCCGTCTACAACCCTGTGATCAAATACGAGTGAGAAAGGCAGTATCTTTGCTGGCTTTATCTCTCCGTTTTCGACTATTGGCATGTCCTTTATCATGCCAGCGCCGAGTATACCGACATCCGGGTGGTTTATTATCGGCACGGAGAGGAATCCGCCGCCGAGGCTGCCTATGTTTGTTATAGTGAATGTCGTGTCGCGCATCTCATCTATAGTTATCGTCTGCTTGCTTATCTTTTCATGCAGTTCCTGTATCTCTTTTGCAATCTCCACGATATTTTTCTTGTCTGCATTTTTTATTACGACTACTTTCAATCCGTCAGGGGCCTCTGCTGCAAGGCCTATGTTGTAGTATTTCTTTACTATTATCTCCTGTTTGTCCCTGTCGTAGCTCGAGTTCGCCATCGGATTCTCCTTCAGCGCCTCTACTGTTGATTTTATTATGAATGGCAGGAAGGTAAGCTTAACCCCCAATTTCTCCACATTAGGCTTCTCCCTCTTAACTATGTTGTATAGATTTGTCGCGTTGATCAGATCCATATGCGTGAATGTTGGTATTGACAGGGAAAGCTCTACATTCTTTGCTATTGCCTTCCTAGTCTGCGACATTGGAACACGCTCTATCTCGCCTGCATGATTGCCTTCAATCACTTCTGGAGATTTTGCTACCTGCTGCTGCGGGCCGGACGCCTTGCTTGCGAAGTTCTTAATGTCGTTCTCAAGAATCCTTCCTCCAGGGCCTGTCCCTGCTACCTTTGATATGTCTATGTTATTGTCCCTTGCGAGCTTCCTTACGTTGGGTGTTGCAATCACCTCCTGCGGATGAGGCTGCTGTGGAGTATTATTCTCTACTCTCTGTGCCTCTGGCTGCATGTTGGATTTGGCTGGTTGCGTGGCAGGTGACCGCTGTGGTACGTGACCTATGTTGTTCAGTTCAGATTCCTCGCCTATGTATGCTAGGGTGTCTCCAACGTGGACTATGGAATCGTTGGGCACGTTTATCTTTATCTTCCCTGATATTGGGGATGGCGCATTGACCACTGCCTTGTCAGTCTCCACCTGCACAACTGGTTCGTCTTCCCTAACCGTGTCGCCGTCATTGACAAGCCACTTCTGCACGTGGCCCTCCGTTATTCCCTCTCCTACATCAACAAATTTAATCTCTTTCAAAAAATCACACCGACATTATCTTGTCTATCGAATTTGATATCTTCCTATCGTTTGGTATATAGAACTTCTCGTATCCTGGGAACGGATATGGTAGGCTGTCTGAAGCCACTCTGAGTATTGGCGCCTTCAGCTCGAACATACCCTTCTCTGCTATCCTTGCGGATATCTCTGCGCCAACACCGAAGCTAAGAGGCGCTTCGTGAACTATGATCACCCGTCCTGTCTTCTTCGCGCTGTTTAGTATTGTCTCCTCGTCTAATGGATTTATTGTCCTTAGGTCTATTATCTCTGCGTCAACCTTCTTTTTGTCCACAACATTTTTTACAACGTTGACCATGGTTCCATATGTGATTATTGATAGGTCATTGCCCGCTTTTATCACGTTTGACTTTCCTATCGGAACTTCGTATGCTTCATCAGGAATCTCCTGCTTGAAGAGGCGGTATAGCCTTGTTGGTTCAAGGAATAATACTGGGTCTTCCATCCTTGCGGCCTTAATAAGGAGGCCCTTTGCATCGTATGGCGTTGAAGGCTCCACCACGATCAGGCCACCTATGTGTGAATAAAGCGCTTCTGGGCTCTCAGAGTGGTGCTCCAGCGTCCTTACCCCTCCGCTTACAGGAGTGCGGATTGTCATGGGTACCTTAAATGTGGACCTTGACCTTGACCTATATCTTGCGGCGTGGTTGACTATCTGGCTGAATGAGAGGTACATAAAGCCTGCAAACTGGACCTCCGGTATCGGATGCATTCCTGAAAGTGCCATGCCTATCGAAGTGCCGATTATCCCAGATTCCGCAAGAGGGGTGTCTATTACCCTCCCCTCCCCGAACTTGTCTATAAGGCCTTCTGTTACCCTGAATACTCCGCCGTCCCTTCCGACGTCCTCCCCTAGCAGCACGATATCGTTGTTCTCCTTCATGCTGAGCTCAAGGGCATTGTTTATTGCTGATACCATGTTCACTAGCATTCATTCACCCTGCCAGAAGTTGTTGGCTTCAGAGTCCTTTAATTCATAGTCCAGAGTCTCTGGAACGAAGCTGTAAAGATTCTGGAACATCGACTTGGGGTCTGGCTTGAAACCTTCGGCTATTTCAACTTCAGCATCTATGAGCTTCTTCTGCTCCTCGACCGCCTGGGCCTCTATCTGGTCGCTCCACAGGCCCTTCTTTGTAAGGTAAAGCTTCATCCTAAGTATAGGATCCTTCTTCGCCCACTCTTCGACTTCCGCTGCATTCCTGTACTTGTTCGGATCGTCAGATGTGGTGTGCATACCGGCCCGGTATGTTATGCATTCTATTACGGTAGGACCATTTGCAGCATTCTTCAATGCCTCTGCAGTAGCCTTGTACACTGCAACGGCGTCATTTCCGTCTACCTGCATTCCTGGTATGCCTGCTGCTAATGCCTTTTGTGCAAGGGTCTCTGCAGCCGTCTGCTTTGACCTTGGTATTGATATGGCCCACTGGTTGTTCTGTATGATTATTACTAATGGCGCTCGCCACACACCTGCAAAATTTATGGCCTCATAAAAGTCACCTTCAGACGTTCCTCCATCTCCTACATACGCTATCACTGCGTTTCCTGTCTTCTTGTACTTTTGTGCGAAAGCCATTCCAACAGAGTGGGGCATCTGGGTGCCCACTGGGACTGACATTGGAAATCCGCGAACTTCTGGGGGTATCATGTTTCCCTCTTCAAAGCCCATCCAGTACATGTAGAAAAGGTGAAGTGGCAGTCCTCTTGCAAAATAGACTCCGTGCTGCCTGAATGCAGGAACGAATATGTCATTTTTTCTCATTGCGGCAGCCGTCCCTATATTGACTGCTTCCTCTCCTAGGCTTGGAGCATATGTGGCAGATCTGCCCTGCCTTTGCAGGCTGACGGCCTTCTGGTCGGCGTTTCTGGTCAACAGCATCAGCTTTAGCATCTCTACTAATTTATCATCGGTTAGCTCTGCCGGAAAGAGGCCAGAATCAACATTCCCAAGCTCGTCCATTATTTGAAGGTACTGTATTTTTCCTTCGAATGCGTCTCTTATCAAGGATACCGCCAATAAGATATAACTGAATAGGCATTTATTGTTTGCGTAGGTTAGTTTGTATCTCCATCTCCGAAAACTCGCTACAAATAAGCTTAAATCTGTTTTGGACGCATCTTTATTCATTTAAAGAGTACGATTATTTGGATGCTTTGATATTGTGCGGCGGATTTGCAACCAGGTTAGAGCCGATAACGTTTTTTGTTCCGAAGCCTTTGCTCCCCATAGGGGGAAGGCCAATTCTCGACCATATAGTGGACTGTGTAGCAGCGTTGGGAGTTGAAAGGATAGTGCTTTCCACAAATAGAAAATTCAACGGCCAGTTTGAGTACTGGGCAAAGAACAAGATGTCGGCAGGATTCGGTAAAAAGATAGAGATAGTTGATGAGCCGTCTATGCACCACAGGGAAAAATTCGGGGCGATCAAGGGAATAAATTACACGATAAGCCGTGCCAAATTGGCAGAAGATCTGCTGATAGTTGCAGGAGACAATTTCTTTACGTTCAGCCTTGTTAAGCTTGTAGATGAATTCAAAAAATCCAGAAAAGCCACTATAGCGGTTCATGACATCAAGTTGTCTGAGGATGCCAAGAGGTTTGGTGTGGTGATTATGAAAGGGAATAGCGTAGAGGGTTTTGAGGAGAAGCCGTGGTCACCAAAATCGTCTCTGATAAGCACAGGCATCTATCTGTTCCCTAAGGAACTGCTTGGGAAATTCAACGAATACGTAAACGATGGAAACAACCCCGATGCTCCTGGCTATTTTCTCCAGTGGCTTATAGGCAAGGAGAAGGTGCACGGAGTAGTTTACAGGGAAGCGTGGTATGACATAGGGACTGTAGATACATACAAAAAGGTATTCGACGCTTATCTGAACTAATACTTGACAATTCCACCCATCGCCAAGCGGCGTGGGATTCCTTGTCTAGATTAGATGATTATGGCCCTTCAGTCCGCGCGCCTTAATACAGAGGATAGGTTGCCTGCATCGATGTGGCCCCTTCTGAACTGCATAAGAGCGAAACTGTGCTGTATCGTTCCGTCTTCCGTAACTACGTTGACATGATTCTGTAGTATGTTTGCAACTTCTCCACCGAACATCGCAAATGTTGTTATGATGCCGTTTGATACGTTTGATTCTGCAAACACAGTATGCAGTTCATGATCTATATTCCCAGAGAAGATATTTTCTATCAGCATTGCCGCAAGCACATAGGATATTTTGTTGTCCCTGTAATCTGGATGAACAACAAAATCTGTGAGTTCCACCGTATGAAGCACTCTGCCATTCGCCAATACTATCTGGCTTGTTTCTGTTAAGGCAACACCTACAACATTATTATTTTCTCCGTAAGCCAGTGCTATGGTGTTTGAAGGCGCAGTTATGTTCCTTATTGCGCTTCCATACGAATACTCGAATGTTTTGAGCAGTTCTGCTATGTCGTTGTAATCCTGTGATGGCACAAAACTTGTTTTGTTGTCGAATAGTCTATATGTGGCCTGGGAGGTGTTTCTTATCCTGTCCATAACCTTCTCTGCAGTTGAACTCTCTGTCCCGTAAGCCTCCTTTGACCTTGCCACGCTTATTAGAGACTCATATTGCTCTTGTGGAAGTCTTCTGCTTCCCTCATTGTAGCCCAGATAAACCAGATTATATCCGTCACCAACAGACAGGCTTCCCTCTATGCTGGCTCCAACAGCATCTCCGGTTACAGTCTCGGATAACCGGGCTAGCATCTCGTCGCTTACAACTGTTTTTATAGTCATTCTGGTCGCTCCACCTGCAGCCCTTCCAGCCCTGATGTCCTCTATGCACATTTTTACTACTGTTGACACAAAATTGATTCCCTCTGTGTCTTCTATTGGCCTCAGCGTCCTATCTCCGGCTGGCTGTTTTATTGATTCCTCTGTCTCAACCCCTATTGTCCCCCCCAACCTCCCAGATGATCTTAATCTTATTTCATTTACGGGCCCCTGGCTTGTAGAATCGATTTTGTCAGTAATCAGCATTCTGGCTATCCTTTCATTACCGTAGTTTCGGTTTGGCAGTGCATGCATTGACTAAACCCTTTTATTTTGATAACGTTATGTCACCAATTAATATTTAAACTTTGGCATAATGATTACGAATATCGTAATATTAGATTGACGGCGCTATATTGGTATTTGGATGGAGTATATAGAGTAACTTTCTACGGATATCGTAAAACTAGAGCTTTTCTATCATTTCGTCAAATAGTTTAGCTGTTTCGCGTAGGCTCCTCTTTGAGACCCATTCGTTTGCAGAATGCTCGTTGCCTCCTTTTGGTCCTATGGTAACTACAGGTATTCCCAATACGGCAAGGACGTTTTCGTCTGCAACTGATAATCCATAACTCTTCGTAAGTTTGCCTGCGTGCTCCTTTGATAGTGCGATTATCTTGTTTACGTACCTGTTTTTGTCATCAGTTATGTATGGATCAAGATATGGAGTTTCTCTCTTTTTAACGTAAACCGTTGTCTTGGTGACCGGATTTAGGACTCCGGATCTGGCCAGACCCCTGATGTATCTTTCCACCCTGTCTCTAGCGTCTGCGCTGTTGCTTGGAGGGACCAAATGGATATCAAATTCAACATAAGCGTCCTGAGGAACAGAGAGGCTAGTCGAGACGCTCCTTATCTCACTTATGAATATGCTCTCCCTGCCAAGTTTTTTGTGATACTTTCTTTCAATCTTGTTTATATTCAATGCTATCTTTGCAGCCTGCTCAAGGGCGCTTACTCCCTTTTCAGGCTCTGCTCCGTGCGAAGATCTGCCTTTTACTTCTACCCCAATCACGCACCTGCCCCTTCGGCCCAGAGTCACTACACCTACGCCACCATCGTTTTCATCGGTAACGCCGGCTTCTCCAGTAACAGCAACCTTTACATCATTGAACCATTTCTTGTGCCTGCGAACTGTTGTCCAGGCCCCTTTTGATATGTTCTCCTCGTCTGCGCAGAATAAGAGTTTTATGTGTTTTCCATTTGACTTTATCGCCGCATCCAATATCACAGCCACTCCTGCTTTCATGTCGTGGGTTCCAAGGCCGTATAGTCTGTCGCCGTCTTGCGTAAGCTTTAGCGGGTTAGTCCTCCATGTGCCGTAAAGAGGTACAGTATCGATATGGCCATAAAAAAGTAGGGCTGGGCCATTCTTCCCTTTCTCTGCAAGCACATTGAATCTGCCTTTTTCCAGATAGTCTCTGCTGGTTTTAAATCCGTTCTTTTTGAGGAGCCTCTCAACGAATTCGCCTATCTTCTTCTCTTCTGGAAACGGGGAACGTATACTAACAAGATCTCTAAGCAGTTCTAACTCTGACATGTGATCATATACATTTTCCATGCCTGCTTATTTAAATGTTATCGAATATGATACGGAAGTCGTAATTTGTGCGTGTTGATAATATAATCCTTAAAATCAGCGCTAATGTGGAATTTTATTACGGATATCGTAATCACTTGAGGACAAGACTTGTAGATGTGTCGGTTACTCCCTCTATGGCCCTTATCTTTTCAACGGTTGCGTTGACGTTCTCTATTGAGCTTGACTCCACAAAGCAGATTATATCGAAGTTGCCAGATATCTCGTATGTCCTGTCAACGCCGAGCTTTCTTATGGAATCTGCAACCCTCGTAGTGGATATGGAACGTGATGTTGCCACCATTACCACTGCATTGACGTCGTCCTTGGTTTCTATGGTGAACTTCTTTATCGTGCCGTCCTTTGAGAGTCTGGCCACGCGCGCCCTTACTGCACCCTCGGTAAGGTTTATGGCCTTTGCCATGTCTACGAAAGATGACCTTCCATTGCCCCTTAAAATGCTGAGGATACGAGCGTCTATATCATCCATAAGTAGGCTATAGAAACATTAAAATATATCAATATGCCTATAGCTATTAATTGGTGGATTAAATGTCAACAACGAAAAAGGAGCAGGCTTCTGACGAAAAGCCAGTTAAGGAAAAACCAGTAGTTACGGATGCAGAACGGGCAATGGCAAGAGCCATGCAGAACCCTGTTGTGCGCGACTGTATAATAAGACACGACGCGAGAAAAGCGGCGATGCGTAAGTAAGCGCATATGAATTAAGGAAGCGCGTTTTGCGTTTGCCTATTTTTTGTAATGATTAGCTGGGAAAAGTTCCCCATCTAAAACCGATGGCAGTCTTTGCCTGCCAGCTACCGCAGTTTCCTGTATGCGTCCATCACTATCCTTTCTGTTGTATCCCATCCGATGCACGCATCAGTAACTGATACGCCGTATTGCAGAGCCTTCTGGTCCTTTGGTATGTCTTGGCGACCTAGATTGATGTTGGACTCTAGCATTATGCCCATTATGCCCTTGTTACCTTCAGATATCTGCTTGATTACATTCTCAAAAACTGCAGGCTGTAGTGTGTAGTCCTTTCCTGAGTTTCCATGACTGCAATCGATCATGACTTTTGGTGGAAGGTTATGCTTCCTTAGCATCTCCTGCACTACTTTTACGCTGGCTGTATCGTAATTTGCACCGCTCTTGCCGCCTCTGAGAACTATGTGCGTATCTGGATTTCCCCTTGCCCTTACTACTGATGGTTTTCCGGACTGGTCAAGTCCAAAAAACCACTGCGGTTTGCTTGCTGCAATTACAGCGTCGATTGCTACTTGGACATCTCCTGTGGTCCCGTTTTTGAACCCCACAGGCATTGACAAGCCAGAAGCCATCTGTCTGTGCGTCGGAGACTGGACAGTCCTTGCCCCAATACCTGCCCAGGATATAAGATCAGCAATCCATTGCGGAGTGAATGGGTCTAGAAACTCTGTTGCTGAGGGAAGACCGATTTTGGCATTGTATGCAAGCACCTTCCTGGCAATGACAAGACCCTCGTTCACCTTCTCCTGTCCATCTAGGTGCGGCTCGTTTATTAGACCCTTCCATCCTACTGTAGTCCTGGGTTTCTCAAAATAGGTGCGTTCGGTTATTACGAATGTGCCCTCAACCTCTTTCCTCAGCGCATTTAGTCTGTCCGCATAGTCCTTGGCCACATCAATATCATGAATTGAGCATGGCCCAATGACCAGCAATGTTCTTTCATCCTTGCCGTTGAGGATGGCCTTTATCGACTCTCTGCAGCCTTCGACAGTGCCGTATGAGCCCTTGGTTAAAGGCACGGTCGACTTTAAGTCGTGTGGAAGCATCAGTGGACTGTACCCGATGACATTCCTGTCGTCTATCTGGCAGCTTTCGTGTTTGGCCATTTACACCGACCCAATATGTATGTGCGTATTGCATCACCGATACATGATACCATCGTTATTTCATTTGCCAATAAGGTCGTTAACCGCTTTTGAGATTGCTTGGCTTGAATTAAGCTTAGGCTTCCATCCGAGCTTCCTTATCCTTGTTGTGTCAAGCTGCATATGCTTGACATCGCCATTCCATCCTCGCCCGCCTCCACTGTCCTTGTACAGGTGCTTTGGAGAGACTCCGATCTTCTGCTCCAGGATCTTTGCAATCTCGTTTACAGATATGCTGTCCTGTGTGCCCACATTGAATACGCTGTATGAATTTGGCATCTTTCGCATTACCAGGTTTATCGCGTTTATTGTGTCGTCTATATAGAGATAGCTCTTGCTCTGCGTGCCGTCGCCAAGCAGCTCTAGGGTGTTTGGATTGCTGCCTAGTTTCCTTGCAAGGTCAAATATCACGCCGTGGTCAGACCTTCTGCCTACGATGTTTGCAAGCCTTAACGTCGCTGACTTTATCCCATAGTTCCTTGAATAATATTTGATTATATTTTCTGCCAAGACCTTGAATTCTGCGTAGTTTGATATCGGATCTATAGACTCCAGCTCGCTTGTAGGGATCTTCTTTGCGTCACCATAAACTGCAGACGTTGAAAGGAATATGAGGAATTCGCTGTCGGCCTTCCTGGCCATCTCCATTACGTTTAGAGTGGTCTTAACGTCCCTATCGAAATGCTCATTCACGTTGAGCATTGAGTCTCTGACGCTTGGATTCGCTGCTAGGTGGAATATTCCAGAACCCTTCGGTATGCCCATCTTTGCCTTGTGCCTGAGGTCTAGCTTCATGAACTTTGACTTGGCGTTTATGTATTTGCCTGCAGAGAGATCGTCTATGACTATTGTATCGTATCGCTTGGATACCAGGCGGTCTACCAGATGCCCGCCTATGAATCCTGCGCCTCCGGTGACGATATATGGCATAAATTAGAAATAGCTTGCAAAGCTTTAAATACAGATCAACACGGCTGCGCCTGTGGATTGCGGGGTTTATGATGGCCGTTTTATTACTCAGTTAAAAATTTGTATGTGTTTTGTTGTAGCGTTCGCTTTCATCCTGCCCTGAAAGAGGCGGATTTTACCGCTATGATTTTATAAGCGAGCTGCTTTCACAGAGCTGAATGCATAGGATTCAGCTTATCTTTTTTTCCTGGCTCTCCTTATGAAGTAGTCTCCAACTGCAGAGATGTCCTTGAATATTAGGTCAGGCCTTGCCTTTTCAAGCTGCGGCATGCTGCCCATTCCGCTCAATACGGATACTGCTATGCAGCCTGCTTCCCTGGCTGCCTGTATGTCGCTTATCGCGTCTCCGACATAGTAGGTGCGCTTTGGCCCGAAGCCCAGAGTTTCCATAGTCTTCACTATCCCCTCTCCTGACGGCTTCTTTGCCTTAACGTCCTCTTCGGATAGTATGCTTGAGAATATGCTTAGGTCCATGCCTGCCAGGTCCCTCCTTATTGAAGCTATTCCAGAGTTAGTAAAAATAGCAAGTGTATACCCTTTCTCCTTGAGGCGCTTCAGTGTGTCTTCTACGCCTGGAAGCAGGCTTATCAACTCTGCTGCCCTATCTGAAAGGAAGAATCCTGCAAAGGCATTTGAAACTCCGTCCGCCAGTTCGGTCTCGGCTTCGCCTATGTTCCTTTCGACAAGCGAGTCTATTACGATCTCCGCATCATCTCTGGAGAGCATCAATTTAAGGTCGGCTTTTTCACGCGACGCTGAGATCAGTGCTTTTATGCAGTTTTTCCTCTCGTTGTATTTGCCAAGTCCGCGGAGGCGCCACATCTCATCCTGCCCAAAATTATGCTTTAGTCCTACCGCATCTAATCCGTGCTTCATGCTTTCATATGCAGCCATTGACGAATCCCGGATAACGCCGTCTACATCGAACACTATAAGTTCATTTGCCATTGCATCAGCATAGTTTTGGCGAGGGGGAGATTTGAACACCCGATCTCTAGATTTCTTAGCAATCATCGCAAAATGCTCATTACTCATAAAGCTTGGCATATGAGTCTAGCGCTCTAACCAGGCTGAGCTACCCCGCCAACAGGTATCTATTATTTGAACTGGTTTTTATTAGTTTCTGAAGGAGTTGCACCGATAAGATGAGTTCTTTTCAATCCTTCAAAAATGCAAATGGGTTCTTTCCCTTGCCTGCAAGGTATGCAGCTATGTACAGCCCTGCATTCCATGACTGTGCATCCTGCCCCATTGGTTCACCGGTCTGGCCGTGCATCCATTCATTGAAGCCGCTCTCGCTTGGCTTCCTCTTAAGCGCATTTGCCTTTGCGAGGTTTTCTAGTTCCTGATCAAAGGCCGAATCGCCAATCTTGTTCAAGGCAAGTACGTAGAATCCGCCAACAAACGGCCATACGGATCCGTTGTGGTAGCAGTCCTGGTCATTTCGCCAGTAGCCAGGCTTGCCTTTGGTGTATGCCTTGTCATAGAATGGATCATCATCGCTGTAGTTGGGATACATGACCTTTATCGGATACGGAGACGCAATACTGTTGTCCCTTATGTACGACATTATGCTTTGGGACATTTCCGCGGAACTCAAGCCAAAGATAACGGACATTATATTAGATAGCGAATCGAAGTGCATGTCGACATAGTTCATCGTTATGAACTGCGGATGGTAAAGTAGCTTGCCTACTGGAAGGTTAGAGAAGACGTCCCTATCGAAGTCGTGCAAGTTCGGCCAGTCCCCTCCGTGTATTGCCTCATCTGTTGGAGAAAACACCGCATTAAATTTTTCTACGAGTCGGCCATAGTCTAGGCGTATCCCTTCCTCCAGGCTCTTGCCAGCCTCATCGCATAGCCCGTTTATGCATTTCGTTGCCATGACGAAGAGAATGTTGTTGTAAAGCACTTTTCCCTGCCTCTTTACAGAAGAATCCATCCAGTCTGAGCCAGGCATGCTATCTATCAGCACGGCGTTGTTAGTGTCCTGGTATCTCAGCCACTTGTAGGCGCCCATAGCGTAGTCCAGCACCTCTCCGAGCAGCACCTTCTTGAACTCTTCCTTGAGAGATCCATATTTGATGTCATCGAGGTTTTTGACTGTGTAGTACAGGTTTGCGAGGCCGATTATGTACCATGAATTGGCATCCACTGCACCGGCATGGAAGAAACGAGGGACCTGCCTGTCCAAATCGAAATTTACGGGTATAATTCCTAGTGGCGAATGCGCCCTCCCCAGAGTAAGCAGAGAGTTCTTTACACCTTCAAGCAGTACCGGGTCTTCAAGCATGTTTGCCCCGAGTGCGGTTATGAATGTGTCCCGACTCCAGACCTGATTGTAAACCGTTGCGGCTGCCTTTATGCCATCCTTGCTTGAATTTGCCTTTAGTACCTCCACGGCGCGGTGAAACATCTCTTCCCTGATATCCGTGGAATGGCCTTGGGCAGATTTGGTGCTATGTTGCTTGAATGTCATATTGCATCAGCACTTTATCGATTTAATTGATATTTAATTGTTTCTGGAGCTAGAATATGCTCACCAATACTGCACCTGCCACCATTATCACAAATCCGAACAACTGCAGCTTTGTGAACCTCTCCTTGTAGTATCTGTATCCTATTATCGCGGCGACTACCGGGGTTATTGCATTCATTACTCCGGTAAGCCCGACTGCAGCCAGGGCTGTCACAAATCCAAAGGCCGCAGTACCTGTTCCGTCCAGTAGGCCTGTAGCGACAATTCCTTTGGCGTGGAGTCGCAATTTTTCCCTTGCTTTCCTAAATCCCATGAACCTTGCAATTACGATGAATGAGACCAGCGCAGTTATCTTTGCTATTATAAGCGGCGTGGCGAATGTGCTAGATGCTTTTATAGAATATGCGAAGATTATGAATCCTACGGACCACAGAATAAACGCCATAATTGCCGGTATGAGCCTTTTGTTAAGCCTCCTGTCCTCAGTTACAGCAACAAGGCTTGCTCCAATGAATACTATCACAATGCCGATGATCCCAATAATGCCTATTGATTCGCCAAAGACCAGAAAACCGAATATTACGAACACGGCTGCGGCGAGCTCTGAAAAGGCTATTGAATTTGATATCTGCTCGGTTTCCATGGCCTTGTAAAATAGCATGTAGCCAAAGGATATCGCCAGGCCGGTGGCTACGGCAAGTACAATTGAATAAAATGACACAGCGTTGAATCCGACAAATGCTGCAGCCAATATGGCAGGGACAAGGCCAACAGCAAGCATAACGGCACCTAGCCTGTATGCGCCAACCTTTGACACCATCCTCTTGCTGAGTGAGTCTGATAATACGAAAGGAATGGCATACATCAACGCAGCAATTAGTGCATAATTGGGCATCCAATCCATGATTAGTGAGTAGGGCCAGTTTAAATTTGTTGTGTGTAGGTTTTGCTTTGCGATTTGCTAGAAGACTGGTGTAGGGTATTTAAATCGGCTTTGATATATAGATACTGCTTTGGCGGCCTTGGTAGTGTAACGGCTCGCATAGGAGACTGTGGATCTCTTGGACCGGGTTCGACTCCCGGCCTAGGCCCATTTTAGGTGTGTTGCGTGGAATTGGCAGGTCATTTCAAATCAGTGAAAGGAGACCTCCTGATGGACGGGGCAAGCCTGTTGGGTATGGCTAAAAAATACGGAACTCCGCTTCTAGTAACATCGGAAAAGCGAATCGTGGAGAATTGCAGAATACTCCGTTCGGAGTTCATCAAATACTATGATAACACATCATTCAAATACGCAGTGAAGACCAACTCCAATCCTAAACTGATCTCCGTAATTGCAAACGAGGGATTCGGTGCGGACGCCTCTTCTGTTGCGGAGATATCCTTTGCCCGTTACGCTGGAGTAAAGAATTCAAATATTCTTTTCTCTCCCAACTATGCATCAGTCAGTGAACTAAAATACGCATTGGATAGGAATATTGCAATAAACTTTGACGACATTGGCCAGTTCCAATCACTATCGAAATACGGAATGCCTGACGTTGTCTCGTTCAGGCTGAACCCAGGTTTCGGCAGAGGGGAATTTCCAGGCATAGTCACGGCTGGACCTGGAGCAAAGTTTGGCATGCCTTCTGATAAGATGTCGCGAGCATACAAAATGGCAAAGGACGGAGGAGTGAAGAGGTTTGGTATGCATATGATGGCTGGATCTAATGTATTGGATCCGGAATACTTTGCTGCAATAACGGCAAGAATACTTGATGCTGCAGGGAAGATATCGAAATCGATTGGCATAGACTTTGAGTTCATAGACATAGGAGGTGGATTAGGAGTGCCATACAGGCCAAACGAAAAGCCGCTTGACATTGAAAGGACGGCAAGGCTGGTGACTAAGGTATTCAAGGAAAAATGCGGCGAGTACGGGCTTGGGGAGCCGGCCCTTATGATGGAGCCGGGCAGATACATTATTGCGGACACCACAGTGCTTCTTGGGACGGTAAACCACGTAAAGAGGTATTCAAGGACATTCATTGGAACCGACGTGGGGATGAACATACTTTTGAGGCCTGCGCTGTACAATGCGTACCACGAAGTCGCCATCGCAAATAGGATGGACAGCAAGAATCTCGAGAAGGCAAGCGTGACAGGGGAGATATGCGAAAACACAGACATGATAGCGAAGGACAGAATGCTGCCCAGGGCTGAGGGTGGAGACATTATTGCTGTATTCAACTCCGGAGCGTACGTCTATGGGATGAGCAGCCAGTACAACTCGAGGCCGCGTCCTGCAGAGGTCCTGATAAGAAGCTGCGGGAAGGACAAACTGATAAGAAGAAGGGAGACGACTTTGGACCTTTTTTCCACAATAGTCTGATTCGCTCAGAGCTGTACAATACATTTAAAAACGCTTTTGGAGTTTTGAGTGGAGGCACGGCAACCCGAATTGGATAACCCATTTAAATACCTTGGCATACTACACTTGGTATTAGGAGACCAGTTGATATACAACATGTTGTGTCGAGGCGATTTATATGGAAGATAATAAAAAGGAGGCAAAAGTTGTTGAAAAAACAGAGGCTGCTAATCAGACCGAACTAGTCACACTGCCAAAGGAGACCCTCGACTTCTTTAAGGGAGACGAGATAAGGGCGCGGGTGTTCTTTGAAAAATATGCGCTTAAGGACGAATCAGGAAAGATAGCCGAAGTGCTACCACCCGAAATGTGGGATAGGGTGGCACGCGAGATATCAAGCGTTGAGACTACAGATGAGAAGAAGGCGGAGTGGAACGAGAAGTTCAGGTGGCTTCTTGGTGATTTCAGGTTCCTTCCTGGAGGGAGAATACTCTTCGGCGCTGGTCAGGCACGGAAGGCTACACTTCTTAACTGCTATGTTTTGCCGATAAAGGATGACACCCTTGAAGCCATATTTGACTGGTGCAAGGAGGCAGGCAGAACCTACAGCTATGGGGGCGGAGTTGGAACGGACATAAGCGTGCTGAGGCCTGCAAAGGCTCCAGTAAACAACTCAGCAATAGTGTCAAGCGGGGCAGTTTCATTCATGAACCTATTCAGCGAAACAACCCACACCATAGGACAAAACGGAAGGCGCGGGGCGTTGATGATAACGATGGGCGTAGACCACCCAGATATACTGTCATTCATAACAGTCAAGAGGAACATTGCAAATGTGCGGTATGCAAACATAAGCGTAAGGATAACCGACGAGTTCATGCAGGCGGTAAAGGATGACAAGGAGTTCACGCTCAAGTTCGAGAACAAGGTCGTCGGAAAAATTGAGAGGAAGGTGATGGCAAAGGAGATCTGGGGCGAGCTGGTGAAGTCGGCAAGGGACTGGGCCGAACCTGGATTGATATTCTGGGACACCGTCAAGAAATATTCGCCTAGTGAGTACAATGGAATGGAGGTGCTTAGCACGAATCCGTGCTCCGAGCAGCCCCTCGACGCATATAATGCGTGTGACCTTGGCAACGTGAATCTTTCTGCATTCGTACTTAACCAGTTCAGTGACAGCGCATCTGTAGATTGGCCGAATCTTGAGAAGGCCATAAGATACTCTGTCAGGTTCCTTGATAATGTACTGGATTACAATAAGGACAAGCACCCTCTGCGTCAACAGTCCGAAACCTCGCTGAAGAGCAGGAGGATAGGGGTTGGAATAACAGGGCTTGGGGACATGCTGGTAAAGCTGAAGATAAAGTATGATAGCGAGAAGGGCCTTGAGACCGTTGATGATGTATTCAACAGGATGAAACTTATAGCATATGATGAGAGCGTGGAGATTTCGAAGGAGAAGGGCTCGTTCCCGATGTTCGACGCCCAGAAGCACCTCTCCAGACCATTTATTTTGACTTTGCCCGATGACTTACAAGCAAAGATATCGAAATATGGATTGAGGAACGTATGCATACTGACAGTCCCGCCAACAGGCAGTGTTTCGGTGCTGGCAGGAACCTCAAGCGGCATAGAGCCGATATTCGCTTTTAGTTATACGAGGAGGTCGGAGTCGCTGAGCCAGGAATACTTCAAAGTGTACCATCCGCTTGCGCTGGAGTACATGAAGCTGTTCAACGTGGCAGATGAGCATGAACTTCCTGACTTCTTCGTTCCGGCACACAGGATAAAGCCTGATTTCAGGGTAAGGCTGCAGGCGGCAATACAAAGGCACATAGATAGCGCCATATCATCTACGGTGAATTTGCCTAGGGAAGCTACGGTTGAAGAGGTGGGCAGAATCTACTTCCAGGCGTGGGAATCTGGATGCAAGGGCATAACGGTTTACCGTGAAGGTTCAAGGGAGGGAATACTCATAACAGATGAAGAGCAGGAAAGGAGGCTCAAGACCCCAGAAGCAGAAACACCGGAGCACCCGGAGTGGCAAAGGGACAGGCTGCTCACAGGCCAGACTATGAAGGTCAAGATGCCTGAAGGCGCGCTTTACGTTACAGCAAACTTCGATGCAGTGTCCATAAAGGAGGTCTTCATAAACCTCGGCAAGAGCGGTAACGAGGAGAAGAGCTACACAGAGGCGATAGGTCGACTAATAAGCAAGTATCTGCAGCAGGGAGGAAGCGTTGGGGAAGTTGTTGCAAGCCTAAAAGGGATAAAATCGAGCTCGTCGATAGTCTGGGACAGGGGAATGAAAGTATACAGCGTGCCTGACGGGATAGGAAAGGCGCTTGAGATAATGGCAGGTTTGGTGGCACCTTCAACCGCTGCGGCGCTTCTAAAGTCCAATCCTGCAAGCGTTGGAAAGCAGATGCCAATCCCTCCAACTGTGCACGAAGGGAGCTACATACATCCTGAAAGATGCCCTGCATGCAAGGAAAACGCTCTGATAAACGAGAACGGATGCTTCATATGCAAGGAGTGCGGCTTCACAAAGTGCGAATAAACCTAGAAACTGAAGAATGCAGCAATTATTCATGGTAGTACAAATCTTGCAATGGCTACGGGGAATTATGCCGCGGAAGTTTTACATGCCTCCTAGCAGGTTCCCCACATTTGTAACTTTTATGTAGTCTTTGACTTTCTTCTCTAGCCTTTCGTCTTCTGTAACAAGTATCAGATTTGCGGCTTTTGCATACTGCACATATGCAGCATCATAGAAAGAAAGTTTTAGGTTCGTTGCCGTTTTGAGCACATCCTTTCCGTGAATTATTGGGACAGTGTCGATATTGTCCATGATGTCGTACAGGAATTCTATAAGTTGCTGGGCCTTTGCCTCATCGATACGCTTGTGTATAAGGCAGTCTTTAAGTACGGCATTGCCAAGCTCGTATCTTGCCAGGTCAATGGTTATTGAGTCCATAGCTAGGTCAAGCTTGTTAACATCCGCAAGTTTGTAGATTGAAGACGCATCCAAAACATACTTCATCTGGAATCCCTCTCTTCCCTTATGCTCGTAGTTACATCTGCGGTCTTCAGTTTCTGGAATATTGCATCCATCTTGCTTCTGGTTAGCTTTAGCTGTTTTATGCGCGCTTCCCTAAGCATTAGTTTAATTGCGCTCCTGATCAGCTTGGACGGACTAAGTTTTAGCCTCCTTATCTCCTCCCGCTCATTGACAGGTATCTTGACCGAGACTGTAGTATACCTCTGCATATGACCTCACATTTTATATTACCATAAATAAGCATATAAATATTACTTTTTGTAATACGTTAGTTGCGTGATCTCTTTTTTGTGCCCTTTCTCAGCATGAGCACGTACTTTCTGAACTCTTCTGGGGAGTCGAAGTTGTTGTATACGCTTGCGAACCTTATGTAGGCCACTGGATCTGTATTGAACAGCTCCTTCACCACCATGTCTCCTATCTTCCTGCTCTGTATCTCCTTATTGCCGCTTGTGCGCAGCCTTGCCTCTATCTTGTCGACTATTGACTCCATCTTATCCCTGCTTATGCTTCTCTTCTGCCCGGCTATCATTATCCCGCCGAGTATCTTGTTCCTGTCAAATGGCTCCCTTGTATTGTCCTTTTTGATCACAGTTATGTCTGCAAGATCTGCCTTCTCGTACGTTGTGAATCGCTTACCGCAGGATTCGCACTGCCTGCGCCTCCTTATGCTCTCCCCGTTCATGACCTCTCTTGAATCGACAACTTCTGTGTTGCTGCTTTTACAGAATGGGCATCTCACTGTTTATTACCCCGAGGAGACTTGAACGCGCACACTTCCATATGCGGTATTCGGGAAGCCGGTGTATGCATTTGTATAGTTTATTATCAGATATCCGGAATATGTAGACTTTATGGGCCCATAAAAGGCTGTTCCGTTTGAATAGCACTGGAGGTTGAATGTCTGGTTTGAGCCTATTGGCATGTCTAGGGCAGTGTTTGGTGGTATTACATTTATCTGGTTTACTGGAATCATGTGGTTAAGAGATTCTGGGGTGACGCAGCCAAGTGCAGTTATTGCTATTGGATACTGGGTGGACTGAACCAGATTTATGATTATGTTGTCTGAGACGCCATTAGTAGACATGTAAAAGGATGGGCATGAAAAACCTGCAGGAAGTATGCACGTCTGTATCGGAGGAACACTGGAGATTATTTCATATAATGCCACTATGACTATAGAGATTATGAGTATCGCCCATCCGTAGGTCATCAGATACTCCATTGCGCTCTGCAGTTTCATACTAATATCTTGTTGATGAAACTATATAAAAATGCGTGATGTGATGAAATCAGGGCTGCACGTAGTTGCTGTACCAGTTTGAGATGTATATGACGTTCGTGGCGGCTCCGTTATTTCCATTTCCTGAGTAGTCCTGCGCATTGCCGTTCAGAGGCCACCATCCTACTAGATTCCGCAGGTTTATTGGCACTCCGCCGATGCCCTCCTGATACAATGCCTGGATCTCAGGCTGGGAGAGTGAGGTGTTGTAGATCTGTATGTTGGAAAGGTATCCGCCGTCTTCACCGCCGTTACCACTGTCCCATGTGCTTGTTGGGCTGCCAATGTAGAGTGGTGTATTTGTTATAAGATCGCCGTTGCTGGTCCTGTTGCAGCTGCCAGCACCATTAACCCATATAGTCTGCAATTTTGTATTGCTATTCCAGCTTGCACCAAATTGATACCATTTGCCAGCAACAGGGCCAGTGCTGCAACTTAAATCGTCTGCGAAGAAGTTTAAGTACCAGGAGTCGGACCTAGAGAATATTCCGAAACCATTATCAGTGGACGGTGGCCCACTCCATGCATAACCAATATCACGATAAGGACCAGAAGCAAGATTTGTGCCAGGAGGCCAATATACCCAAGCAAGAATTGTAAAGCTATCTCCCTGGAAAAATTCATAGTTGACTATTATTTGGTCGGATGTTGAAGGTCCAATATCAGCAACGAACTGCGGAGGCAAGGAGGTGCACGCGCCTGAGAATTCTGCGCCTCCGTACACATTTCTCGTTATGCTGCAAGAGCCTGGAGCTTGTGTTGCTATATGCGGTGAAAAGACGCCAAGGGAAACAAGCGCTACTAGCACAATAGCGATTATGAGTATCGCCCATCCGTAGGTCATCAGATACTCCATTGCGCTCTGCAGTTTCATGATATTTATTTGCAACCAGTAAAAATAAATACGTAGACCCGGACCGGCATGCGGTTGAAATGCTCAAGTGTCGGTTATTAATACTTTATGCATTGAGAATAATACGACCATTGTTGGTGTTTTATATGACGCAGGAAAGGCCTTTTGACCTGATAAACAAATCGATAGGGCAGCAGGTGCTCATAAGATTGAAGAACGGAACCGACATACGCGGAAAGGTGGTGTCGTTTGATGCTCACATGAATATAGTGATAGATGGCGCTGAAGAGCTTGATGAGGGAAACCTGAAGTCAAAGCTTGGCACGATACTACTTCGCGGTGGGAACATACTTTTTTTATCTCCTGTCTGAAAGGTGGGCTCCTGGCGCAACGGTAGCGCGCCTGCATGGCATGCAGGAGGTTGCGGGTTCGAAAAAACTTCATGTTCCGAAAATCCCGCGGAGTCCACTGTTATTTTTCCTTGAATGCATAGGTCACTGCATGGCTTCTTCAGTTTCATTGTGCCTGGAGTTGCGCACCGCATTGTTAGGGTATAAATATGAGTTATTGCTTATTTGATTAGGGGCAAACGTGCGAAAAAAGAGGAATGGCGGCAACTATTGCGCTTTGAACGAGGTTGTGCACAGGGGGGACACTGTAACACTTAGGGATAAGGACATCCTTAGGGGCACAACCAAAACACAGGGGCAATATGAACACGCCATGAAGGAACTGCTTCTTGAATTGAAGCTGCTTGTTTGGTATGAAGGTATAAAATTCGAAATAAGCAAGACAGACACATATCCTCCTGATTTCGTAACTTCTCTTTTTGTGGGAGGCAAACAAGTCATAATAGAACTGCATGGAGCAGATGACCATTATTTCCAACGCATGGGCAGATGGAGGCAATTGCACGGGAACAGATTCTACTACATACTTGTAAAGAGCTGCCTGGATGACGTTTCTGAAACATCGATTGAAGTTGGCAAAAATGGATCGCATGGAGAGCATGTGGACGAATTTTGGACTATGCCCAGAATCTGGAAACGGGGCAGAAACACGTACAATGAGAAGGAGATAGAACTTTGGAAGACCAAGATGAAAAAAGCACTCATTGGATTGATAGAGGAGAGGGCAGACAGGTGCGATGACTGGGAAGCAGTAGCCGCCCTTAAAAACATCAAAAGAGAGCAATGAACCGGGTTTTTGGATGCTCAGTCAGCTTGTAAAGGATAGAGAATCAGTACTGGTAGGGAATGAGCTGGTTGACGCGCACTGCCATCTGGACCTCTTCGCAGAACCGCAAGTAGCAGCAAAGGACGCTAGGTTTGGAGGCGTGAACTTGATAATAACTGCAGGTGGAAGCAAATCATCCAGCCTTGCAGCAATACGCATAGCTGACGGTGAGCTAGTCTTCGCGGTTATAGGAGTAGACCCGGAGTGGGCTGGAAGTGATTACAGTTTCATTGGTGAGATATCATCGTTGATAAAATCGCACAAGAAGATTGTAGGTATAGGGGAAATTGGGCTTGATTACAAAGTAGGCACTGACCGCAGAAATCAGACAGAAGTATTTGAAATGCAGATAGATATCGCAAAATCACTTGATGTGCCTATAGTAATACATTCCAGAGGTGCCATAGAGGATGTGATCGAAATGGTCAAGGAGAAGGAGGTTAAGAAGGCCATATTCCACTTTTTTGAGGGGGATGATGAGCAGGCCGTGGAACTCTCCAGGCTTGGATATCTTATCTCGATACCACCGATAGAATCTTCGAGGAGGAGAAGGATTATAAATGAGCTAGGCATAGATAGTATAGCGGTTGAAACGGACTCCCCGGTTGTCGGAAAGAGCCCTCTTGACGTCATAAGAACAGTTGAATGGATAGCAGAAATAAAGGGAATTTCATTCAACGAAGCGTCGATGAGGATAACGCAAAACGTTAAAAAGCTCTTTTCCCTATGAGTATCCGGGTGGGCCCGTAGCTCAGCTTGGATAGAGCAGCACCCTTCTAAAATTATGAGGAAAGGTGATGGTCGCGGGTTCAAATCCCGTTGGGCCCGATTCGCAGGTGATTGATATGGCAGCAAATCAGGAGTTTGACGCAAAGATTTTACAGATAAAGCAGCAGATAGATATGCTGCTGAACGACAACAGCGTTCCGAGAAACGTGAAGAATGCGCTTGGAGAGGCACGGAGGGCGCTTGACCAGCCTGAATCAGGATATTCGGTGAGATCGTCTGCAGCCACTTACAAAATAGACGAGATAAGCAATGACATAAACCTGCCGCCTTATGCAAGGACAGTGATATGGAACCTGCTTAGCACGCTGGAGTCGATAAAGGAGTAATTTTATTTGTGACATCTTCCCATCCGTGAACGGTGTGGGCTTCCTTTTGACCCCTTGAAGGATATGCTCTGAATTTATATGCGCTTTTCAAGATGACCGTTTTTATTACTCCGTTAAAAATTTATATGTACTTTGTTGTCGCATTCGCTTTCATCCAGCCCTGAAAGAGTCGGATTTTACCGCTATGATTTTATAAAGATAGCCGGCTTAATATTGTGGGGATACTGAGGTAGTGGCATATGTCGAATAACAATCTAGTTACAGAATTGGCAGGCAGGCTAGGAGGCATAGCTATTGTCAGCTCAGATATCACAGATGACGACCTAAAAGGCATAGATATAGAATCCATAATAGCGCGGATCAGAAATCATTTCGGCAGAGGGGAAGCGACTGCAATACTCACCAAGGAGCTGCTCGGAGAAATCATGAAGGAAAAGGAAGAATACCCTGAACAGAACAAGGTCGAGGTAGTGAGGTCATCTGATTTCAAGCCGGTTGCAAAGGACATTAAGGAAGATTTTGCAATAAGAAATGTGGATATAGAAAAGACTGCAGGAAGGGTGTCTGATTTTGCGGTTTTTTTCAATGACAGGCTGAAGAAGATAAAGGCAATAATATCCGAGGGCCAGAATAGCAGGGCGTCTGGGATGGTATACAACATTGAGAACATCAAGAAGTATGCGGGTGGCAGGGAAGTGGTTATCGCTGGTATGGTGTATGAGAAGAGAGTAACGCAGAATGGCAACCTGCTCGTAAAGCTCGAGGATGAAACAGGAATCGCGACGGTGATCTTCAACAAACCTTCAAAGGAGTCAAGCAATATTGACAACGAGCTTTGGTCAACAGCAAACAAGACGATAAATGATGAAGTCATCGCAGTGAGAGGCAAGATATCGGGCCCCTGGGTCATAGCGAGGGCGCTTATCTATCCGGATGTTCCCGTCCACCAGCACAAGAAGACCGAGGATGACATAGCGATAGCGTTCATGTCAGACGTGCACGTTGGGAGCAAGCTCTTCGTGCAGAAGCAGTTTGACAGGTTCCTTGAATGGATGAATGGCAAGCATGAATACATGAGGGGCCTTGCAGAAAAGACAAAGTACATTGTTGTAAGCGGAGACCTTGTAGATGGCATAGGGGTCTATCCTAATCAGGAGAAGGAGCTTGCGATAGATGACATATACAAGCAGTACACAGAGCTGTTCAACCTTTTTTCAAAGATCCCAGAGTATGTTCATATATTTCTCCTTACTGGAAACCATGATGCGGTACAGAGGGCCGAACCGCAGCCTAGGCTTCCCGGCGAGTTCTACAAGGATTTCAAATTGAGCAACATCCACCTTGTCTCGAATCCTGGGTATGTCACTCTTAACGGAGTGCGCATACTGGGATACCATGGCACATCGCTTGACTCTGTGATACAGGGCATACCGGGATGCAGTTATTCTAAGCCGGAGGGAGCAATGCTGGAGCTGCTGAAGAGGAGGCACCTATCCCCGATATATGGAGATAACCCGATAGTGCCTTCGAAGAACGACTCGATGGTGATAGACAAGGTACCGGACATAATGCACATGGGTCACCTGCATAAGAACGGATACACTGAATACCATGGAACGCTGATAATAAACAGCGGAACCTGGCAGGCAAGGACAGGATTCCAGGTAAGGATGGGGCATATACCAACCCCTGCAATGCTTCCAGTTCATGAGACAAGGCATGGAGTAATGTCGGTTGTGGATTTCAACAATGAGTTCAATTAGTGCTTGGTATGGAAATTGAGGAATACTTCAGCGAAATGTCTTCGGAGTTCGATAGGGCCTACGCTGTGGCAAAAACGGCAAGGGCCAAGGGAATTGATCCGAAGGAGACTGTTGAGATATTCCCTGCCCCGGATCTTCCAAGCAGGGTTGAAGGGCTAATAAATCTTGAGGGACTTGCTGGTATTATAAGGGATGTCAAGCGGCGGGCAACGCCGCCAGGAGCAAAAAGCATCTCAACCCCAAAACTCGCCTTTAATGTTGTTGAGGAGATATGCAAGAATAACAGATTCAATGGCATGGAGACAATAAAGAGGATTGAGCTTGCAGTGAGAGTAGGATCTGCAATATTGACAGATGGTGTGCTGGTTGCGCCAACAGAAGGGATAACAGGAATCAGAAGATACAAGAATCCAGACGGCACGGATTATATCTCAATCCTGTATGCAGGCCCCATAAGAGGCGCAGGGGGCACCGCTGCGGCACTGTCTGTAGCTTTGGCAGACTATGCCAGGAAGATATTCAATATAGGCGAGTATAAGCCAGGACTGGAAGAGGTCGAGAGATATCTTGAGGAGGTGGAGCTATACCACACCAGATGCGCTAGGCTACAGTATAAGCCAAGTGACGACGACTTGCGCACAATAGTGAGCAACTGCCCAGTATGCGTTGACGGAGTGCCGTCAGAAGTAATTGAGGTCGGAGTACATGCTAACCTGAAGAGGATAGCCTATGACGGAAAGGATGTTGCGATGTCGAATAGGGTGCGCGGCGGAGTTCCGTTGGTGCTTTGCGAGGGGATAGCCCAGAAGGCAAAGAAGCTGAACAAGGAGGTAAAACCCTTTGGACTTGATTGGGAATGGTTAAACGGCATTATAAAAGTGGATATAAAGAAACCTGACACAACGCAACAGGATGGACCTGGATTCCTTGATGAGCTTGTGGCAGGAAGACCTATCCTGGCTTATCCTAACCATGTTGGTGGATTCAGGCTCAGGTACGGAAGGAGCAGGCTAAGCGGAATAGCCGCTAAGGGATTTAGCCCTGCAACAATGATAATCGCAGGCGGATTCATAGCAGTAGGCACACAGCTCAAAATGGATTCTGCAGGAAAGGGATGCGTGGCCGTTCCTGTAGACTCGATTGAGGGGCCTTTCGTAAGGCTGAAAAGCGGAGAGGCGATGAGAATAAACGATGCGGAAACCGCAATGAAATACAAGGATGATGTGGAAAAGATACTCTCCCTAGGCGACATTCTGATTACTTTTGGCGACTTCAGGAAATCCAATTCTCTGCTTAAGCCGACAAGCTATGTGGAGGAACTGTGGGAAGCACAGCTGGAGAAGGCGGGGTTCACAGAAAAGGTGGAACATGGTGGCATTTGCTTCAACGACGCCTATGGCCTCTCTGTAAAGTATGGTGTTCCGATACATCCGAAGTTCCTTTTCGAGCTTCAGGCGGTTGACAAGAACAGAATAGTAGAGCTTGCACTACATATAATAAGAAACTCGGATGCGGCTGGTGCAAATATATTTGATATGGGTGACCTGTCACTGGACAAAAATGAGAGCATACGAAGGACGCTTGACCTGCTCAACGTACCTTACAAGGTCTCGCTTGACAAGATATTTATATCAAGCGATTTCGCAAAGAGCCTCGTAGGCACACTCGGATTCATTGGAGAGGACAGGAAGACGCTTCGTGTGAACGAGCTGTCAATAGACAGGTATGATATGGCCGCACCGGACGTACTATCTATGCTCAACAAGGTATCCGTATTTGCCCTGCCGAAACGCTCAACATACATTGCAGCAAGGATAGGGAGGCCGGAAAAGGCGAAGGAGAGGCTGATGAAGCCAGCCACGAACGTCCTGTTCCCCATTGGCTCTGATGGAGGTCCATCCAGAAACATCACCTCTGCGTACTTTTTGGGATCAAAGAAGTTCAGCGGCAACATCAATATAGAGCTTGCGAGATACAAATGCCAAAACTGCAAGAGGATCATACCGTCACAGTTCTGCCACGACTGCAATGAGCGGGCTGAGATAGAAAGCATTTGCCCGAACTGCAAGGCATTGGTTGCTGGGTCGAGATGTGAAAGGTGCGGCGTTGACGCCATTGCGTTTGAACAGAGAAACGTGGATCTTACAAAATTGGTTTCTGAAGGGATGAAGGCTGTCGGTTTACCGAAGATACCACCGATTATAAAAGGGGTCAAGGGAATGATGAGCAGAGACAAGTCAATAGAGCCTATAGAGAAGGGGATGATAAGGGCTTCAAACGGGGTATACATATTCAAGGACGGTACTGCACGGTTTGATGCTACTGATGTGCCAATAACACATTTTTATCCGGAGGAGATTGGTGTAAGCGTTGAAAAACTTAGGGAATTAGGATACACTAAGGACTACAGAGGCACAGAGTTAACTGACCCCTCCCAGCTGGTAGAGCTTAGGCACCAGGATGTAATACTCAATAGACATGGAGCGGATTATCTACTTCGTGTTTCAAAGTTTGTTGACTTGGAGCTTGAGAAGATATATGGCATTGCGCCATTTTACAATGCATCGGACCCTGAAGATATGCTGGGTAAGCTAGTCATAACGCTATCCCCACACACCTCTTGCGGCGTGTTGAACAGGATAGTTGGTTTCACTGATGCAAGTGTGGGATTTGCGCATCCCTATACCATATCCGCAAGGCGGAGGAACTGCGATGGTGACGAAGACACGAGCATGCTTCTGCTTGATGCGCTGATAAATTTTTCAAGGAAATATCTGCCTCAGACTGTCGGGGGGACGATGGACACTCCGTTGATATTGACTATCAATGTGAAACCGGAGGAGGTGGACGATGAAGTGCACGCAATGGAGACTGTGGAAAGGTACCCTCTTGAGTTCTATGAAAAGACCTACTCCAATTCCCCCCCTTCCGAGATAAAGATAGGGTGTGTTGAGGACAGGTTGAATACTAAGACAATTTTCAGCAGCGTGCTGTTCTCGCATGTTACGTCCTCTGGATCGGTATCGGCGTCTCCGAAGAGAAGCACGTACACTACGCTGAAGACTATGCAGGAGAAACTTGATGCAGAATTCGAGCTTATGGAGATGCTCGAGTCTGTTGAGATAAGCGATGCTGCAAGAAAGGTAATAATCAGCCATTTCATACCGGACCTGATAGGCAACCTTCATTCCTTCTCTAAACAGACGTTCAGGTGCTCAAAGTGCCCGGCAAAGTACAGGCGCATCCCGCTGTCAGGAGTGTGTACTCGCGACCAGGGCAAATTGCTTTTGACAATAAACAAGGGAGGAATAGAGAAATACCTGAATGTGGCGATAAACCTTGCTGAGAAATACAAGCTTGATAATTACATAAGACAGAGGCTTTACCTGATAAAGGAGGAGATAGGCGAGATATTCGCCGGCACGGAGATTGAGGCTTCTGGAACCACTGACAAGCAGCAGTTCAGCCTATTGAAATTCGTATGATCAGGTCACTATATCGCAGGAGTCCTTGGTTACTATGAGCGTCTTCTCCGATTGTGCGACGGTTCCGCCGCTCTTTTCTACCAGCACTGGAAATGGCTCAAGGTCTCCTATTGTAATAAGCTCTGCTATCGCCCTTCTCGCCTTGAATTCCTGAGACCCCATCTTCTTGATCAACCAGCGCATTGCAAAGGGATACGTGCTGAATTCGCTTGTTATGTGTGACAGGGCATCCCTTGCATCTGCGGATCTTGGATTCCTGTCAGAGACGCCCTGGAATATCTGGAGAGACTCCCCTTCAACAACATGGCCTACGCCTGTTGTAAGAAAGGGTTCTATTGCTATCACAGAGTCCTCTTCAAGCTCTGTGTTGTCGCCATTTCCAAAATTAGGTATGAATATGTTGGCATGTAGCTCATATTGTTCTATTCCGTGGCCTCCCAGATTCTTTATTACGTTGAATCCTCCTGCCTTCGCTGTCCTCTCTATTTCCGCCCCTATCTCGTTTACCCTCCTTCCTGCCTTGACCATGCTTATGGCATTCTCAAGCGCCTTCTCGCTTGCCTCAACCAATTTTGAGTACTCGCCGTCCAGGCATACGGTTCTGGCGCAGTCTGTGAGATATGTGCCATCCCTGGCCCCAAGATCGACCTTGATTACGTCCTTTTCACCTACCACCCTTTGGTCTGTGAATTCGGGTGTGTAGTGTGCGGCCTCTGCGTTTGAAGAAAGATTTACAGGAAACGACTGCTTGCATCCCTTATCCTCTATGAATTTCTCTATCTCGTTAGCTACATCAAGCAGTTTCCTGCCTGGCTTTATTACTGATTTTGCATATTCAAGCGCCTCGCTTGAGACCTTGCCTGTCATTTTTAGTTTTTCGTAGTCGTATTCCATGTATGGTCACTCATTAAGTGTTATATTTCAGAGTTTCTTCTGAGAACCCTCGCCCTTTAATTCCTCTTCGCTGAAGCCCAGCTCCTTTAGGATCTTGAGAGTTGCAGGAAGGACTTGATGGTTTATGTAGTATTCCGGATCGTAGCTTTTTGCTGTATCCTCTATCTCGGCCTTCTCTGATATCGAGCTGCCGTTTTTCGTTATCACATATCCGATTGTTGCTCCATCAAGCTCATCCTTTCTTTTTATACCGTCTGCCAATGCCTTCTTTGCGGCATGGAGCTCTGGAGACTTTGAGTCGTAGCTGTCTATCTTCTTCCTTATCTGGGTATATATGACCAGATCCTTCATGTTGACGCTGCCATCCTTGAGGTCCTGCACCACCCCTTTCACTATTGAGAGTGCCTTCTCCTTGCTTCCCTCCTTTAATATGGCTTCGAGCACCTTTCTCTGGGTTTCCCTGGATATATTGGACCAGTCCCTCCTTACAAGCTCGAATCCCTTTATTTTTATCCTTCCGGATTCGGAAAGAAGCGCGTATTTTTTCTTGGCTCCTGATTCAGATTTGCCCTTCTTGCCTACAAAAACTCCCCGCACGTAGAAATCCTCAAGCTCAAGCTCCATTGCTCCTGGAAGCTTCTTGTTTATATCTGACATGAATCCCTGCGCCTCCTCCTTGGTCTTGCCCTGCATCAGCAGGAATACGCTGTCCGTATCCGCATATATTACCTTGAATCCTTTATCCTCTGCCTCCTTGATTGTATTGGAGATCGTCTCCCGGCCAAAGGCAGTCACGCTAGACGCGCAGTCCCTCGAATACCACCTTGACCTGGCGTATCCAAGATAGCCATAGAACGAGTTTGCAAGTATCTTTAGCGCCTGCGACCTGGCCGCAAGATATTTGTTGTCAGGATTCCTCTTGTACCTCTTCTTGACATCTGACCTTTCTGCTATCAGTATTTCAAGTACCTTTGGTACTATGCCCTGTGGCTTCTTCAGGAATTTTGACCCTTCTGGAGAAACATGGTAGTCGGTGCAGTCCTTGCATAGAGTCGAAGGATCTATGTTGTTGGCTATTATTATTGATGGATACAGCCCTCTGAAGTCGAATACGGCGATATGGTCGTATATCCCTGCCTCTGGGGTCTTCACGTATGCTCCTTCTATGGGATTGGCATTCCTGGCACGTATCTCGTCCTCGCTGGGCTTGTTTGATATGATTTCCCTGTTCCATGTGGCATGTTTCATCAGCAGATATTCAACAAGCTGGCCTGTGGTAGATATGGCAGTCTCTGCAAGTGTCGTTCCGGTAACCTTCGAGACCTCCGCCTCGAGGGGCATGAAGAAATGATAGAGCGCATTAAGCGAGATTGAGTCGCTTAGTGAATATTCTGCAAGCTCTTCAAGCTCTTCCCTGCCGCCGTCCCATTGCTGCCATATGTTCTTCTTGTCTACGGTCCGCTTAGTGTCTCCAGTAATTGCCCTATAAACGTCTCCAAGGGTGAACCTGTTTATTTTCAGTAGCGTCTCAGAAGCGCCGACTATTGATACGAACCTCGCAACGTTGTACACATCAAGATTTATCCTTCCAGGAATCTTTACGGCCTTTATCAGACCATGATTCTCCTCCTTTGCCTCCTCTCCGTATCTGGTTATATCAAAGTCTATTCCCAGTTTCTTTGCCCTTTTCATCAGGTACGGAACGTCGAAGTTGGATGAGTTGTATCCGGCTATTATGTCTGGATCAACCTCTTTTATTATCTCTACAAATTTGAGTATCATGCTCTTTTCGTCGGGGCAGAAGGTTATGAATCCCTTGTCTATCTTCTTTGTTGTTATGACCCCCCTCCTGTCATCTGTTTCATAGCTTATCATTATGCACGGATCTATCTCAGGCCTTGGAGCTATGTTCGGGTTGTATGTCTCTATATCAAAGCATATGTGGGTGAGGCTAGGCTCTACTGGGCTGGGCTTTATCTCGTCTATTATAAGGTTCCCGTTCTCCTGGTGCGCCGTGACTTTGGCTCCTGAGAGTGGGGATATGCCCTTGTCTATCAGGTACCTCTTCCAGAAAAGTATGTCATATTCGTACCTTGTACCGAATTCGGAAAGGTGCTCGCTCAACTTTGGTATGCTCCTTGTATTGTTCGCCTCTATTCTTATCAGGTTTGACTCCTTGCCCTTTATGTTGCGCTGCAACTTTGTTGCTGAGTGTATGCTTACCCTTTCTCCATCGTGTATTATGTCCATGCTGGCTATAGTAGACGGATCCAGGCCCTGGTTGAATGGATTAAGATAGAAATAGGGATAGAAACTCGGATCAAGGAGTTTGTAGACCTTGCTGTTCGACTTGAGCGCAATCCTTATTATGCTGCGGTCACCTGCCGAAGTGTAATCTATATCTACTATAATTCCCGCTAACTCTACATAATCCATGCGCTCTCAACTGTATGATTAGCAGGCTTTAGGAAACGTTGCTTGGGTTGCTTCCTTCCTGAAGCTTGGTCCTTGACATTGGTAATGGCGCTATAAAGCCCATTGAATAGGCTATGAGCGTTCCCCTTGCACCGCACTCAAATGTTATTATGTTCAGTACGTCCTCTGCGAACTTCAGTGGAAGAGTCTTCTTCGTCTCCCATGTCTTCTGCACCTCGTCTGCAAGGTCCTTTTCCTCTTTTGAGGTTATTCTTCCGGTTATTGTGAGTTTGCCTACCTCCTTTGAGCTTCCTTTCCCGTTTGACTCGCCGTCATAGAATGCTGAAAACGTGAACCCTACGTGAACGTTGTCCTTGTCAACCTTGACATCATCGAATGCGATATTGAACTTCATATTTGATATTGCGTCTTTGCTGCCCCTGCTGGCCTCTATTTTGCTAACATCTATGTTAGTTATCATAAAATCACTTGCTTTACTATGCGAGTGGAATATTTATAATGCTTTTGGGGCACTGCTGTTGCAATATAGTTCTAAAGGTTGCTATCCAAATAATATGGAGGGCATGTGGCGTAATTTG
>DAHWIK010000049.1 GCA_027345185.1 Microcaldota archaeon
TTTATATCAAATTTCTGATCCATTAAACCATATTTCTGGTGGTTTTTGCTTCGAATTTTTGAAAATTTGCCTCCAAACACATAAAATACGTCCTTCAAACTTATTCTAATTGAAAATGGGGTCAATTAGAAATACCCGACTTATGCCCCACACTCGCATATTCCGAAAGATATTTAAATAAGCTAATGCATACAATATTCAGAAAAGTTGAGAATATGGCATCGATAAACCGATACTACCTGTTGATACTGTCTTTGGTGAGCATGCTCGTTCTGCCGCTTGCAACTGCGCAGACCCCGGCCACCTCGAACAACGCGGCCTCTTCAGTGATAAGCTCAAGCCTGTGCGGAATAATAACGACGATTCAGGACGTGGTCGGAGTAATAGCGCTAGCGCTCTTCATACTCGGAGGCGCGTTCTATGCAGTGGCTCACATGCTCCCTGCAGCAGGAAACCTAAAAGGCAACCTTCAGGGCTGGTCATTGGGTATGATCGTCGGAGGGATAGTAGGCCTCGTGATCGTAATTATTGCGCCAAGCGTAATAAGCATGATAACAAGCACGAGTTCGAACATAGGATCACTTGGCTGCACGTGATACCTGAGATAGCCGGGACAGGAGATGTCTCATTCGCTTCCTGCCAAGGCCATAGCTGAAAGGCCCAGTGGAAGCGCTGGGCGCAAGCCACTGCCGCTTTACGGCGCAGATCCTAGAAACCTTGCCTTATCATTCATTTTATTTCTGATAACCGTAGGCTACCTGCTTCCCGAGTACTCCGCTGCAGGTTCATGCCTTGTAATAGTCTTCGCTGCACTCCTCATAATCTACACGATTGCATACGGTCTTGGCCTGCACAAGCCGGGCAGAAAAACCAGGGCTGCAACCGCAGCCTCATTCTACACATCAATACTGCTCTTCATTGTCGCCACTGCCCTTTACATAAGCCTCGGCCAGGCATCCATAGTAAACTTTTTCCAGCTCCAGTACGTTGTATCATACCTTGTGATGTTCCTGCTCCTCTTCTTCATCCTGCAGCTGTATTTCTACACCAAGGACAGGCGCATAAAGCTCTCCGTCATAGCCATAGTAGTCATACTTGTAGCGATATATTTCACCCCACATTTTATAAATTACCAGACCGATGACGAGGTCGTTATAGGCTACTACGCAGTGAAGAACCTTTTCAACGGAGTAAATCCGTATACGGTGTCCATATCCAATGTCCTGTACAACCTGCACAGCTCAATCGGCACGAGTCTGACAATAACCACCAACGGAAGCATAATAGGCGTTCTCGACTATCCGGCACTGTACTTCCTGGTGCAGGTGCCGTTTTACCTTCTGCTGAACCCGCTGCCGCAGGACCTTACGGGCAGCTTCATACACGCCGAGGGATTTGTCTTCGTGCTTCTCTTCCTCCTCGCGTACATGCTGATCGCAGCGGATAGGACAAGCACAGGCTCCAAATACCTGGTCTACATAGCGCTCGGATTATTCACCCTATACCTATCATCGATGATAACCTTCCTGATGCTTGCGCTCGTGCTCATCCTGTATTCGGGGATAGGGAAGAGGCATTCATGGCTCTTCCTCGGCCTGGCGCTCTCGCTCCAAGAGCAGCTCTGGATAATAGTGCTCCTATTTATAGCATACACGTTCAACACTTACGGCGCGAAGAGGGGGCTCAGGGAGCTTGCAGGGGCCCTTGCCGTATTCATGATAATAAACAGCTACTTCATAATAAGCAGCCCGTCAGGCTACCTGAACAACTTCCTGGAGATAACCTCTGCGATACAGCCAAGCGGGCTCTCCCCAATAGGATACATCATCGCAACTAGCTTCAACGTGCCTCTCCATGCCTTTACCTACATCTTCCTGGGCTCGATACTGCTGGCGCTGGTGATCTCGCTGTACGTGAATGACAGGAAGTTGATACTGCTCTTCAGCGTAATTCCATTCCTATTCCTAGGGCATGCTCTCCAGATCTACTACCTGCTCCCAATAGTCGCGTTCGTCCTGGTTGCTGACGTCAAGGTAAAGGAGAGTGCGGGCAACTGGCTGAGAACCATGATTGCAGGGTCGCAAGCCGCAAGATGCGCCTATGCATCTTTACTTCTAGTCTCGCTGCTCCTTATCCTTGCAGTATCTGTCTATGCGCACAACTCATATTCCTCAGGGTTCGGGATGTCAGCAGACAACATATCCATAACAAGGTCAAACAGCACCACGCTCACATACCACGCATATCTCTCCTACAATTACAGGAACGCAACGCCAATGTACCTGCTGATAGAGATAGATGCGAACAGCACAGGCAAGTACTTTGGGGTCTTCAACTACAGCATAATAAAGGGCAGCCAGATATGCGGATTCCCGTGCTCAGTGAACCCAAACAGGATAATCCTGCCAAGCACGGGAAGCTACAGCCTCACTGCAACTATTCCTGCGAACATACATACTCCGGCATACATATCGGCAGTGCTATCGAACAACGAATACTATTTCAGGACGCAGCCGCTCCTGTACCGCTAGAAATCCAAGCCTGGCTGGAATGATGTTAAAGAAAATCAGGCGTGATCTTTGACGATCTTCCTTACCTCCCTGCCGAAGTCCCTCAGGTCGCCCATGTCATGCGACTGCTCGAAGACCTCCTTGTCATAATTCGAGTCTATGTATGCATGGACAAGGCTGTTCCTAAGCTTTCTCCTGTTGTCTATCTTCTCGACAAGGTTCTTGCCCAGTCTGTCTTTTAATCCGTCCAAAACCGATTCATCGTCACCGGAGAGCTTCAGCTCCAGACCCTTGTACAGCAGTGCGGATATGTCCAGCTCAAGGTCGCTTATCAGCTGGAGGTGCCTCTCAACCGCGCTCTTCAAAATGGAATCTGATTTAAGGTATGACTTCAAATCCTTTGGCGCGAATCCCTCAAGCCTCTCCTTGTACTGCTCCAGATCGGTGAGCTTTCTGTTTATCCTTTCCGCGTCAAGCATGTAATCACTTGTTCAACATCAGATTAAACCTGTGCCTGAATTCAGACCAATGGTCCATTACGCCAAGGCTGTAATCATAAAGTCTTGGCCTGTCCCTTGCATAGAGCACTTCCGCTTCATTCAGCACCCTGCTCTGCAGGTCTATGGGCATGTCGTTCAGTATGGAAACGTCAAAAAGCCTCTCCTCCTCGCTGAGCGATGCGCCTGCATACCGCGCAAGCTCCTTGAAATGGTCTGCGCCTTCGCCTAGCAGTATGGCAAGGTCAACATCTCCATAATCAGGCATCTTCCGAGCGTAGCTTCCGAAAAGCAGCACTGCAAGTACATTTTCATCGCTTCTTGCTTCATCCAAGATGCGTTTAATCCCCTTCTTTATCATGCTCCTCTTTGCAAGCCACTGGACTATTGCCTCTTCAACAGCACTGCTTATGGATCCCCTCCCGTATCCGAAGCGCTCCATAGCCTCCTCCCTGAGCCTGCTGTCGACTGCATCGTCTATGTAGATTTTGGTTTCTGCCATATTAATCCCTTTATCCCTAAAGATATTTAATCTTTTCTATAAGTTTACTCCTAAAGGCTCATATATCAGAAAAATCAACTACCCAACTGCAAGCAGTGGGGTATGATGTACTGCAAGACTGTTGCAGTTTCGATCTTAGTATCCCAACCCCAAGGGGTTGGGGTATATCTTGCCTGTAATAAAACCTATTAGGTCAATTGAAGCTGAAAGGAGAGTTGAAGCGCTCCAGGAGATTCAAAGACACCGGCAGGAACATGAATACTACCTGCATGAACAGGAATCCAAGAACGCCGCAGAAATAAGAGAAGCAACTCGGCTGCAAAGAGAGTATTATGAGGAGCAAAGAATAAACATGCGATCACCTTAGAGTGAAGGCATGTAAACTACAACTACATAATTAGAGACAAGAAATGCTCTTTGATCAGTTCACAAAGCAAATTCCAAAAGCCGGATAACCAGGCATATCTTTTTTAACTTTCAATTCCAATAAAAACCGGTGCATTTTTGGCCGGAGTGCTGCAAGAGTCGTATGAAGTATACCGCGAGAAGCTGAGTCTCGCATTGATATTCTCCATACCATTCATAATAGCATTCGCGATACCGCTTCTTGCCCCACTTCCTACCTACATCACAGCAGGTGCGATATTCCTCAGGAGTGCAAGCATATTCGTGAACGGAAACATAAGCCTTCTCAGTCTTGTGGTCATAACCATATCAACAATCTTTTCTCTTCTCTTCCTGAGCTTCGCATTCGTTCTCATAAGCCTGCTTGTCAAGTCAAAAAGGACCCATTCTAAGGTCGGATTGAGGGCATTCAAGAACATAGAGACATACATAGGCAGGGTATTCGCGATATTTCTGTTATATACAATTGCAATAGTATTCGCCAACATCCTAGGATATTTCATAGGCATATCAGCGCTTCTTACCGGGATTGTCGGGTTCTTCCTGTTCGCCATCCTATTCTATGCGCCAAGCGCCGTTGTTGTTGATGACAAGAAGCTCTGGAGGGCGGTCAGGGACAGCGCAAGGCTTGTGGTACATGAGCCGCAGTACTTCCTGATGTGGCTAGTGCTCATAACTGTGATCATATCTGTGGTCGACGCAGTATGCATATTCGTCTTCAGCAACTGGGCAGGATACATAGTGCTTGTGCTGAACTCACTCTTCATAGTGCCGTATTTCGTCATATTCCAGGCCGAGGCGTACATGAACAGGTTCAGGCTGTTAAGGCACTGACGTTTGCTTCTCCTGCCAATGGCCGGTTTATTCTATATAGTGGTGGAGCAGGGATAAGAAGATGTGGGCAGGTCATTATTGTGCGTTGCTAACTCAAATCCTTGGAAAAGGCACGGCGGTGCCATCAAAAGCAACTGACACAAAAAATTTATAAAGATTTTTAAGCCTCTGTGAATCAAGTATATCCATGCGCATGAAGGCTTTGGGGCTGTTGGGTTTTCTCCTACTCTTATTACCGAATATAATAAATGCAAGTGCACCGTTGCCTGCACCGTTGCCTCCGGTATGCCAACCAGGCTTCAATTGGGGCAGCATATCAATTTCAAGCAGCGGAACAGGGCTGGAACTTGCGCTTTTGGCCCTTACCATATCCTTCGATGTCGTTGCCATAGCGTTTGCATTGAGCAGGCTGTTCCCGAACACTGGCATAAGGAACTGGCTGCAGACCGAATACTGGGAGATAGCAAAGACCGCTATAATAATAGTGGTCATATTCGCAGGAATAACATTCATAGGCAATCTGTCCTATCTGCTTGTGCCAAGTGCAGTATCTGGACCTGTCACGCTTAATAACAATGTGGCCGACCTAACTCCTCTCATACATGGCGCCGAAGGATACCTGTGCAACGTAAATTCCCAATTGGTCAATACCTGGGAGGAGTTCGGCATAATTTCCGCAGGTACCGGTTTCTGGTCAACGCTTCAGGTAGGATTCTACATTCCAATCCCTGCGCTAGGCCCATACCTTGCATTTTACGACGGGATAGACTTCCTTCCATTTGCTAACTGGCTGCTCCAGACAGGGAACTTCTTCATCGCCCCATACGGGTCGATAATAAATGACCTCATCAACTTCGTATTGTTCCCGTTCTCCTCAATTACGCTCGGACTGATAACCACGCTTCCCTCCCTGGCCTATGTCGGATTGACCTTCTTCATACCTCTGGGACTGGTATTCAGGGCGTTTCCGTTCATAAGGGGCATAGGCGGAACAATAATAGCAATAGGCCTGGCTCTGTGCCTGGTTCTGCCCTCGGTTTTTATACTGTTTAACTATGAGGTCACCTCTGTATTATCGAACACCCTTCCCATCATCCAGCCCGCTCCTTCGACTGTAAACCTCGTCGTATCAAGCTGCACAGGAGTCCTGCCAAGCATAATCGGAGATGTTGCATGTACCGGGATAAACCTGTTGCTTAGCTCGATTAATTCCGTGGCAGGATTCACGCAATCAATATGGTATGCCCTGCCGGTCTTCCAGACAAATGCCATATACACCTACATGGACAGGATAATGAGATACGGCATTTACATCATAATGCAGCTGCTCCTATTCGTGATCGACCTGATGATAATGTATCCCCTTGTTGATGGACTGGCAAAGTCAATGGGAGGCACAATCAGGCTATCAATAGGAGGAAAGCTGAGACTTGCAAGCTGATCAACATGTTATCCATCCTACTATCCACTACTGGCACAATCCCATCAACATGCGTATTCGGAGGCACTCCGACGGCAACCGGATCCCTAAATACCGGAGGCTGGATACAGATAAACCTGCTTGTCATACTGCTTTCATTCTCCGTATGCGCAATGCTTTACTCGCTAAGCGGAGTCTTCCCTGCATCGATGCGGGAGAAGATGAAGGGCGCAGCAAGGTACGAATCACTCCAGGGCATAATAAGCATAATGATAATACTAATACTCATAGCATTCTCATCTGCAACATGCCAGATAGGGCAGGCGATTGTCACCTCTTCGACCCAGATAACCCAGACCACATACCAGAACCCCCTCCAGTACTCGGAGGCCTACATAGGCAACCTCATGTTCACAAAAGGACTTGGGTTATTCACACAGATATATTCAGAGTCGGTCCTGATCGCAGTAAGCGCAAACATCGCAAGTACTGTCGAGGAGTTCCTTACGGAGCTTACAATAAACCCGTACCTGTCCCTTTCATTCAGTCCAGGCATGATCAATGCGCTTTTCGGATTCAGCGGAGCCCTTGCTGCTTCATTCCTGCCGCTAATAATAGTGGCATTCGGAGTGCTATTCATAATATACCTTATCTTGCCGCTTATAGCCTCTCTGGCCCTGACAGTAATCGTTCCCCTTGCGCTGGTGATGCGTTCAATCCCTTTTGCCGGCCCGAAGCTCAGGGAATCCTCTGATACATTCCTCTCGCTTGCCATAGGTTTCTACTTCATATTGCCACTTGCACTGCTTATGAACAGCTACATAGTCACATGGATCTACTGCACAGGCCCAACGACTTTATGCAATCCGTATCAGCAATACACTTCAGTCTACCAGCTTGGCTCAATACCCACAAGTGCATTATTTAGCCAGTCTGCGCAGGGCATATCTTCTGGCGGACCGCTAAGCGCCCTTGCCCTTCCGACATCGTTCTTTTCATCCTCAGTATCGAACCAAGGGGGCTTCTTTTCTGTGCTGAGCCAGATCCTGCAGATCATGTTCGAGATACCAAAGTTCATAATTGCTGACGGGCTCAAGACTGCAGAGTACGTGTTTGAAGGCGTATTTCTTGTGGGGCTTGACCTTGCCATAACCCTTGCGTTTTCGCAGGGCCTTACAAAAGGGCTTAATTCAGTTGGCAAGGTAATAGGAGTTGGACCATTTTGGAGCGGATAGTGCATGAGATACAAAACAATATACCTTATTTTTGCAGTGTCTCTATTTTCGCTAGCCTATTCCGCCGCTCCTACAATAGTTGCTCCATACTCAGCATTCACAGATTGGGCTCCGATCATAGTAGTTGCAGCCCTTCTCAGCGCCATGCTTGCCGGAGTCTACTATATGATCGGCTACCTGCTAAACAATCCAAGGATAAGGGCCTCCGCCATATCCGAACTGGAGCAGGCTGCAGGGAGCGTGCTGCTAGTAATCATAATAATAGGGGTGCTCTACATGCTAGGCACAACCGACTTCAGCTTCGGCTCATTCCTCGGATCCAGCGGAGTTTCATCCATATCAAATATATGCAGCACCTATCTCAATCCGCCTAATCTCAATCCGCCTAGCGGCAACGCGTTTCCAGCATATCTTGAAAGCAACTTTTATGATCCACATTCCACTCCGGCCAACCTCCCCGAGCCGACCACAGCAGTCTGCCAGTACCTCATAGGCGCACCGCAAAACAGGGTTAATCCAGCAGATCCGATAACCTCCAAGATAGATTACGGCCTTGCAGCAACATACGTGATAATAGCCAACATGACAAACCAGTCGGTGTACGAACTAAATGCACTGTACAATCTTGACAGCTTAATCTTCTTCCTCAGGAACCTGAATCCAGACGTGGGGTTCTGCGCGCCTGCCACATGCGTTGACCCTGCAGCCCCGTCCGGAGTAAATCTGCAGCTTAGCTACAAGCCATACCAGGGATACGTATTCCAGAGGGCGATAATGCCTTCAATAGTGACGCAGGGTACCCTCACACTATACATGGAGACACTCGAGCTGGTAGTGATAATAATGCTGCTCATATTCTGGCCGTATATGCTTGGAATAGGGATAGTCCTAAGGACCATCCCGTTCACCAGAAGGGCAGGGGGTTTCATAATTGCAGCCACCATAGTCGGAGTAATAATACTGCCTACAGTATTTCTGCTAGAATACAGCGCCCTGAATAATCTCCAATCGCAGCCTTTTGTCGGAGCAAGTCAGATACCAGGCATAGCGCTTTGCGGCTTCAGTCCGGTTCCATCAAGCACACCTAACAACGTGCTATGGTGCTACACAACAGCAAACACGCTCCAGACCAGCTACATATACAAGGGTACGCAGCCGGCAAGGTATCCTGCCACGATCCCGGCCTGCACAGGAGCACTTTCAGCCTCAAATGGTGAGTACCCATCCGGAGAAAACCCATATAGCAACATTCCATCCTGCTTCGCTAAAAGGGATGTGAGCTTCTATTCCTATCCAGACGCAGTAGGGATAATAAGCTTATATACCTGCTATCCAAATGATCCCACCGGAACCATAATTCCTACTGAATTCGATATAATATCAAGTGCGCTGGTCCAAAGCGCATTGCTTCCAGTCACAGGCCTTCTAGCCTTAATCTCAAATTCCGGAAACCTGCAGGCAAATCCTCTGGTGGATTTCTTCCTAGGGCAGTCTGTGGGGGGCAGCTGCCTGTCAAAAGTAGGGCCGCACAATGTTGCCGCTGCACTGACATCACTGGTAAACATGTACGGACTTATAACAGTCTCAGCGTTCATAATACCTATACTCAATTTCTTGATCCTGTTATCTGCCATGACTGGCATATCTTCGCTTATAGGCGGAGAAACCACAATAATCGGCCTGAGCAGGTTCATATGAGTGACCAAAATGAATTATAAATTTATTTTATTGTGTTCGTTGACCATTCTCTCCATAGCGGGGCCGGCTGTCCTCTCCGCGTCAAGCACCATACCAAATCCTGTGTCAAGCGCCATACCAAATCCCGTAATAAACTGCGCTGCGCTATTCCAGTCATCTAAAAACCAGTACCTGCCGGTGCTTGCAGGAATAACCGGATACGGCTCGATAATATCTGTAGCACTGCTGATAATACTGGTCGTGCTGATGGTCAGCGGGATTGCGTATGCGTTTGGCTTCGCATTCCACGTAGATTCTCTTCTCAACTTTGCGAAAACAGAATTCCTAGAGTCTACTGCAAACCTCGTTATAATAGCAGCAGTGGGGGTGCTTATTGCATTTGCTGCAGGTCCATTATACTTTTTCGCCAATCTAGCATCCCTGCAAAGCGGAATAAGCGGCGTGCCTGCTTCTGGCTCGTCTTATACTTTGTATGCAAACCTTTGCGGCGACATACAGAACAACATCATAGTGCCTGGCCTTTCCAACTGGTTCGGCGTCTTCCTTAACCTATACATAACCAACTTTTTTGCAGTAGGCGCTCCTCCCAATGGAGGATTGACCATACACATGATGCCTAACGGCTTCGGGATTGCATTCTCACCCTTCCAGGGCATGTCTGTTGTGACTGCGCTGCTGTGGGACGAACAGCTGACATATTTCGGAACAGTGTTCATGGGCATGTTCATAATCGTGCTTTTATTCATGGTCTACTTCCTCTTCCCGATATTCTTCTATGTTGGAATAGCCCTAAGGTCATTCCCATGGACTAGGCCTGCAGGAGGCTCGCTCATAGCCCTGTTCATAGCATTTTACGTTATATTCCCAGCGCTGATGTATCCATTCCTTGTAGGCAACAGCGTTAATGGGGCAGTGAATCCGAACGGGGGCAAGGGCTTCTGCAGCAACAGCCAGTTCAGCAGCCAGTTCGGCAACATGTGCAACAGCGGAAGCCTCCTTACCACAACGTTCACAAAGTACGCGTCACTGATAAACTTTGATTTCGGCGATCTTTACTACGCCCAAGTGTATGGATTCATAAACGGCATAGAGCAGGTGGGCATAAGCATGGTGGGTTTAATAATAGCCTTGATCATCTCATATGAATTGGTGGAAAAGATTGGAGGCCTTCTGGGCTCCCCATCATTGCAGGGAAGCAGGGCGCTGAGTAGGATATTATGATAAATAATCTATTGTTAGCTGCATGCACTGCTCCAACAAACAGCGTGACCTGTTTCCTTGGCGCCGGCTCAAACATATGGTTCCCTATAATACTGCTGACAACGCTTGCAATAATCGCGGTCATAGCAGTAATATACCAACTGAGCCCACTGCTCGGCAGGAATGACATAAAGGTATGGGCTCGTGCAAAAATTTATGACTGTTTCATAACGATAATATTTGCAATAATATTCTTGTCGTTCTCCACTATAGTGCTCACAACAAGCCCTGTAAGCGCATTCTCCTCCCTAGGAATAGTCCCAAACGCATGCAATCCGAGCGTATCTGGAAACAACCCTACCTCTTCAAACATAGCTGACATATATGGACTCTCAGACTGCGAGTTTTACACATTCAATCAGGCTGCCGCATCCTTCACGCAGTCAATGTTCGTGCTTGCAATCATTGGAGGCATAAATCCCAGCGCAACCGTGTCAACTCCGTCGCCCTTCCCAATAAGCCCTGCCACTGGCTCTGGCGTCGGATTCAGCTTCCAGTTTCAACTGTTTCCCATAGTAATAGTGCACCAATACATAGTGCCGTACATGCAGGCATACTTTACAGCAGTGCTGGTGTCACAGCTCCTCCAGATAGTGCTGAATTCGTCTGCGATCCTGTTCTCGATATTCATGATACTGGGACTGATTGCAAGGTCTTTCGGCATAACAAAGAGCTTCGGCGGAGCTATGATAGCATTCGGGCTAGGCCTCGGATTCATATATCCTTTGATGGCAAGCCTTACTTATGGCTTCATGGACACCGCAATACAGAATGCCGCATGCGTGCTTTCCGGAACTCCTACCACAACGCCGCAGCTGACGACCTGCGGCGCATCCATAGGAAGCATGGCGTCTGTGCTTTTTGTCGGAATGCTCTCGGTTCCTATAAACTCAATATTCAATGGGCTGTTCTCCTTCGCTTCAAAGCTTACGCCTCTTGTAGTTTACGGCGGCTTCGTGGCAGCCGGGCTATTGCTGATCCCATTGCTAAATCTCATAGTTGTCGATGCGTTCATTGTTGACTTTTCAAAGGCGATAGGCGAAAGGATGGATCTCTTCTCCCTGCTTACAAGAATGTTATAGGTGCTAATATGAAATATAAACTTGCAATGCTTTCCATAATAATTGCAGTAATCATTGGCATTTTGCACTCCCAAACAATCCCGCTAGTCACCAACTACTGCAACACGGCCAGCGGCACAGGTTCGCCAGGAATAGTGGAAAACCTCGCTCCATGGTACTGCACTTATTCAGACCCCATAATAAGCAATGAATGGGCGGAATATTTTCCTATAATGTTCATAGCAGTCACACTTTCCTATACGATAGCCGCAATGCTGTTCATGTTCGGCATAGCCTTGAGGAACGAGAGGCTAAGGACATTCGGCATGGGCGAACTGTATGAAGCCACGGCAAGCGCAATCATGGTAGTGATGTTCGGATTCATAGCCGCGGTAATGTTCGGCCTTCTGCCGTCAATAACCGTTGGTGCCATAAATCCCTATGACGCCTCACTGAACTATATTGCGTTGACAACCAATACCACTTATTCTTCGATATCCAGCATATTCTACACTGCATCAGTCGATGACGCTTACGTATCCATGGACATAACAGGGTCCATTGCAGGCAGGGAGATACCAAACGTGCTTCCCGTATTGACACTGCCATTCTTCTTCCTGTTTTACTGGCCTGCCTTCTCGATAATTACCTTCCTGTTCGAGGCGCTGATATCCCTGTACACCCAATTCTACCTGATAGTGTTCTTCATGTACGCGGCGATACCTGTATTCCTGATTCCAGGGGTGATATTCAGGGCGCTGATACCAACCAGGAATGTAGGCGGGATGCTTATGGCCATGGCAATAGGATTCTATTTCATAATGCCTACCTTATTCGCGGTTGCATATTACTTCACCTCCACAAACATCCAGGCGCAGATGTCCCAGGCAGAGAGTACAGTGAACGCATATGGCGGCGGTCCAAGCTCCCTTTATGCTGCAGCATCCCCAAACTCCCCTCTCGTGAACTCTCTGTCCAAGGCAGACAGCGCCATATCCTCCTACTGGCTCTCCATAGTCTTCTTTCCAGCGCTGATACTTGCCATGACCTACATGATGATAACACAGATAGCCGAGATTTTGGGGGGCATGGGCAAGACCTCCTCGAAGCTGCGAGCGCTGGTGTAGATGGGTATTTATATCTGAAAATGCATAATAGAGATGAGTGAGGGAGTGCTGGCTTTGATAATCGCTCTGCTGTTTTCGCTTGGCGCAATAAATGCGCTCATACCTATACTGATAATACTGATACTACTTGTTGCTGCGGCAGGGCTGAACAGGGGCTACAGCCTATTCAACTTCTTCGGGCTTGCCACGCTTGCAGGAATTAATCCAGGAGGAAAGGCATCAATAGCAGGAAAGACAGGATTCGGATTCGCAGGGTCAGGATTCGTCGGAGGGGGAGGCAGGCTGGGCTCCGCACTGGGTCTAGGGAGAAGGCTCAGGGCAAGGATAGGCAAAAGGGCGACAAGAGGCCTGGAGGCCGGAGCAATAATGGGGATGGCGACGGCTGGTAAGGGTGCCAAATCAAGGAGGCTGCCAGACGAGCAGGTATCTTTCAGGCATACTCCAATCACAGCGGCATACAGGAAAGTCCTAAAGCCCACAGGAAGGGCCGTATTCATGGATAAACCAAAAACAACAGCTAAAAAGGCCGCAGGAAAGATTGCCGGATCCAAGCTTGGCAAGGGTGTCAAAGGTGCATACAATGCAGTAAAACCAAAAAGGCTCAAGTCCAGCGAAGTCTCGATTATTCGCACTCCAATCACAGCAGCTACAAGGAGGATTGGAAATGCCAGACGTGCAATAACCAATCCGCCAAAAGGCACCATCAGAGATAAGATTAAGAATCCAGAGACAAAGGCAGGCAAGATCCTAAAGACTATGGGCAAGGCAGCTGCCGTATCTGTGGCCGGTACCCCTTTTGCAGGCGCAGCATATTTGACCATAAAAGCCGGCAAAGCCATGGGCGCTCGCCGTGGGGCTCTTCCAGGCACCGGTGCAGCTTCAGCTCAAGGAGCTCAAAAGAGACTTGAAGCTGAACATGCTTTGCTAGCTAAGCATCCTCACATAGCAAAATTAAAAAGCGATTCAATGAAGATGGGCAAGGACATAGCATTCATAGCATCACCTGCATTGTTCGTGGCTTCAAGGGTAAAGGCTGCAGCAAGGAAACCGGGAGAAATCCGCGAAGGCGCGCGAGAAAATGCAACCAAACAGCTCCATAAGATTGAAAGCAGGTCAAAAGGAGGCTTGAGTACAGAAAGGGAGAGAGCTGTTGGAAATATGGAAAGGCAGGACACAATGGCTCATGGAAGGGCTCTTAAGGCTGCAAATGAATACCTGCAAAGCAAAAGCACCAGTAATCCAAATGTTAAGAGCATAGCAGACCTTACACCCAAGGAGCGCAGGGAAATGAGGAAGATTGTGACATCAGAATTGAAAAAGGCAGACATAAAGAGCTATGGGGGAGGCACAAACAGGACTATCTTCACTGCGGTTCCAAGAGGCGTAGCGAATCTAGTAAATGCAGGAAGGGAGGGCGGAGTAAAGGGGGTGGGCAGGAGAATACGTGAAAACGTGGTCCATGCAGGAGAATCAAACGAGTCGATAGCAACCGCAAAGGTCGCAAGGGCCATACCAGACCTGATATTCATAGCAAAGGTAAGCAAAACTGAAGGCCGTGACGCCCTGGTGTCAGATGAGGCAAGGAAAGCTGCCGGGCTCAAGCCCTTTACCGACAGGCAGAAGGATATATTGATGGCTCACCAGGAGCTGGATATCATGCATTCTAGAAATCCAGCTGCACTTAACCAGCACCTTGACAGGATAGACAGGGAGCTCGATGTGCTGACCAGGTCCAATCCAGTAGTGCTTGCCGAAGGCGCATCCGCAGCACCCAAACCAGGCCCCAAAGGCACTTCAAATGAAGACTTAATTAATGAACTTACGCAGCAGAAGGCATCAATAATTCAGCACAAATTTGCAGATATTGAACCCGACAGACTGGCCAAATTGGCTGACCATCCTGATGAAAGAATAAGGGCGTCTGTTGCCCAGAACAAAAATACAGACGAAAAAACTTTGGTCAAGCTTGCCGAAGATAAGTCCGATGCAGTAAGGAATGCCGCACTGGGCAACGAGAGGATACCTATCGGCGAAGTCCGTAAAAAGATAGAAGAACATAAGGAGCGCCTTAATGCCCAGGAAGAAAGAGAAAAACAAGAAATTGAGAAGAGGCAGAGGGAGGAAATAGAAAAGAGCATCAAAGACTTAAAATCTAGCATTAACGATCTGAACTCAAAGCTGATAAAGCACAAGGATGTAGATGAAAAGACCTTATCCGAGCTGGCTGATGATGCCGACAAGGGAGTAAGCAAAGCGGCAAAGGACAGGCTCAAGGAGAAATTCGGCAAGTCCGTCTCTTGAACAATGCAGACTAGCAATCCATACGTAATGCTTTATAAGCTGGTTTTGCCAAGCTATTAAATAGTTAAAGCGTCATATTTGTGCAGTGGTATGTTTGAATAGCGGAAGTCAGAGGCTTGTCTTTGCAGTAATCGCAGGAATCGGACTAGTCTGTGCAATCATAATGGGGCTTGTTCCAGCATCACTATCTCCGCTTGCACTAGTGCTTGCAGTGGTTGCACTTGTGGCCACGCTCGTGGCATATGCAACAAAGGACTATTTCTTCCTGTTCGACTCCATGCTGCACATGAAGAACATGACTGCAGTAATAGATGGCAATGACCCGTTCTACATGGCACCGAGCGGCGATGCGATTGTGGTGAGGCGTGGCGAGGAGGTCTATGCCACTGCGTTCGTAAAGGTGCCTATCTATAGCTCTTCCACTGAGATGGCTGACGAAGACAGATACAATTTCTCGCTGCTTTTTGCACGCATGATAAGCATAAGCAAGACCCCAATGCGCGTATCATCGCAGCTTCATCCGATAAACAAGGACGATTACATAGCCAGGATAAATGCCAAGCTTAACGAGTCCGAAGTAAGGTACAACACGCTTCAGGGAGACAAGACTGCTGACCCAAAGGCACTGGACAGGGTAAAGGGCGAAGTTACCATGTGGAGAAACATGCTCGACAACGTCTCAAGGAGCAACTCACAGGAGCTTGAGGTCTATGCGAGCATCACTGCAATAGGCGGCTCTGAGGAAGAGGCGATAAACCTTGTTGCAATAAAGGCAGATGAAATAGCCGCCGGAATAAGCGCAACTCTTGGAATAACTGCCACAATTGTGACAGGGGACGAGATGCTCGTGTTCATAGAGCCCGACTACATGATACCTCCTACAACCATAAGCGAAGTAATGAAGTACAAGGGAATGCAAACAACGTGATCTGATGGATGAAGACACGGTTATCTATCTTTCAATCTCCATAATTATAATAGTCGTGGTAATTGCATCATCTGCGAAGTTCGGACTGGTAGGCACGTTAATGCTGATATTGTCTATTGTTGCGATCTTCCTGCTCCTTCTCCTTGCATTTGCTGATTTCCTAATAGTGCCCCTGTTCACAAAGATTCTGAACATCACCATGGTGCCTGCAAAGAACTTCACCATAACCAGCGGACAGGATGCGGTCGTAAAATATTCCAATGGAATATATTATGCCACTGGCTACCTGACGGCAAATATCTACAACTACATCTTCGCAGCGGAGCGCGAGACAGAGGAGGGGCCAGAGCTCACTGCTGCCCCTGACAAGTGGGAAAAGGCGATAATGAACATACACTTCCCATTCAAGTTCAATATGATCGTGGCTTCCGAGGACATACAGAGATACAGGGACGAGCTCGAGACCAAGCGAGGCCTTCTAGAGTTCCAGTACTCAAAGGAGATGCAGTCAACAAATCCCAATCCGATGGGCCTTGAGAATATGCAGAGGCAGATAAATGTCCTGCAGACAAGGATAGACAGGATAGGCGAGGGCGAGAAGCCTGTAAACAGCATAATGTACGTAGAGTCCACGGCAGTGGGCGTCAGCCTCAAGGAGGCAAACGATGCGCTTGCCAACCAGCTAAGCGAACTCCAGACCATATTCAACGTATTCGACCTGAACCTGACAAGGGTCATAGGCCGCGAGCTCTACCATCTCTTCAAGTTCAATTACCTTATACCCGGACTGAAAGAGCTCACATCCACCTTCGACGTGCAAAAGTGACACACAATGGGACTTCTCAAGATACAAAAAATAATGAGCAACGAGCTCGCAAAGAGGACATTCATCAGCAGGCCTCCTGAGCCTCCGTCCGACCTGCTTCTAAACGATCCCACGGATTCCATATTCATAGGGATAACCAGGAGATTCGGTGTGCCTTTCACATGGACCTTCAGCACACTTACCAATCCCCACATATCTGTTGTGGGGATAACCGGATCAGGAAAGAGCTTCTTCGTCAAGACCTTCCTAATAAGGGCAAACTATGTCTGGGGCACAAACGCCATAATAATAGACTGGGCCGGGGAGTATAAGGGCTGGGTGAAGCAGAGCGGAGGCACAATAGTCTCATTCGGAAAGGGAGACTATCTGAACATAATGGACCTTGCAGGCACAAAGCCGATAGACAGGGTGAAGCAGATAATGAACTCGCTTGACATACTCACTGACATATCCAACTTCCCTGAACAGAGAAGGCTTACATCTGAGGCGCTTGAGCAGTCATATCTCAATGCAGGATTCATAATGTCAAGCGTGCCAGTAGGCGACAGGGATGCACCAACGCTTAAGGACGTCGCAAGGCTTCTTGAGGAGAAGATGCAGGAAGGCACATACGAGTATCCTGCTGAGCTCGAGAACGCCATATACAGGCTAAGGCAGTTCTCAAGGGAGGGAGAGGATTATTTTGCGCAGAAGAGCACCATTGACCTTGACAGGCTTATAACGTCAGGTCTTGTATCAATAGATCTTTCGGGTCTTCCTGACGAGAAGTTCAGGGCCCTTTGCGCACTGTTCATACTCCAGACGCTTAAGGAGAAGATGAGGCTCGAGGGCTGGAGCGCGGCAAAGGGGCTCAAGGCGATAATAGTGCTGGACGAGGCATGGAAGGTTGCAAGCGACGAGAGGAGCGACGCAATAACTATAATAAGGGAGGGAAGGAAGTACCAGTTCGGGCTCATAGTGGCATCACAGAATCCCACAGATATAAACGAGGCCATATTTTCTAACGTCGGCACAAACATAATACTCAAGATAAAATTCCAGAAGTTCATGGACTACATACAGGGATCGCTGAACTTCTCGCAGTTCATAAGGGGCGAGATAAGCAAGCTTGGAGTCGGCCAGGCCGCTGTAGACCTGTCTTTCCAGACATCCGCGCAGTTCCCCTCTACATTCATAATAAACAGGATAGTCGGCGAGGTGCCTCTTGACGTATACACAATAACCCTTGCAGATCTTCTCAACGAACCAGAGCTAAGGGACCTGTCCATACAGAAGGAATACTCTTTCGAGAAGCCGTTCCTTAGGTCAAAGTTCATAGACAACAATATAAATACAGAAGCGATAGATAAGATATTAAGCGAGCTCGACGCGAAGAACAGGATTGTCGACCTGAGGGAATTCGTCAGGATCCTGCTCGGAGAGAAGCTGCCGAAGGATTCGGTGGTCTCGCTGCTGCGGAGCAGCGGGATATCCGACTCCCTGATAACAAGGGCATTCGGATACGGGGAATAGGTGCTGGATTGTCCGGAACTTTCGCAATAAACAAGATAGAACTCAAGAGGATACTCTCAAGCTTCAAGGTCAGCGACAAGAACATAGACTCCATACTTGCGCAGCTTGACAGGATGCACAGGCATGTCAACGTAATAATGTTCACCGGCATGCTTCAGAATGTTGGACTAAAGCACAACGAGATAATAAACATGCTGAGGAGGGCGGGCATAGACGATGTTACGATATCCAACATATTCGACGTGCTTGAGGAGGAGAAGATAAGGAACACCTTCGGCAAGATGATAGAGCTCAAGGTCGAGTGATAATATGGCAACGTACTGCATAATCTGCGGAAAACAGAAGAACGGGATAGCGATAAAGGATGACCGCATACTGGACGCGCTGCGCTGGTTCAAGAAGAACGTGACAAGGGACGAGAAGGGAAATAAGTTGGTCGTATGCAAGGAGGACTATCCTGCCTACAGGAAGAGGAGGGACAAGTACACATCAAGGCAGACACTATATGTAGCGATAGGCGTGATATTCATGATATTGGGCCTGGCCGCCTCGCTATCCCTGTCAACATTGGCTCTTGGAGTACTGGTAATAGCAGTCCTTTACCTGCTCTCTCTGATCAATTACATCCCTGCGCTTGACATAAAGAAGGAGGATAAGGACGTGAAAGAGGGCAAAACCAAGCACAAACAATAAATATGCCTAATATCAATAGGTTATGGTGGTAAGTTTTGCCCGATACTCAACCTTCAAACGACCAAAGCTCCCTGCATCCCAAGATCGAGGAATTCTTGATAGAGGGAAAGCTGAACGGAACGCTTGATGACATATCAGTGCTTGGCAAGCTGCCATTCTATCTTATCAGCTCCGATGCGTCAGAGTTCACAATGGTGAAGGTGGAGAGCAGGAACATAAACAAGAAGCCATATCTCTTCCATGTAATAAAGATAAGACCGGACAACATACTTGTCACGTACTCGCTGATTCCTGACACAAGCGTAAACCTAAGGCGGGCAGATGTATTGCGGGAGGTGTCAGCCGTGCTCTCAATGATATCCGACAAGTATACGATAAACCAGGCAAAGTTCATACAGTATGTTGACTCTGTGCTGGACAGTCTGATATCAGGGCTTTCGCAGACATATACTGCCTTGTACAATCGCTACGACTCTATGCTCACTGACTACAGGGAGCTTAAGAGGCTGAACATAGAGATATCGGCGTCTAACAGGAACCTTACTCTGCAGTCAGCGCAGCTTACAGACGAAAACAAGACCCTGAAGGAACAGCTGTCTGCCCTGCAGAAGTACAGCGACGAGTCGTTGATGGCACTTGTGGAGGAGTGGATAACCGTGCACAACAGCGCCATAGACGTTGTTGCATTCGCAAAGGAGCGCAACCTGTCACCTACAAGAGTGGAGCAGATACTGGACAAGATGGTATCCCTTGGCTACATAGAGCTAAAGAGTTAGCTGATCGCATGACAACATACCAGGTGAACATAAACAAGAAAGTCAGCAACGTAAAGGTATACACAATAAAGAGGAGCGTGAAGGGTGACACGAACCAGATCTCCAGGATAGTGGAGTCGCTCATACAGAAATACCTATTGAAAGAGAAGGCTGAAGATAATAAATAGGGGTAAGCTTGATGGCAAACGCAAAAAAGCCTGCAGACCCCTTCGAGGCCAGGCAAGAATCAGGAATCAAGCGCATTAGCAAGTCGCCATTCTCAAAGCTGTTTGCCGGTCACAAGACCCTTCTGGTTGCGGCAATACTCGCTGTTGCTGTTATCCTGCTTCTCCTATCCGGGATAATACTTTATGTACAGGGTGAGGTAAGGTCGATAACCCAGATCCCCAGCAACACATTAACCGGTCCCATCTACGGCAGCCTCGCTCTCGGCGCGCATGGGATGCTCAATTACAACTATTCTAACCAGATCTTGGGGTATGCAAGGGTTCACTACTCAGAATCAAACGCCTCAAGCTCAGAACTTTCATTGACGATATACCCATCTGACCCATCGCAGAAGACATACCTGGTTAACGTAGATGGATACTGCGTCCAGTGCTTCATAGGCTCAAGCCTGCTTTCAGACCTGAATTCATCGATGCACACATACGGCCTCCTGCTCAACAGCTCAAGCCTCAACTTCATAGACATAAACAAGCTCTCATCGCTGCCTCCTGACGTAACTGTAATAATACCATCCGGACTCATGCCTAACATACTTCTTCCAAATGTCACTTACACTGAGAAGTGCACCAACTATGAGAACGTATCTATCCTTGACCTGCTTAACAACGGTGACACTGTGATATATGTGGGCAGAAACTTCACCAGATCCGTATCATGCACAGGCCAGATCGCTGAGAACACAAACCAGGAGATATCTGCACTGCTTCCATTCTCCAACTTCACGAGCGGCAATTTCTCAAGAGGTCCGCTCTTCTTCGATAATCCGACGTTCTTTCTGGAACCTGGAAACAGCTTCGGAAAGGTCACCTCAGCGCACATACTGAACGGCACCCTTGTAGTCATGTCAAACTATCCTTCGGTCGGATGGAACAACAGCGTCAGCGAGCTTGCATCTGACCTGTCAAGGGTGCTGGAGTCAAGGTTCTGGATCACCCCGCTAGCATACGGGTCGCTTGCATTGCCAAGCCCGGGCAATTTCACGATATTCACAACCAATAAAACGATAAATTACTACCCATCTGTATCAACCGAGGTTAACAGTTCATACGCACTGCTCAGTCTAAATCTTTCAAACCAGAACAGTTTCCAGGAATTCGAGATACCCTTCAGATATACCCTTAGGCAGAACGGGCTGATAGGCATGCCTGCCATAGTCGGCCTATCCCAATCCGTACAGATAGACAGCCAAATATTCAATGCCACAAAAAGCGAAACGGTTGTGACCTATGTGCCGATACTGAACCGTAATTTCAGCGCCGTTCAGAACCCTGTGCGAATAGGCCAGAACGGCGCGACAGAGATTATAACATATTCGTCATTCCTGCTTCCGAGCGGATATTACATAGCGCAGCTAGCCGACCAGCAGGGATCTGTATACTCCTCTGCGCTGTTCTACGTGGCAAACTCCACGATAGATGCGACATACCTCGACTTCAGGAACTCCTCGTTCTATTTCTCGGCCTCAAGCAACGGCCAGCCGATCAGCGGAGTAGATTACCAGATAAACATAAACAACGCGTATAACAGCAGCGGCGTGGTCAACGGCGGAACGATTCATTACTTGCTTCCTCAAGGTACGTCATTGAGCTACGGAAGCGGCCATTTCACTGTCAATATAATGGGAACCAGCTACCTGTTGCCATACAAGTATCAAAATGCGAACGCGGTCAACATACCTCCCCTATACATAGCCTTTGCAATAGCAGCAGTAGCGATAGTGGTGTTGAACAGGGTGCTAGTGCCTCCAAACATCGATGAGTACTACATTGACGTCCCAGACATAAGGCCTGCAAAGCTCGAGCACACCAGGGAGCCTGCGGACTCGATACTTTCTGTTTTCGACAAGGTGAATTCTTTTTACCACTGGCTGTACATGCCTCTGACCGCAGAGGAGATAAAATCAGGCATAAGCACCAACATAAAGTATGGGAATACACGAATGACCATAACGATAAGGAACACCTATGCAATACTCAACTCGCTTGTGGAAAAGGGACTGGTTCAGATGGCGGACGAATATTACGCTCCAACAAAATGGATAAAGGAATCAGGGTACAGCATGGAATATCTTGTGATATACCGCAAGCTGAAGGACTACTGCATAGCGAACGCAATGCTCATGACCGAGATGGGCGCCTCAAGCAGGGCAGATGTCATAGTGACCAACAAGGGTGCCCAAAACTACGTAAAGATATACTCATCGGATACCAAGGTAAAGGACATAGAGATAAGCCAGAAGATTAGGACCTTCCTGGTCTTCCTGGATGAGGAATCAAGGCTCAGCTTCATGGACAAGCTGTACAAATCCTACAGCAACAACGCAGAGATACTGAAGATGTCGATAAACTACGGAAATGTAAGGCTGGTAGATTCAGGCGACCTCTCGGATCTCAAGCTCTGAGCCTACTCATCTTCATCTGCAGGCGCGTCTCCGACGTCCTCCTCCTCTTCGGCCTCAGCCTTTTCATCCATCTTTGCCTCTGCTTCAGCCTCCGCAGCAAGCAGCTTCTTGTACCTGCTGTCTATCAGGGCCTTGAGATTGGCTTCAATCTCGTCCTTCTTGACTCCTGTTATCTCGCTGAGGTTTTCAGAGAGCTGGCTTACGTACCTCATTATGGTGTTGTATTTTGATGCCTGGATTGACCGGTTCTTCTGGCCATGCATGTATCTCTGCAGGCCCCTGGCGCAGTCCATTACCGCTAACTTTATCTCCTCTATTATCTCGGCCTCCTGTGATATGGCCTGTTTTCCCACTCCAGAGTACGGTACATAGACGCTGGATACGTTGACAAGGACGCTTATGGGCTCCTGGTCGAACTCCTTTATCCCGTACCTCTTCCACTGTATGTCATTGACTGCGCTTGTTATTGCGCATACCGAACCGTCGAAAAGAAGCGGCACCTTGTTGGCGAACCTTATAAGCACCCCTTGGGTCCCGTTCTCGGTTGACTTCCCGGCGTTGCCTCCATAAGCTATTCCTGACTCCACAACGAAGGGTATGCCTCCCCTGAATACCTTGGGTCTCCTCTCAGTTATGCTCATGAACTGCGGATTGAGTATGTTCTTTATCGTGGCATTTATCTGCGCCTCACCTATAGTGGAGAGCGAATCCAGGTCAGGCGAAATCCATTTTACCTGCTTGAAGGAATTGACCAGCTTCTCAGCCTCCTCCCAGGTCATCTTCTTCGGGTCCTTGTCGAAATCAAGCTCCTTCACCAGCGCTCGCAGCTCCTCGACTTTGTTCTGGCTTAGCCTTGAGAACGTGTCCACAAGGAACGACGAGACCTTCCTGCTATCGCTCGAGTGCGCGAATTCAAGGAGGTCATTCGTGCTTATGCCAAGAGGATGCGGCTTTGAGGGTTTTGGCTTGGTAGGCAGCTCCACCACAGACCTTATGAAATTGTACGCCTTTCCCTCTGGGTCTATCAGGCGTATTGTAGCATGGGGGTTAGAGAGTGCGGTCCTCCTCAGGTACTCATACACCCCATGGTCGCTGCTCTCATACTTCACCTCTCCAAACTCTCCGTATATGACAAGCCCCTTGAATGACTTGTCAATATCAACCATGTTGGTAATAAGCGGCTTGTTGGACTTTATGTCAATGCTCAGGTCGCATTCGTAAGCCGCTTTTCCCGTGCCTGATTTTATGTGTATGGCCTTTCCAGTTGTTATCAGCGAAAACAATGTGCAGCCCGAGCCGCCTATTCCCTGCTGACCCCTCTGCTGGACGTATCTGTGGAACTTTGTGCCTGAGAGCACAGTGGCAAGCACCCTGCCCATTATCTTTGAAGGTATGCCCGGTCCGTTGTCAGACACGCTAACCGAATACTTGCTCTCCGCGAGCTGCTTGACCTCTACCGCTATGTCTGGCAGTATATTCGCCTCCTCGCAGGCATCCAGGCTGTTAGTAACATATTCATGGACTACGGTGGTGAGCGACCTGACCTTTCCAGAGTATCCGAGCATCTGGCTGTTCTTCCTGAAGAACTCCGATATGGAATTGGTCTTGAGCTCCTTGAATATCGTATCAGCGTCTATTACATTAGGCATGCAATTCACTCTTTATTATCTTCTGCTTCTCCTTGTCCATGACGATGTATGCGGTCTTGTGCATCCCGCCGTCGACCAGGACCTGTATCGCAGCGTTTGCCACCTTCAGCTCGTCAACGGTGCCTATGGTGCTTACAGTCCCGCCGAATACCGCGATGTCAGCCCCGCTCACCGACTCTATGTACTCCTTAGCGCGTCCCTCCTCACCTATTATCCTGGCCTTCACCCTCATAAGTTGATCCCTGCTCTTGAACAGGTCCTTCAGGTTTATCTGGTGGAAGAAGATGTCCTCGTTGAGAAGACGGAAGGCCTTGTTGAGCTCGAATCCTCTCGCGAACGCCTGTATCACGTTCTTTGCGTTGTACTCGTCATAAGGCTCCCCCTCTATAGTTATCTCATTGTCTTTCAGCTCAAGCTTGCAGTTGAGTCTCTCCTTAAGCTTGTCAAGCGCCTTCTTGTCGAGCAGTGCAGCTCTTTTATTGGGGATAAGCAGGTGCTCCATATTTACCATTATGTAGGTATGTTCTTTTATATGTAATATAAAATGTCTATAAAGATATCGCTGAAATTAGGCTATCTCTTCCTCGAGTACACAACATATTCAAATTCAGCGAAGTCCTGCCTGCTCTCCACGTTCCAATCCGCAGGATCGATCTCCGGGAAAAATCTGTCCCCTTCGTAATCCTTCTTTATGTAGGATATGAACATCATATCAGCATAGGGCATCGCCAGCTCGAATATGCTCTGCCCACCCAAGACGAAGGCGTCGCTGCCGTAAGCCCGTGACTTTTCCAGAGCCTCCTCAAACGTGCCGCAGAGCTCTGCTCCTTCTACCTGCACTGTCGACCTCGATATCACTATCTTGTTAAGTCCAGGAAGATTGCCTTTCATGGCCTCAAACGTCTTCCTTCCTAGTATAATGGTCTTGCCATTCACAAGCTTCCTGTAGTGCCTTGTCTCATCAGGTATGTTCCAAGGCAGCGAATCGCCGATTCCGATGACCCTGCCCCTTGTCATCGCAGCCACTATAGCTATCATTCCCTCCTCCTAATCTTATCTTGCCTATGTCTTTTTATATTTTAATGCCAAATTCGTATTGCTAACGACAGGCCAGAACGGATGCTTATCCTTATCATTTAAACAGTGGAAGTCCAGAAAGGAACAGAAAGCTTTAAATATCATTATTGTTGTATATATGATTCGTTCATGATTCTTCCATGATACCTTCTTGAAGGTTTCATGAAGGGCGCATGACTGCATGGTGATTGGGATGCCACTTGGGAAGGATCAAATAGAAGATGAATTAACCGAAATAAAGGAGAAGATAAAGGTGCTCTCCGAGCGAGGGGGGAGGATTCCTGATGAATCGTCGTCTCCTGGAGTTGCTGCTTACATAAAGTTTCTGGTAGAGGAGAGGGAGAGGACAAACAAGTTGATTGTAGGCCTGACAGAGAAGGTTTCACAACTCGAGCAGAAGCTCAGCAGCGAGTACGAGCCGCAGGAAGCACAGCCGCTGACAGGCAGCCAGCTTGAGATACCCCTATCTGAAGTTGATGCAAGGATACTTGATTTCATAGCAACAAGCGAGAAACAGATGGTCTGCGCTGATCAGATCAAGGAATTAATGAATTACAGGGGCAGGAATGCCGCTTGCGCCAGGCTTAATGCCATGTGCAAGATAGGATTGCTCCGAAAGGATCAGTTCGGTCACAAAGTTTACTACAGATTTGATGCTGGCAAGGCGACTAAAGCGCTAATCATATCACCTCCACAGTAGACGAATGTGGCCCTCTTCCCCAGAGGGCCCTTTCTATTACTAGTCCTCGTTGTGGTTGCGCTCCTGCCAGGTTTTCTCTATCAGCCTAGCTTCATGTCATATGCACTGCCAGACATGAACGGATAAAATCTACTAAACCAGTAGTTCTGAAAGCTCTCCATTATAACCGATTCTTCGTGACTCCACATAACAGTATTGATGGTTAAACCAGTGCTGAGGCTGCAGGATTATATTTACCGCCCGGCCAAAACAAACTCAAAGGTCTCATCCGTTTAGCGATGGCGATCTAAGCTTATTTTAGTATGAAATTGGCCAATACAACACGTTTATTAAAATTCAATCCCAATTAATAGTCTATGAAAAATGTGATCGTGATTTCGCATGCAAGCGACATCGATGGGGTAGGCAGTGCAGCACTGATAAAGATGAAATATGGGGTGCCGACAAACCGCATTTTCTTTACCGATTACGCACCAGAAAGCCTTGAGGAGATATCCCGAAGCATAACGGAGATCCTAACAGACAATACAACCCTCTTCATAACAGATTTAGGAGTCAATAAGAAAACCGTGCCTGTATTCTATAGCATACTCAAATCGGTTAAGGATGGTGGCGGAAAGATATTCTGGTTTGACCATCACCCATGGGCTAGCGATGCAGTCAAAAAACTTGCGCAGATGTGCGAGGTTTCTGTGCTTGGGGAGAATGAGTTTTTCTGTGCAACTGAGATAACAAGGAAGGAGCTGGGACTCAAGGACGACTTCACAAAAAGATTTTGCAGGATAGTCCACTTCTCTGACTTTGCGATAAAGCCGAAGAGCAAGAGGGACTACGATCTTGTCGGGGCGTACGCTCTGAGCATAGCACTATATCGCATGAGGAACCATGAAGGAAACCTTAGTTGCCTAAGGCATATGGTAGAGGTACTGTGCAGCAGAAAGATGCTTGACAAGAGGATACGATCCGACGCAGACAGGTTTAGGAAGCTCAACGACAAGCACGTTGCAAATATGCTGAAGGACGTTTACCTTGGCGATGAGATAGCACTCGGATTCGGGGAAGACATACAGAAGACCTATGCATGCATGAAGCTCATAGAGAAGACCGGAAAGGATATCGGCATATATGTGAACCTCAGGGACAGGCGCGGACATATGAGAAGCATAAGGAACGACTGCACTGCGCTAGCTGTAAAATTCGGCGGAGGCGGACATCTGCATGCGTCCGGGTTCTCGCCCAACTTCAAGAAGTACAACAACTTCAGGTCAAGGCACGACAGGCAAAGGCTTCTCTCAGACATCGAGCTAGAGCTCAAGATGATCAAGAAAAGGATGCCTAATATCTGGCCTCAAAAATTGGTGAGTGAGAGCCCGGCCAAAGCTCCCCTGTTCGGATAATCCAGCACAGATAGATTCAAACCTGAAATGGGCGTGCAGGCTACTTTTATAAAACCTGCAGTCTCAGTATAGAATGTCCTGGGGATTATATGGATACAGACGAATGGCCCATTTACTATAAAGGGGAGCTTATCATAGGGAATCCTAAAAGCAACACGGCGATATGCACACTATGGACAAAGCGCGAACTGCTGGACGAAATACCCAAGGACAAGTTCTGTGTAATAGGCAACCTCTATTCTACATACGGGATAAATCCCATGCTGCGCAATATCCTTGCGAATCCAAGGATAAGGCACATATTCATATGCGGAGCAGATCTTACAAAAACTGGAGTCATCCTGATAGATTTTATAAATAATGGAATAGAGGCTGACTACAAGGTGAGCGGTTTTGATGCGTACATAGACCAGGGCTTTCCAAGGGCCGCTATAGATGAACTCAGGAAGAACATAACCGTCATTGATATGCGGCCTGAAAAGAACATGAGCAAGCTGAAGTTCGAGATAATGCAGAAGCTGGACGAAGTCTCAAAGGAGGAAGGCACGTACATGGAGCCCATTCTGATTAAGGAAAAGGATGAAAGAGTGGAAAGCACATATGCCAACGACGCCGGATTCAGGGTGGATGGAAATTCGATCACCGGAACATGGCTAAAGGCGCTTGACATAATATTAAAGTTCGGGGAGATAAAAGATACAGAGTATAACATAAAGCAGAGGGAGATACTAGATCTTGTTGCAGTGATAAATGGCGATGAGGCTGCCCTTCCAGACTGGTCTCCAGTAAAGGAGGATGACCTTCAAAGATACTACGTTAACTTCTTCGGGAAGAAAAAGCCGCTTGGAGTTGAGTACACCTATGGCGAAAGGCTGTTCAGCCTAAGCTACAGGCCCATGGGCAAGCCAGAAGCAAGCACGCTGGAAAACATGCACGATACAGTTGAGGAGGACCAGATAAAAGAGGCAGTGGACCGTCTCAGGAAAAATCCATATACAAGGAGGGCAATAGCTGTCACATGGAACCATGAATCTGATTCAAATTCCTCGTCGCCACCCTGCCTGGTCGAGGTTGCATGGAGCATAAAGAACGGGGCGCTCCACCAGACATCAACCTTCAGGAGCCACGACGTATTTGGTGGATGGCTCCTTAACGCATTTGCGCTCAGGAAACTACAGAAGGATATTGCAGGGCAGCTCAAAGTCGCAGTCGGTAGCATGGTAATAATGTCCATATCGGCGCACATATACCAGACCAACTTCGGGAAGGCAGAGTGGTTCGTAGAGCGATACTACAGGCACAAGGAGACCCAGTTCGAGGTTGACCCTAGGGGATTTTTCGTGATAGGCATAGAGAACGGAGAGATAGTTGTCCAGCACAGGGTGAACGACGGAAGAAAATCAAACTATGTTTTCAGTGGAAAGAAGGCGCAGCGCATCTATAGGCAGATAATGAATGAGAATCTGGTATCAAAATTCGACCACGCCGCGTATCTAGGTCGTGAGCTTACAAGGGCAGAGTTCTGTATCAGCACAGGAACAGAATATGTGCAGGATGAGGCCTGAAGCATTAGCCGAGCATTCCGTATCCTGAAAGCCTCCATCTCTGGCTGAAGTTCCTCAGCACCGATATCTTTGCGTCCTTGTCTATGCACACTGTGTGCTTGAAATCTATGCTGAGCTTGTTCTTCCTTGCCTTCTTGACATACCCGATCACAGTTCCAGTTCCAACCCCAAGGAGCAGGGGCTCGCCTTCCCTGAAGGCCTGCTTAGGTATGTCGTTCCTGTTTAGCGATACAAATGCGAGCTCCGCAGACTGTATGGACTGGGGAAGCTTTCCTGCCAATCCGATTATCTGGCCCACAAGGCCGTCGGCCTTTGTCAGTGCAGGATCGATCTCCGTGCCTATTGCTATGAGCCCTCCAGCCTGCGCCTCCTCAAGCTTATCCGTTCCTGCAGAGAGGCTGTCTATCTTAGTGTATATGGGTTCGTAGGATTCCCTCTTTGACTTGTCCTTTGCAGCATTTATGCCGGGCCTTATCTCCACCTCATCCCCTATCTTGAACCTTCCGCGGATTATCGAGCCACCTATAACTCCTCCCTTTATGTCCTTTATTGAGACCCCCGGCCTGTTCACATCAAATGATCTTGCCACATACATTACCGGGTCGGACTTGAGGTCCCGCTCAGGGAGCTTCAGCTTCACTATCTCTTCAAGAACAGCATCGACATTGACGTTCTTGTTTGCCATGACCGGCACTATTGGTGCGTTCTCTATCTTGCTCCCCTTAAGGAACTGCTTTATCTGCGCATGGTGCTGCCTTGCCTTGTCCCTTCCGACAACGTCTATCTTTGTCTGTACAACAACCACCTTGTCTATGTTAAGCGCGTTTATTATCATCAGGTGCTCCTTGGTCTGCGGCATAGGGCACGGTTCCGATGCGGATATGACGAACATCGCAGCATCTATTATGCTCGAGCCCGCGATAGCCGTAGCCATGAGGGTCTCGTGCCCTGGCGAATCCAGAAGCGAAATCCTCCTTACTGGAACAGAACTGCTTCCATCACCGCATTTATCAGCAGTGGTGTAGGTCACTGCGTCCTTGCCCTCGCACCTGCTTATTGTGGCGTCGGCATAGCCCAGCTTTATCGTCATGCTCCTCTTTATGCTCTCGCTGTGCGTGTCAGTCCACTGGTGGGCTATGGCAAAGGTGAGCGTAGTCTTGCCGTGGTCCACATGGCCGAGCGTGCCTATATTGAATTCACTTTGCGTTAGCATAGAACCATTTATCCATAATTCTCCTGTTTACAAGCTGCAATATTGATCTCCGTGTATAAGTATTTAACTTTAGCTTCAATGAAGCTTTGGGCTTAACCCACATATAATCATACAGCTCCATGTTATCAAGCTTAACTTTTGCGCTCCTGGTTCTGCACAAAGCGTCTATGAATATAAAGTGCGCCTTCCTGTGGAAGGCCTTTGGATATATCGCCTCCTGTAAGTTTATCACCTTCACGAGCTTCACATCCAGTCCCGTCTCCTCCTTCGTCTCCCTCTTCACTGCCTTCCCTATGCTCTCCCCCATCTCTATATGGCCTCCAGGAACAGAGTAAAGTTCCGGCCACTTTTTTGACCTTACCAAAAGGAGGTCTCCATCATTGTTCAACACAAATGCCCCAACCACAGCTTCCGGGCAGCCAAATTTTTCCATCCCAATACCTATCCAATGACCTGTCACAGCGGGGCGCTTATGCTGCAGCCTCTGCCTTCTTCTCCTTTGGCTTGAAGAGCTCTTCGAGGGGTTTGGCCCCGTATTCAATTATCACGGTGTTGACCTGTGCAGTGTCTGTGCTTATCACGTTTCCCCTCACGCTCCGCCTGGATCTGAATCCCTTCTTAGGGTGCTTCATTCCAGGTCCGTTGCTTATTAGCGGCTTTGCCTTTCTTGTCCCGTCGACTTCAGGCCTTGAAGGCGATCCTGCCGAATCGCTGAGCCCGGTTATCCTGAGCTTGAATCCTGCAAGCCCCCCTACGGATCCGTCAACTACCTCGTTCATCTGTCTTCCCAACAGCAGTCCCTCCATATCCTTAGGGACGTCTACCTGGGCGGTTTTACCGGTTTTCGGGTCGGAAAATACTAGTTTCATAAAATCATCTTAGCGTAAAAATCATCTGTACATGCTCTGTGGCTCCTCCTTGAACCTGCTTATCCTCTCGGCAAGCTCCTTTGGAACTGCAGGGTGGACCTCCTCAAGCGCCTTCTTGAAATCAGAGGCGTTTACCACGTCTCGCTTGTGCCTTATGGCATTCATTCCCGCCTCCCTGCAGAGGTTCTCTATCTCTGCTCCTGTATAACTGTCAGTCGACCTTGCCAGCGCCTCTATCTCTACGTCCTTGTCAAGAGGCATCTTCTTTGTGTGGATGTTGAATATCTTTATCCGTGCACTGACGTCAGGCATCGGTATGTCTATTATCTTGTCGAACCTTCCAGGCCTCAGAAGCGCAGGGTCTATATCCTCGGGTCGGTTTGTCGCTGCAAGTACCACTACGTTCTTGAGCTCCTGAAGTCCGTCCATCTCTGTCAGTAGCGTGTCCACGACCCTCTCAGAGACGTGCGAATCAACGCTGCCCTCTCCTCTCGAATGAGTAATCGAGTCTATTTCGTCTACGAATACTATGCACGGTGCAGCAAGCCTCGCCTTCCTGAATATCTCCCTCACGGTCTTTTCGCTCTCTCCAACGAACTTGCTGAGCACTTCAGGGCCCTTTATGGAAATGAAATTAGATTCCCGCTCAGTGGCAACTGCCTTGGCAAGAAGCGTCTTGCCTACTCCCGGCGGCCCTACAAGAAGCAGCCCTCTTACAGGACGGATGCCCATCTTTTCAAAGGATTCCGGATGTGTAAGCGGAAGCTCTATCGACTCCTTCAGCTCATCCTTTACGCTTTCAAGCGCACCTATGTCGCTCCAGTGGACATTGGGCCTCTCAACGAATACCTCGCGCAATGCGCTTGGCTGTATGTTCCTCATAGCGTCAGCGAAGTTATCACGTGATACCTTGAGGTTCTCTAGCACTTCGCTTGGAATGGACTGCTTGTTTACTATTTTAGGCATCTCGGCCCTCAGCCTAGACATCGCAGCCTCCCTTACAAGCGCGCTGAGGTCTGCCCCGGTATAGCCATGTGTTACATTTGCAAGCTCATCCACCTTTACATCGTCTGTGAGCGGCATGTTCCTTGTGTGGATCTGGAGTATGATCTTTCTTGCGTCCCTGTTTGGCACCCCTATCTCTATCTCCCTGTCGAACCTTCCAGGCCTCCTCAGCGCAGGATCTATAGCATCTGGCCTGTTTGTGGCAGCGAGCACTATGACCTGGCCGCGCTGTCCCATTCCATCCATAAGCGTAAGCAGCTGCGAGACCATCCTCCTCTCTACCTCGTTTGTCGATTCCTCCCTCTTTGGCGCTATTGCATCGATCTCGTCCATGAATATTATGGATGGCGACTTCTCATTTGCATTCTTGAATATCTCCCTTAGCTTCTCCTCACTCTCTCCAACGAACTTCGAGACGAGCTCCGGGCCTGATATCGATATGAAGTTGGCGTCGCTCTCGTTTGCCACTGCCTTTGCAAGAAGAGTCTTTCCGGTTCCAGGCGCCCCATACAGCAGCACTCCCTTTGGCGGCTCTATTCCTAGCTTCTGGAAGAGCTCAGGATACCTGATCGGAAGCTCCACCATCTCCCGTATCTTCTGCTTTGCATCGTCAAGTCCTCCTATGTCTTCGTAGTGAACGTCGCCTATCTTCACAGACGATTCCGGAACAGGCTCGTTCCTGACCACGAAGTTAGTTGCGTTGCCTACCCTCACTATTCCATGCGGCAGGACCTGTATGACAACGAAGTTGAACACTATTCCGAACATGGGTATGGGCACAGAGTCTCCCTTTGCAAGAGGCCGTCCGTCAAGCCTTCTCTTGGCGTACTCAGCGAAATCGGGTGACAGCGGAGGCTTCTGTCCTGGCGGAGGCGCTATTACTACCCGTTCAGCATCCTTGACTACTGCCTTGGACACATATACCTTGTCACCTATTCCGACTCCAAGGTTCTGCCTGAGATAACCGTCGATCCTTATGAATCCTAGTCCCTCGTCGCTAGGATGCGCCTGCCATGCCACTGCCGCAGTGCTCTTCAGCTTGCCCTTTACCTCTATCACGTCACCAGTGCTGATGCTAAGCGACTGCCTCGACTTTGAGTCAATTCTGGCTATGCTCCTACCGGAGTCCGTAACCAGCGCATCGGCAACTGTAAGTTCTATTGCGGTGGGCATGATCATAAACCAAAAACACGTTTGCGTGCGAAATCTGAGAGAATAACGCACATATAGGCTTTAATAGAAAAAGTTATAAATACCCTTGTGATCGCTTCGGCGTCCAGCTGCGCTACAAGTCGTCATTAAGTCAAAATATGGACGTATTTAAATACCTTTCTCAAGTAAAAGAATTGTCTATATACTTAGATTATGTGCCGATTATGGGAAAGTTTCCGCTAGCAGACCAGGTCCTCACCAGCATGGTGATATGCAGGAAGTGCAAGGCCAGGAACAAGGCCGGCATAGAGAAGTGCAGGAAGTGCGGATCGGCGTATCTTAGGCCCAAGAGAAAGGACAAGAGGGTCAAGAAGTAATCCCAGACTCATGCTTTGAAGTGATTGTATGGTAGATTTGAATCCAATAGAAAGCCTGGTAGTGCAGGCGATGAAGGACCTTGGGGCTACAAGCGACGAGAAGAAGAAGACCGCTGACGACATAGCCAAGAAGACAAACAGGCCGAAGAGCATGATAAGCAACGTTCTTGTCGAGCTGGACAGGAAGGGAGTAATAAAGAGAGTAGTAAGGGAGAAGGCCTCCGGATACTACGTTAAATCCTAATTCTTGATTTAGCCGATTTCTATGCCTGACAGCGGAGACTCAATAGATTTCTTTGCAAGATACAAGGACTGGGTAGTAGCAAGAAGCATAAGCTGCACAGACTCCACCTCACCAAAGGAGGTCTCTGCATATCTCGTGGCAGTAAGGGACGATGTCGCTAACAGGGCATTCACAGTGCTTGGCATAGATATAAAATCACTAGATGCTTATTCTGAACAGCTCATAAAACCATTGGCCAAGGGCGACTATTCATCGCTTGTTGCCGCTTACAAATCCATAGGATCAAAAGAGGCTGAGACAGAGATAAGCAAGGCTGCGCAGGACAGGGAGGAATTGAAGCCCTTCGCAAAAGCCTACCTCTTAAGGTCTTCAGCCGCCAGGCTTGGGCTTTTGTGGCACATAACAAAAGAGAACAGGGCATTCGAAGGTAAGGCAGCAAGCCAGAAGTCAAGCACATCTGTGCCCTTCACATCTGAAGGCATATCTTTCATGGCAAAGTACAAAGACTGGATATCAATAAAGAAGCTATCCATACACGAAAATACAAAACCAGAGGAGGTTTCCGCCCACCTATCGTCAATAAGGATGGCAGCGGACAGGAAGACGGCCCAGATATTGGGTGTGAACACAGAGAATATTGACATATATGCTTCTGCCGCTACCGAAAACATGAGAAAGAGTGCGGCAAACCTTGAGAAGATAACCGTTCTGCTATGCTCTCCAGAGGCAAAGAAGGAGATAGATGCGGCATGCGGGGAAGACGCATCACTGAGGGACGCAGCAATAATCTATCTCTTCGGCAGGATGCTACAGAACATAAAGATAGACCTTGAGGTAAGCATAGACACGCTTATGGACATGTTCCCCGGACTGAAGATACCAAAGCCCAAGGGCAGGATGCCAGGTCAGAAGAAAAAGAAGAGTGGCTAATCTTATCTATGCGTGCGTAAAACCTACGCCATTTAGGGGTTGGATATAAGCCCACCGCAATGTGTATAAACATGAACAATGCAATAACTGTGGTCATCTTGAAAAAGGCATACAAATCCATGTCGTATCCTTCAAAGAAGGAACAGCACATCCTTAATCTGCAGACGTATCTTTCAAGGGAAATATATAATCTTTCCCTTCTAATGGCGCAGGAATACTTTAACAACGTGAGCGGAAAATCTCACGCGCTTTGGAGGCGGGAGGAGGTCACAAATCTAAACGTCTCATACTAAATTGCGGGGGGTTAGGCTAGCTTGGTAGGCTTTGAGCTTTGGGAGTTCAAGACCCGTGTTCAAATCACGGACCCCCCGTTCTACTTCTGGGGTATAGTATATAGAAGAGAAATGTCACCTTTTCTAAGATGTTTTTAGAGTCAAAAATGTCCAGATTTTTGTGCTTTCTAAGGTCACTCTGTGGGATGATGCGTTATCTGGTGATAGTTCTGTTGTGCGTTGTGCATTAGGTCAGTGAGAAATTTGTAGAATTCAGCTTCATTTTCCGAGGTGAGTTTCTTAAATCCGTGTTCATCAAAATAGCTCTGATGTTCTTTGCATAGATCAACCGTGTGCCTGCCCACACTTGTACTAAAGTTCATACGCAAGCTTATCAGTTTCACTACGTTATCGGTAGCTAAGCACACATCACATATATTTGTTTTCATATTCTACACCTTTATGGAGCGTAATATCATGTTTTAGTTGCAACCCATAATCAGCAGTTACGCTGGCTTTCCGTGGCATTTCTTATATTTCTGACCTGAACCACATGGGCATTGGTCGTTTCTGCCTACCTCTATCTTCTTACCTTTATCCATCCAGTATGTCTTGTTAGTCCAGTTCGGTTCTCTAATAGCGTCTTCATCATCTTTATTGTCTTCATTGTCTTTTAGAGGGTGTGCCTTGCGATAAAGTGCATATTCCTTCTTAGATACAAAATTGTTCCAAAGGTACTTTATATGTCGCAAACACTCTGGCTCCTCTGTCATGCTATTGTATATATCTTCAAGGTGTTCTATGTCAGTGAACCTATACTCTCCAGTATCTCTTAATTTAGCAAACGATATAGCTTTATCAAAAAGCTCAGCGTCCTTTAAATCTGCCATATCCTGAAGAACTAGGAGAGGGAAACTATCGCTTACATATCTGTCCTCAAATAGCGTTTTGGAAATTTCTATGAGTTGTTTCTTGAATCCGCTGTTTAAAAATGCGATTGCGCATAGGGAATCATAGGATGCCATTCTAACATATTCATCATACTCGACATTTTTCGTTATATATACTAACTGATCAAAGTAGTCTTCGCCAAAGTTAGCCAATACAACAGATAGTTCTTCGGTTATAAAATCAGCTTCGTGCAATTCCGCAGTATGTCTGACCAACATCTCCTTTATGAGTTCAAATGATTCCTTGGTTTTTATTATGCCCAGTAGAGACATGGCATCAGTGTAAAAATCTGAATCTATCCATTCGCCTTTCCAGTACTCTGAATCGTTGAGATGTTTGCGAAGCTCTGAGACAGCGTCAGGCCTTGCAGCAATTTCCTTAAGTAACTCTATTTCTATGTAAACTCCTTCCGCATCTATGTCATCCATCCTAAACGCTTCAACAAGTTCGGCAGTAGTTCCCTTTTTGTAATCCACAATATCATTCCTGTTCGATCAATTTCGTCTGCTTTTTAGCAGCAACGTCTTTCTTTCTTTTCACAAACTTATCATAACTCAATCTCGAATCCAATGCGCTAGCATACTGAAATTCATCAAAGCCAGCTACGGTATGGACACCATTTCCCCTAACGTCTAAGAAAGGTAGCCTATATTTTGCTATTGCAATTCGATTTCCTTCCCTAGCTGTATCTACCTCTTCAAAGAATATGTTGTTTTCTATGAGGTACTTGCGTGCCAGAGCAGACTGTCCTCCGTTGTCTGTATAAAGGGTCACTCTTCTTGCCATGCTACAAGCTATGGGGACGAAATATTTAACAGTTTCCTAATCGTCTTCTTTCTAAGCCTTATCAGCTCGTGGTTTCTGAGTTTCTTTCGTAGTCTAAGTAGTTGCCTTTTTGATAAACGTATATTTGCAGCTTGCTTATAGGTCATTTGCATTATGATACGTATTATTTCCTTGTTTTTAACACTGTTTTTGCCCTGTTTTAACACGTTTTTATCCGTTACTTTGTCATCGTAGATAACGTTATCGTCCTCTTGTACACCTATTATTTCGCTCTCTTCTAGGTTATTTGACTCTTTTCCAGTGTAAATAACGCTACCTACACGGAGATGTCTGCGTTTTAAGATACCTATACTGCCTTCGTACTTGGTTTCTTCGTGTTTTATATACTCAAAAAACATCTTGGATAATGGTTTCCAATAGAATTCAGTGTTATTTGTATATAGTTTACCCGTTATCTTGTCTATAAACGGTGTATAGATAATGGATGACAGGTTCTTTGTATATGGTATCATTGGTATGACAGGTTCGCCAGTAACGTTATCTACCTTATATCCAGTACCAATTATTATGAAATTGAAGGCCGTAACGTTGTAATACTTCATGAACTGGTTACGAATAAGAGGTGAACTGATAGATATCTGTGTTGCAACAGGTATCTTACCATACTTATCTGCTATATACTGATTCTTTATCTCACCATTATCGTATCGTAGTATGTCTACCCAGAAATCATTTTCCCATCCTTTCGGCATACTGTATATATGTCCTATGGCACTGGATGAGCATTTCAGTATTTTTATCTTGCCAGTAACGTTATCCTTCGTGTACAAACAGTATCTTTTAGCAGAAATACCAAAGAAAGTAACGTTATCCAAGGATATTTCTCCATCCTTATCCTTTACAGTCTCTACTTTGAACATAGCAAGGCGCCTATCGTATGGATTTAGGCCTTGTACAAGCTCTTGTAAACCTTTGACACGGCTAGGATCAACGAATATGCCGTCCGTGTCCATATATGCGTAATATCCATCAGTTTCCTTAAGGTAAGCTTCTGCCATAGCTAGTATTAACCTAGCACCAGAGGTAAGCCATGTGGCTATGAGCGGATTAAACGCCTTGCCTTGTCAGCATTGGATTCCCGTTTGCCGTCCATAATATCAATATTCATCAAGACTTTTTATATCTATTCACGCTGCGCATGCTGCTGAAGGCATAAGCACCACATGCTCGTCATATCTGCTATCTGTACGCCGAATACGATACGCTAAACACTACCAAAGCTTTATATAAAACGTCAAATCAATACACAAGAAGTTGTATCATATATCAGAAACACATACCACTTGTTGTATTATCTGGTTTATAGATATCTGGTTCGAGTTTGAGGATTATGGGCGCCAAGCTGGTCAATGCTGTTTCAGCAGTGAATGTGGGGCGGCTCGATAAAGAAGCCAGTGCGCTGATGGCGCGCATGGACTCATTCTTATGCGCCGCTACGACCCAGGACAGGGACGGCACAACAAACCAGCTGATAAACGGAGACCTGCGCAAGGAAGAGGAAAATCTGATAATCAGGGCTGCAGAATTTGTAGAATCCTGTTCTAACCGCATAATTGAAAATGCCGCAGCCTCGATTAAAAAAAATGAAATTGAGGAGATAAAACTCAGCTTAAAGGAGATGAATCCCCTAATAGCCGCCGAGCTTCTCTTTGCTGCCAATTATACCAAGGATATCTCTGCCCTTACGGGCAGGGAATTCATGGACAATCTGGGCAGGCTGGATACGTATGTTGCAAGTGCGCTCCTGTACGAGATAAGGCTTACCGGAAATGCAGAAATGCTTACGGACAAAAGGCTGTTTCAAAATGGTGCAGCGGAATTTTTCAACCAACTAGGCCCAGAGGCGGCTAGCGAATGGTTCAATTCAATCGGCAGGACTGGAAACATCTCGGCGCTGACAAGTGAAACTGCTCTTAGCATCGATGTGCTCACTGCCGTAAAAGGGAATGCAAACATCGCAAGCGAACTCTCGTATGCAATAGGCGATACGGGAAGTGCTGCACGCCTGACCAGCAGGGAATTCCTAGGCGTTTTGAAGGGGCTGGACTCCGATGTGGCCGCAGAGTACCTCTCTGCAATATGGTGCACTAAGCGGGTGGATGAGCTGACCAGCAGTGAAATAATGGGAATGATAAGCAGCGGCGAGGCTGATGTGTGGAAAGACATAGTGCGCCTATTCAAGAACGACGATCCAAGCGCAGCAAGGGTCATAATCTCAAAGGCCGATGGCAGCCAGCATGACAGGGGAGTAAAGCTCATAGTGCAGTCACTGGTCAGTTCAGGTTTCGATGTCATCTACACAGGCAGCACGCAAAATCAGGAAGAGATAATCAACACTGCCATAAAAGAGAGAGCGAATGCAATAGGATTCAGCATTACCGGAGAAGCGTCCCAGAGTATGGCCGCTGATACAATGGCAATAGCCAAGCTGCGAGGGGTTAATGACATCTCTTTCTTTGCCGGAGGAATGATAAATCCAATCTTAGCCAATATACTGGAACAAAAGGGCGCAAGGCTGTTCATGCAGGGCTCTACCCTTGAGGATCTGGTAAATTTCCTAAAGGTTCCCAGAAACTGGGCTGTGCAGCAGGACCAGATCGGCATTTATGGTAATAAGCAGCTCTCAAAGTCAGCGCTGGGCTTTTTAGGCGGCAATGCCCTAAGCACAGAAACGATTGTAAATAATACGGTAACAGCTTCCGGAATGCCGTCCACATTCCTGATGAATATGCTCTTCAGGTTAAATGTTGCGCCAATGGTGCCTTTCTGGCTTTCTAATCCTGCGCTTTATCCCATGCAAGGGATAAGTCGGCAGCAACAACTGGACTATCAAAAGGCAATAGAAATTGCGTCTCAAATGATCTTTGCCGACATCCAAGCAATGGCAACAGATGCAAAAACAGTATCGTCCACAGCAACAACCATAAACCTGGTTGGGGGATCATATGCAGCATTGGCGGACAATGTGGGTTCCTCTGCAACATTGGGGGAGCAGCTGGCCTGCAGCCGTGCGGTTGCTTATAGCCCAAGCTTCCAGAAAAATGCAACGTATAATATTGCAATAGGTGCTGTGATTCCTGGGGTGCCCTCGCCGTATACCGACACAACCCGGCTGGCTACTGTTGCATTGGCCCATGGCGCCTTTGCAGAAGATGTAACAACAAATGCAATCTCCACAGATATTCAAGGAAGCCTGTCCAGTATGAATTTCGGCTATCCTGCTCAATTAGTTTCAAAAGATGCGATTGCACCATCACATGCGCAGTATCAATCCATACCAACTCCGGGCCGCGTCCAGCAAACTTATTCACACATGGTAATCGCAAGTTCAGCCGGTCATATCAAACAGGAGAATATGGGTCAGGTCAGACCAGAAAATAGCCATATACGTGCAGCGCAAATCATAGTGCAATCCGGACCGGCAACACGGCTCATACTGCCAAATGCAATTAATGGCATTATCCTGCAAGCCATGGTTGGCGAAAAAATCCAAGATTATGCGGCAAGCAAGGTTTCTGCAACACGGATCAAAACAAATGCCATTTCATCAAAAACAGGCATATCCAAAGCCCAAAAACCGGAGGCGTTTATCGATACTAAAACCGAAAGCGAATCAGAGCCAAAGGAAATAGCTGCAAAACATCTCAAAGCCCTTCAAGATATACTGAAAGACAATGCCATTATGTTGCCATTGGCCAATTCAGGTCCTTTTGGCTGGCCTAGCACAAGCATTCACGGATACGAATCAAGGCAATCAACGAACCAGGGGCAGGCGCTATACGTGCGCACCGGCGACACCAAGCCAATGCAAGAATATCATGCGGGCATGCCATCATCAGGCAACCATTATGGAGAATTCCAGCACACAGGCGTAGCCGAAATCAGGCTCGGCCGGAATAACGGGTTAGGCATGTTCAGGAAAATACTAAATGCGCTTCTAAATACGGCAACATACTGCATAAAGCTGATTGCATAAATCAGGCTTCAGCTCCTTGGTCCATATAAATTATGGCAAGACAGGATTATAATCGATGCCGATATTGCGATTGGGAACCTCAAACGATTCAGTCCAAAAGGAAAGAAGTTCAATCGTGAAGTTATGGGTATTCCTTTCTTTACCTTCAAGAAGAACCCCAAACCGATATGCTTTGACAAGGATATTACGCCGGATATCGTTGATGCGTTGCATACATCCAAGTTCTGTTCCCACTGCGGTGCTGTCGGGAAGGGACACAGCACTGCAAATTATGCCTTGTTCAGGTGCAAGGAGTGCGGAGTTGTCGTGAACTCCGATAGAAATGCAGGTCTAAATGTTGCCATAAAATCCCTGTTGGAGCTAAGGAATTCTCCTAACCAAGAAACATTCCAGATTTCCAATAGGCGAGTCCCTGTAAACGGGCTCATTAGTCCGGATGCAGTTGTCGTACCGATTGTTGCTGTGCTGCATGTTTCTTCAACTTATGGAAAGCCCGCAGGCTTTAGCCGTGGGTAGTTCACCGAGATAGTGAACAGAGAATTCGAAGGCGCGTACTGGGAACTGAAGAAGTGATCAGAGGCTTTCAATGGCCTCTTCAAGCTCGTCGCTTGCCACTCCAAGCAGCTCCTTCAATCTCTTATCCGTCTTTGCTTCTGCGACAACCTTTACCTTAGGTGTCGTATTTGACGCTCTTATTATGAACCAACCGTCCTCAGTCACTGCTTTTACCCCGTCTAGATTTATCGTCTTTACCCCTTTTGCCTCAAGGCTTTTTTTGACCTTTTCTATTGCCCTGAACTTATCCGAGTCTCCAATTTCAACCTCCTTGACCGCATTCTTGTATTTTGGAAGCCCTCCGAGCAGCTCGGAAAGCCTCTTTCCGGAATCTGAGATGAGCTTTGCCATCCATGCCGTCGCAAAGAACGCGTCGTCATAATGGTAGGTCTCCCTGAAGTATATGTGTCCCGAGAGCTCTCCGCCAATCCGCGCATTCTCGCCAAGCATCCTGGACTCTATCGCAGAATGCCCGACCCTTGTCACCAGCGGTATCCCTCCCTTTTTGTCTATTGTGTCAGCAACCGCGTCGCTGCAGCTTACATCATAGACCACTTTTTCCCCAGGCTCCAGCATGCTGTTAACAAACAGTGCCAATATCTTGTCTCCGTAGAACACCTCTCCATCATCGTCTACGAATATTGTCCTGTCTCCGTCACCGTCGAAAGCCACACCAAAATCAAGTCGCTTATCCTTGACGAGATTGCTCAGCTCCCCAAGCGTCTCAGGTTTAGGCTCCGGATTCCTTGAGGGGAACCTTCCGTCAGGAAAGTCATTTATTGCAGTCACCTCCATGCCCATCCGCGACAGGATACCAGAAGCAAATTTTGAGCTCGCCCCGTTTCCCGGGTCTATCCCAATCCTAAGTCTTTTGCCAATCTTTATGTTGTCAATGACAAACTCTTCATATTCCTTCTTTACCGATGCCTCCTTGTCAATCTGCACACCAAGAGAAGCCTGGCGTGCAAAATTCCCTGACTTCATCAGGTCCCTTATCTCCTCAAGCCCCTCGCCGAGTCCTAGCACCTTTGCGTGGCGACTGCACAGCTTGAATCCGTTCCATTCAGGCGGGTTATGGCTTGCGCTTACAGCTACTCCCCCGTCAAGATTGTAGTGTGCAACAGCAAAATAGAGCAGGGGCGTAGGTGCTATGCCTATGAACCAGACATCAAGCCCACTCTCCAGAAGACCGTCTATGAAGGGCCTCGCAAGCTTCCCGTTGCTTATCCTCACGTCCATGCTCACAGCCACTGTCTTTCCCCTGAGGAAGGCCGCGTACGCCTTTGCAGCAAGGCCTGCAAAACCCTCATCTATGTCCCTTGGATATATCCCCCTTATGTCGTACGCCCTGAATACGCTATCGTCTAATTTGGCCACGCCTATCCATACATAATATCCGCAGATAATAATATAACCGATGCGTTTCATAGAATATTAACAACTCATAGCGGGAAATCCCACACCATTTATGGGTTGGATGATAGCGAGGGTAAAAGTATTATATAAGAGTAGGTTCATATATTATGTATGACAAAAGGATATGATAGTTCAGAAACTAGCGTGCACTTCAT
>DAHWIK010000005.1 GCA_027345185.1 Microcaldota archaeon
GCTCAGCATAATATGGATCCATGCAACAGGTCGCCAACGTGTTGCTGCCGTCTTATTTTGATGCGCAGGAAAAGTTTATGGAACTTCCGCATTAGCGGAAGAACGGGTATCTACGTCGTGAAATGTCCAACTACTGAATTCCAATAAGTCCTTATCCCCAGAGACTATGTATGCCACCTTCCCGTCATACGCCGTGTTTATCACCATGTCATCGTCAGGGTCTTTTACCGCCTTGAATTTGCTTTTCAAGACAGTTATGCGGCTTAGCCTTATTACAAAATCCACCATAGATGCCTGTTCTCCAGTATCTAACCCAAATTTCTCCCTAGAGAGAACCTCCCTTAGTTCATCAATCATCTCTATCGAAGACACAGCTTCTATCCTTCCATGTATTGCCAAGTCTATCAATCTTCTGGGCTTGCCTGGATAAAGCAGACCAGAAACCAATATGTTTGTATCGAAGACGATACGCACCATTAAGATACCCCTTAATGCGCATGCCTTACTGCTGCAACCTCCTTGTCTATGTCCTTCTTACTGAGCTTTCCATGCTTCCTATCCCGTTCCTTTGCAATCTGCTTTATCCTTTCAAAGGTTTCCTTAAGCTCCGGCAGGTCAAGTCTCTTCATTATTATGGTATCCTCCTCACCATAGACAATGAGCCTATCCTTCGGCTTAAGTTGCAATTTCCTTCGGACTTCCTTGGGTATTACTACCTGCCCTCTAACACTCATTACGGTTACTTCATCAGTCATTCAATCACAGTAATACTATCTTACTTTCTTATTTATAAGCTTTTCGTACTTTGCCATTTAGTGGTTTTCTGCTCATAATCATGGAACGCAACTCTACATGAAAAGGGTACGTAGGGAGTTTTTTGACCCTTCCTGACATGATTTTAGGGCGTTTTACGAGGGAAAACTCCCCATTAGTCGTGAAACGACCTTTTTGTCATGATTTTGCTAAAAGATGTAGAGTAGCCTTCAGCCCGCCACTAAACGCTGCCTTCGGCAGCGAAACGGCGGGCTTCGTCTCTCTATTCGGCAGCCGTTTTGACCCACACAAAACGGCGTAAGGGTTCCTTGAACTGCTAGGTTGCTAGCTTAAGGGAGCCCCTCATGTTGCGAAGCAAAATAGAGCTGGGCGACCCCAAGGAAGAATCACATAAAACTTTATATATTTAAGAAGGGATATGATACAAGATACAATGGTAAAAGACAAGATACACTTTGGTAATCTTAAAGAAAACATAGAGAGTGTTGCAGGATATTACGAAAGACTTGCATCTTTGTTTGCGACGTGGCAGATGAGAGGACTTGACGTCCAGATGGAACTCAGGCAGATGTTAATAAAGAACCTATGCCTGAGCTAAACAAATACCTTATTTTTAATGAATTAACGTTGAGTTTACCAAAATAATACCAGTTCTTAGAGACAATCTTTCCTGTCCTATCGTTAATGACCAAAACACCGTTCTTACCGCAAACAAGGCATAAAACCTTATGTTGCAAATAACCATCTTACTCGTTTAGAAGTTTTACTCCTTCAATTCCTTTAAAATCAGGGTCGCCAGTTATTACGTTACCTTCAACATCTCTTGCAGTTGCAAGAACAATCGAATCTGCGATTCCTAATTTATGCTTAATCTTGAGTTTAGCTGCATCTATAGCTATCCTCTTTTCAAGTGGTATAATATAAACTCGTTTTTCAATTGTTTCTATCCTGTCTTTTGCTATATTCTCGCCATAATATCTTGTAAACCAGGAGTATATCTCTATCAGATTTACTGTTGAAACATATGCTTCTTCATCGCTTTCTATATACTTTGCGGCGTTCTTAGCATATTGTCCGCCCTTCCAATATTCTATCCATGCCCAGCTATCAATCAAAACGGTCATTTTTCTCCCTCTTGAAAGACCTTAGCTTTGGAAATAGCCCCATTTCGCTCTTTTCAAGCACCTTAGCATGCTTTGCCAGCCAGGCAATAGCTGCGGCATAGCTCTTTGAACCAGATTCCTTTTTGATGTTGTCTAAGAGAGCCTTTGTGCCCTCATCTAATTGTATTGAAGTAGTTTCAGACATTTTATCTATAGATATATATAACTATAGATATATAAACTTTGTGATAATTTGTCTTCATTTGTAGCACAAAAAGAAATTAACTTTGGGATTTGTCCTCTTCCCCTGCACCAACTATTCGACAATGCGCTTCTTCAGCCAGTAAGCAAATAGCTTATCGACTAGTGCATATGTGCCACGCGATTTCTTTTCTACAATATCCTCTTCTATTAAATTCGGGAGGTACCTGCTTACCGTGGTTGCCGGCTCGGTTATGTTTTTTGCTATTCCGACAAGGTTTTCAGTGCCATTTGACAACGCGGCTACAATTATCTTTTCTTTGTCGCTCAGTTTTTCAAACTCCTCCCTGAAGAACAAATCGCCCTCCTGCGCTACGAAAGTGTCAATAATATCTTTTATCCCACCGGCGTACTTTGTGGATCGCCCGATAAACTGAAGATAGAATGGCAGCCCGCTCGTGATATCATACAGCTCTTCCACCTCTTTTTTCCCGACTTTGCCGATATAAGATTTGATAAATTCGGCCGTTTCTTGCTCAGTGAAAGGCAATAGGTGTTTTGGCACCAGCTGTTTATAGAACGGAGAGCCTTCCGAAAGAGCCACTATATCCAAGGTTCTTTTTATAGAGCCAGAGATCATAATTGCAGTCGCCCTCTGCAGCTCATACTGCGTTCTTAGCATCTTCACCAACTGCAGGCCGTTCTTGAATTTTACAACCTCTGGGAATTCATCCAAAATTATTATGCACTTCGTCGAAGTGGATTTCGCCAGCACCTCCCCTGTATTGAATGCTTGCCGTATATACTCGGAATAATTGCTATCGTCACCCCGCTCTTTTTTAAATTCAAGAATCAGTTTTATATGTTCGGCAACTACTCCTTCTACCTTTACGCTCTTCAGTAATTCTGAGGCAATGCTAAGTGGTGACTTAAGGAGATCCTTTATTCTGATTTTCAGCGGCAAAAGCCCCTTTTCCTGATATGCACGCACTATAACATCCATCAATTCCTCGGCAAGGGTTGTGGGCGATAAGTCTGCAATATCGTATAATGATAAATAAGCCACGACAAGCTTCTTATCTTCCTCAAGCAGTTGCCTTACCTTTATCAGAATAGAAGTTTTTCCGACTCTGCGTCTACCATACAGGCAAAACCCTATGTGTGATTTCTTATTATGTAGTTCTTCAACGAGTTCCTGTACCAACTTTTCTCTCCCTATAAAGTTGTCTCCTATTGCCGGTGTGAGTATGAATTCTGCCATAGCATCCAATATAATTATACAATAAAGTATTATAAAGATTTGTATAATGAGAACGGTATAGGCACGTAGTTGGCTAGCTCAGCGCTCGTCGAAGTGCCTGGAAGCCCCTCCTGTTCTGGGCAGGTTCGGGCGTGCCGAACTTCGTTCGGACGTCGAGTGGTTTTCTGCCCATAATCATGGAACGCAACTCTACATGAAAATATGACTGGGGTATTTTTACCATACATGCAAATGGAGAAAAAACATATATACTGCACCTACCAAAATCAATTTGTGGTATGGATGTTCACTATGCGCAAAAAGGATACCGGAGCTGCAAAGCCTCCCCTGCGCAAGACAGAGGCAGGACCCGAACAAAACGGCTTCTCAACAAGATACATGGATCCCAACGCGGATCCCAGGGCTGATTTCTATTCCTACGCCGCGGGCAAATGGCTTCTTGCAAATCCCGCTCCACCAAAGGACAGGCCGGTATGGAACTGCTTCGGAGAGCTTTATGACCGCAACTTGAGCCAGCTGCGCAAGATAGCCGAAGATTGTTCAGGCGGGCAGCAGAAAAGCCAGGATCAGGCCTCAGGGATGGTTGGCAATTTCTATTCATCTGCAATGGACACTGCCAGAATTGAAAAGCTGGGCTTCAAGCCCATAGAAGACCTCCTTCTGAGCATATCCGATGCAAAATCCCGTTCTGACATATCGCGCTTAATACCGTTACTTCACATGTCTGGCGTAGATGCGTTCTTCAGTTCATCTGCATACCCGGACCAGAAGGACAGCGGGACATACATATTCTATATCGAGCAGGGCGGCCTATCCCTGCCTGACAGGGATTATTATCTCTCCCCAAAGTTCTCAAAACTCCGTGACGAATACAGGGAGCATATAGCAAAGATGTTCATGCTCAATGGCGTATCTGCGCAACAGGCAGCAATAAATGCCGACAGCGTGCTGGACATCGAGGCGTCACTTGCCAGGGCATCAAGGACCAGGGTGGAGCTCAGGGACCCCGAGAAGAACTACAACAGGGTCGGCACATCAAGGCTTGAAAGCAGGTACAAGTCGATTGCTTTCTCAGAATATCTGCCCGAAATGGGCGTCAGGCCATGCAGGCATGTCATAGTGGGCCAGCCCGAATTCATGAACCACTTGGACTCGGAGCTCAACGGCCGCGATGTGGAGCAATTAAAGGCATACCTGTCCTGGAAGGTCATACACGCATACGCGCCATTCCTGCATTCTGACGCGGATTCGGAGAACTTCAAGATGTTCGGGGTCAAGATAAAGGGCCAGCAGGAGCAGCAGCCCAGGTGGAAGCGCGCAATAGGCATTATAGATGGCAGCATAGGCGAGGCGCTCGGCAAGATATACGTGGAAAGGCACTTCGATTCTGCGGCAAACCTGGAGGCCAGGGAGATGGTAACGGACATAATCGCAGCCTTCAGGGAGAAGCTCAGGAGGACCGAGTGGATGTCTGAGGAGACACGGGCCAAGGCCCTGGACAAGCTGGACAGGCTTAACGTCAAGATAGGTCATCCTGCGAAATTCAGGGATTATTCCGGGCTTGAGATCAGGCCTGACGAATACGTAGGCAACATAAGGAGGTCAATAGCATTCGAGACAAGGCGCGAGAACGCGCGGGTAGGAAAGCCAGTGGACAGGTCCGAGTGGGAGATGACGCCTCCTACCGTCAACGCGTACTACTCGCCAACAGAGAACGAGATTGTCTTCCCTGCAGGCATACTGCAGCCGCCAATGTTCGACCATCTGGCCGATCCTGCGGTCAATTACGGAGCAATAGGCGCCATAATAGGCCACGAGATAACGCACGGATTCGATGATAATGGCAGGCTGTACGGCGCCGATGGGAACCTGCATGAATGGTGGACCGCAAGGGACAGGGCAGAATTCAAGAAGAAGGCAGAATCGGTGGCGAGGCTCTACGGAAAGCAGGAAGTCCTTCCAGGCACATTCCTCAACGGCGAGCTTACGCTGGGCGAGAACATAGCAGACATGGGCGGCATAAAGGTCGCTTACGACGCGCTGCAGAGGCGCCTTGCAAAGGACCCACAGGCAAACAGGACCATCGACGGGCTTACCCAGTCGCAGCGCTTTTTCATAGCATATTCTCAATCCTGGCGCGAGGTTATTACAAAGGAAGAGCTGATGCGGCGGATAACCACAGACCCCCATTCTCCTGCAAAATACAGGGCCACGCTCCCAGTCGCCAACGATCCTGATTTCGACAACGCGTTCCCCCCAAAGAGCGCGCAGGACAGTGATGCATTGCCCAAGGACAGCGCAGGCGTATGGTGAACGCATCCAAAGGAACCGCATGCCATATGTGCCACTTCGGATTCAAATCCCCATGGTACACTGATTGAATGGCAAAGCAACTCCGGTGCACATTCTATTTTGGCATAGCACTCGGCGCATCAACAGCACTTGTAATCAAGGAAGGCTTTCCAGATAGATACCTGGATGTTTTCTGGCGACGTAGTCAATTCAATAAGCATGCTTGTTATTAGCTGAGCCAACAGCCTCTATTCAAGATGACATTTCTGATAAATGATTCGCCCCGCAAACCCATCATTTCAATGGTGGGTTAGGGGCGTGAGAAGATATATAAGAATGGAAAACAAAAAGAAGAACATGGAAACAATGCGTGCCTACAAGTTCAGGATATACCCTGACGCAAAGAG
>DAHWIK010000027.1 GCA_027345185.1 Microcaldota archaeon
TGTCGGTGAAAACATAATACAGAATTACATCCGAAGACAGGATGTCTCCTACGAACCGTTTCTGCAACACGAGGAGGAAGGGCATCAGATGAAACTGCAATTCAACTGATTCGGGCGGGTGAGATACCGCTAGCTTGCTGCAGAGGAACCCGTCCGTGCTTAGGGTTTATAAGGGGCGAAGCCCCTTATTTCATATCTTGCTCAGCCGTCAAGATAATGGTAGACCTCTATGGGATGCGGATATGCGGCCATATCCCTACACTCGTCCCTCTTTATATCTATGTAAGTCTGGACAAGTTCCTTGTTGAATACGGGCTTTAGGAACTCGCTGTCGGATTCCAACTCATCGAGGGCTTCGTTAAGGCTTCTCGGTATCTCTCCTATCCCAAGCTCATTTCTCTTTGTTGCGCTCATGTGCCATATGTTCTCGTCAACTACCGGCGCACCAGGATCTGTCTTCTTCTTCAGACCATCCAATCCTGCCATGAGTATTGCAGAGAATGCCAGATACGGGTTGCATGTTGGATCCGGCGCCCTGTACTCTACTCTCTTCGCCTTTTCCACTCCCTTGTAATATGTAGGGACTCTGACCACTGCACTCCTGTTCGACTTGCTCCATGCAAGGTAGACCGGCGCTTCGTATCCCGGTATAAGCCTGTGATAGCTGTTTACTGTAGGAGATACTATTGCTGACAGGGCTCGTGCATGCTTGAGCAGCCCGCCTATTACATATCTTCCCTCCTTGCTTATCTCAGCGTATTTGTCATCTTTGTCATACATTACGTTCTTTCCCTTGGAGGTCCAGAGGCTGAAATGAGTGTGCATTCCCGTCCCATTGTCACCGAAGAATGGCTTGGGCATGAATGTTGCAAGCATGTTGTGTGAATGCGCCACGTTCTTGACAACGTACTTAAGGGTCTGAAGCTTGTCGGCTGTGTCAACCAGAGTCGAATATCTGAAGTTTATCTCGCTTTGGCCGGCAGTTGCAACTTCGTGATGCGCAGCCTCTATGTCAAACCCGAAATTATCTGTTAGTATTGTAACCATTTCCCGCCTTATCTCCCCAAGCTGGTCCACGGGCTCTGCAGGATAGTATCCTTCCTTGTGTCTTATCACAAACCCACCAGTATTCTCCCACGGGGCTTCTCTGGCATGGATCTTGTATCCTGTTCCAGAGCTGGGCTGCGAAACGTCAAGGTTCACAGAATCGAATATGAAGAATTCTGGTTCAGGGCCATAATAGCTCGTGTATCCCAGCTCCTTCTGGTGCTCCTCGGCCTTTTCTGCTATGCCTCTAGGATCCCTCTCGAAACGACCTTCACCAGCGCCACGGTGCACCTTTGCAAGTATCCTTGCAGTTCCCGAAGACCATGGTATCAGCCTTGTGGATTCTGGTATTGGGAAGAGGACCATGTCGCTCTCGAATATCTCCGTGAATCCGCGTATGCTGCTTCCATCGAGTTTTCCAAATCCATCAGAGAATCCGTTTCTGTCAAACTGGTTTGCAGGTATGGTTATGTGTTGTAGATGCCCAAACAGGTCTGTGAACTGTAAATCAATCCACTTGATCTTGCGCGACTTCAACAACTTTATCGCTTCATCAACTTTATCCTTAGGCATTTTACCACGTTTTTCAACAAACCATATAGTTATAACATTTTATAAACAGCACACAAAGAGGTTATCTTAGTTGCCAGAATCAAGAATTAGTATTATTTCCCTTCCTGTTCTGCACTGCTTCAGTTATTATCTTCTTGTCCTCCTTCTTTATCCTGTAGCTGTTTGCTATAAGTTCAGCATACTTCTCATTTCCAAGAACCAACTCGTTCTCGAATATTAGAAGACCTATCTTGTAGAACACGTCCTTTCCCAACCCGCTCTTCTTCGCTGCATCCTGTGCCCTGAAGAAATAGCCGCTCCATAGTGGACATGATGACACAACCTTTTCACCGTCCTTCTTCAATCCTATCTCTCTAAGATGATGCAACCTTGATTTTCCACTGTCATCTCCCGACCTATCCGGAGACATGCTGCGTTCTATATCATCAGCCTGCGCCCTGAGAGCCTGAGCATTCTCTATGAACTTGTAAGAAACATCCTCTATGTCCATTGCCCTTAGCCTGAGCTCTTCTACCATTGCGTGCTTGATGTATTGCTCCGGCAGACTGAACTTCACGGCTATGTCGTATGCGAGCTTAGGATTTCTTTCGTTCAACAGCCGGTCATACCACCCCATTGCGGCTTCAGTTATCCTCTTCTCACCAAGGTTTCTCTTGCATGCCACAAAAGTGGCTAAGTCATACTTCTCTTCGCTCATCAGGGTTTCGTAATCATCTGCGTATCTCTTGCCGAACATACTTCCTATCATATGTACCTATATCACTATGACATATACCTTTTAATGCCTAATCTACAAATTTTCTGTCAAAAGCCGAAGTGCCCTACAAGTAATATAAATCTTCAAGTGTAATGTGTATCGGATATAAATGGCTATTACTAAGGGTGGAAATAAGGACAAGGACGAAAGGCTCCTTGTGCTTGCTATAGACGTTGACAATGACTTATACAGGAAGACTAAGATATCCGGTCCACTTACAGGAAGGGCGCAGGTACTGAACGGTGCAAAAGAACTTGCGCTTGCAGACCCCCAGGATCCAGATTCAAACACCATGTTCTATGCTGTCAAATTCTACGACAAGCTCAAGGACGAAGGCTATCTTGCTAATGTGGCAACAATAACTGGATCCGAACTCGAAGGATACCATGCGGACAGGGAGGTCGCAAGGCAGCTAGAGCTGGTTCTCGAATCAAACAAGAGCGATGCGTGCATACTAATAACCGATGGGGCCAGCGATCAGAGGGTTCTTCCTATAATAGAGTCAAGGCTCAAGATAAACAGCGTTCAGGTGGTGACACTCAAGCAAGCTGAGAGTCTTGAAAACACATACTTCACAATACTCGAGAAACTGAAGGAGCCGCATTACGCAAGGATAGTATTCGGACTTCCTGCAGTCCTACTGCTCCTATTTGCCATAAGCTACGCAATAGGAACTGGATGGCAGCTACCCGTTGCCCTGATAGGCCTTTACCTGCTGATTAAGGGATTCGGGCTTGAGGAAGCATTCATAAACTCTTTCAGGGGATTCGGGTTCAGCATGGACAGGATGAGTTTTGTCTTCTATCTAACATCCATGATGTTTCTGGTTGCCGGAATATTTATATCATACGGAAATTACACTTCGACCATGAAGATAACCGGAGCACAGTCGCTTGCAATAGCCAACGCTATAGAGGGCTTTCTCATAGTCCTCCCAATAGTTCTACTGCTCTTCTTGATAGGCAGGATAATAGATGTGAGGTCATCAAGGCATGTATTCAGGACCTTCAAGTACGGGATCTATATGGGCTCCTCTGTCATACTGTGGGTCATACTGTACGCATTCACAGAATGGCTGAACAGCCAGATATACTTCGGCCAGCTGCTTGGATTCACGCTAGCCTCAATAGTACTAGGGGTAGCGATATCCTCAGGTGCAGGATTCCTAAGGAGGCAGGTGCTGCTCTCAAAGAGACTGAAGGACAAACAGGTGGTCAACGAGCTCGGAGCTCTTATAGGCAGGATATCAAAGGTTGACGTCAAGCACGGCAGGATACTAATAAATACTAGTTTTGGAAATCCTGTGACGTATGGCGTTGACAGGATAACGGATATACTTCCAGACAGGGTTGTAATAAACTGAGTGTTCAAGTGTACGGAACCGCAAAGCTCAAGGTGCACGGTGGAAAGCTCGTATCCGTAAAAGTTACGTACTGGAAGTCAATAGACGAGATCCAGATACTAGGAGACTTCTTTGTCTATCCAGAGGAGTCATTGTCTATAATAGAGAAATCACTTCTAGGCACAGATGTTAAGTCAGGGGAAGAGGAGATATCAAGGAATGTCCAGTCAGTGGTCGATAAGAACGGCATAACTCTGGTGGGAATTACTCCAGAATCCATAGCCCAGGCTATAAAGATGGCGATTAGATGACCGAGTGGCGAGTTATACAGCTTGAGGAGCACGACGCTTATGTAAACATGGCAATAGACGAGTCCATCATGGAGCATATAAGGGATGGCAAGGCAAACCCTACTATAAGATTCTATAGGTGGAAGCCAAGTGCAGTATCAATAGGCAGGTTCCAGAGCATGAATGACGAAGTTAACATTTCAAGATGCCGCTCCGAAGGGATTGACTGCGTAAGGAGGATAACCGGTGGAGGAGCAGTATATCATGATTACGACGGCGAGCTTACCTATAGCATAATAGGGCAGGAGAAGCTCTTTCCAAAGAGCATATGGGAGAGCTACAGGATGATATGCGGCAGCATAATAAACGGGCTTAAGAGGATAAATATAGAGGCAGAGTTCGCCCCGATAAATGACATACTGCTGAAAGGTAAGAAGATATCCGGTAACGCGCAGACAAGGAGGGAAGGTGTGCTGCTGCAGCATGGCACAATAATATACAAGCTGGACGTGGCAAAGATGTTTTCAGTACTGAACGTGAGCAAGGAGAAGGTTTCAGACAAGATGATAAAGAACGTGGAGGAGCGAGTAACGTCAGTATATTCGGAGAAGGGGGTTTCATTCCAGGAGCTGTACGAGTCTATCCTATACGGAATGACTGAATACAGGGAGTACAAGTTCGCTACGCTGAGTTCCGGAGAGTCAAAGAGATCGGTAGAGTTGGCTAAGACCTACTCTTCTGAAGACTGGAATTTCTCAAGGTAGTGCAGTCTTAATTACAGGCAAGATATAACCCAACCCCTTGGGGTGGTTGATTCCTGCCTGGGATTATCCGGGAAGTTAACTGCATCGAATAGGACAAACATGGAAGGTCGTATCCTGTAAAACCTGTGATTTCCATTTTCCATCAGGTCCTTGATCTTCTGTCTTGGGAATATCCTGACCGCGTAAACAGAGATCGCCTTATCGATGTCCACCTGTTCCGTAAGAAGGCTTGCTGAGCCCTGGAACTGAATGCCTCTTGTCGCATCATCAGGAGTTTGTGGAAGTGAAATTGCACCTGCAACTTTGGGATTTTTTGCCACTTCTGCAGAATACCTCCTGATCGGCGAGGAAAACCAATATATATTGAGCTTCTCGTCAGCAGCAGATCAGATGCTGCATGCCCACGGCTGGCCATCTACCGATGTCGAAAGTTGCATCAGTTTTGCCTCCTTTAAGTATCCGGCCACCAGTTCGAGCAGATCTGCCATCAAGTCAACCCCTTGCCTTTACTATGGAGCTTATGAAGTACTCCCCTGCTCTGTACGAGCTTCTTACAAAAGGCCCAGCAGCAACGTACTTAAAACCCATCCCAAGCGCAATGTTCTTTATCTCCTCGAATTTCTCAGGTCTTACGTACTCCTTTACTGCCATGTGTCGTTGGCTAGGTCTGAGATACTGCCCTATTGCAACGAAGTCTACGCCAGAGTAGCGCAGGTCCTTCAACGAGTTCACCACTTCATACTCTTGTTCACCTATGCCAAGCATTATCGCAGATTTTGTATATATCGATCTGTCAATCTCCTTTGAGCTCTTGAGCAGAAGAAGTGACTGCCTGTAACTGGCCCTCCTGTCCCTAGCGTATGGTGTAAGTCTTTCCACAGTTTCTATGTTGTGGTCAATTACGTCAGGATGTGACCTTGCTATGTTGTTGAGGCAATCGTTGCTGCCACGGAAATCCGGTATCAGTACCTCCACCATGGTGTTGGGGTTCATCCTTTTTATCTCCGACACGCAATTTGCAAAATGGACAGATCCCTGGTCAGGAAGATCATCCCTTGCTACAGAGGTTATGACCAAGTAGTCAAGACCCCACTCGTTCACCACTGTTGCGAGTTTCTCTGGCTCATTATGGTCTATTGCAGACCCTTTTGCGTTCTTGTTCACAGCACAGAATGTGCATCCGCGTGTGCAGAGGTCACCCAGTATCATAAATGTAGCAGTCCCACTGCTCCAGCACTCGCTCATGTTGGGGCAATGTGCTTCTACGCAGACGGTATGCAGTCCAAACGAGCTTATCGTGTTTTTTATGTCTCTGTATTTTTCAGTAGAGGCAGGTTTTATTGAGAGCCATTCGGGTAGCAATCAATCACGGAAGTAAGTCTCAACCAAAGTATAAAAAGCTTCAAACCAAACCCTTGCCCGAAAGGAAACGGCGTAACTTTACAAAGGCTATCTGCCTCATAGATATCGCATTCTTTTCCTTCATCGACATCTCAGCAAATGTCTTTGTCGATCCTTCAGGTATGAATATGTAATCCCATCCAAAATCTCTTTTGCCCTTAGGATGCATTGCTATCCTCCCCTTCACCTTCCCAACGAATGTCTTTGTTGTCTTTCCATTGCAGAATGCTATGCAAGTTTCTGCGTATGCACGTCTGTTTCCGCAGATATCAACAAGTCTGCATATCTTTTCGTATCCAAGTCCGTGCGCAAGCCATTTTACAAGTGCTCCAGGAAAACCGTTCAGTTCATTTATATACAGTCCAGTATCCTCTACAATAACCGGCAATCTAAGTTTGGCGTATGCCTGCGCTGCCTTGTGTTTTGCTACCTGTTCTGTATGAATTGACTGTATTTCATCCAGTTCTATGTTCTTGCAATCAACATCAAATCCCATCTTCCTGGTCTCCTTAAGCTTGTTGATGTTTGACGTGGCAAATATTAACTTCATATCTTCATTAAAGCAGGCAAGCTATTTATATGGATTTGCGCTCGCGTGGCTTTGAGACAGAATAAGTGAGAGCTTTCCCCCGACCTCGTCGGGGGTGCCTACCTACTCCTACAATAAATATACGCCTTGCCATCGAAAAATTAGTGACGTGATGTTCGTCGCGCCGAAGTGTCAACGATGAGTCTAACTCATGAAAAAAATATAAAGGAATTGGACTGGGGGTACAATTTTCAACACGTTGTGTTGGTATCTAAGTACCGAATGAAATAAGGAAGAAACTTGGTGAAAGAAAGTACACCGAAGAATCATTGAAGTTCAATATACACAACATTAGGCAGATAGGATATCTACAGTATCTTGCTCCGCGCCTGTTAAGACCAGAGGTGTTAGTCGGTTAATCTGTCTCAAAGCCCGCTCGCGTTACTATAAAATAACTTTGTAGAAAATGTTTTTAAAGCACCTGTGAGCTAATACTCTAGATTCAATGGCACTAAATAAGACTGTTACCCAAAAAACGACAGTAATTGGTAAGGAGACCGAGCTCAGATCACAGATTGTAGAGCTATACAGAGAAAGGGTTTTGGGAGTGGATTTTAATGCGCTTGATCTGAAAAGCACCATTGAGGCCTTAAAGGACAGAGAGGCTCTTGCAGTACACCTCTCTAATCAAGGAAAGGAGAGGGAATCAAACACGCTTAGAAAGGAGACAATACGTGTTTTAGTAACAAAGGCAGAGGCGGCCGAGGCTAAGCTATTCGAAGCAATGAGGGTGCTGACTGAAAATGCAGAGAAGACAAATGAAAAACGCACTGCGCTTGGTGAAGAGCTAAAACTGGTAAAGCAGGACATTGCGCAGGTACAGCAGGACTTCAAAAAGAAGAAAGCACAGCTGGAGAAGCTTGACCCAGAATCAAAAGAGGCAAAGGACCTTCAGGCTGAAATGGGGGAGCTTAATGAAACATTCAAGGTCTCTGCACAAAAGGGAACTGAGATTCAGATACAGCTTCAGCAGATGGCACAATCAGCACAGGTTGCCAGTGCTACTGCAGAGCAGGCAAGTCAAGAAGCCCTGACATTTAAAAGTGGCGCAGTAGGTGTGATGATGGTAATGGGAAATTCGGATGGTGCGTTCGCACTCGCCCTGGAAACTGTAGATAAGTTCCATGAAGCAGGAATATTCGGACTCGCGGAGAACCTAGTAGCCAATGCATTAAATGCGGCAGAGGGAAGAGCAGAAAATCTGTTCAAGGAGCATACGCGGCAGTCTGACATGCACAAGCTGCTTGAGCTTGGCATAGAGGCTGCGGTTGATGTCGCATCACGCTTAGAAAAGGCCGTATTTACTGGCACCGCACATCCCGAAGTCATTGAAGAGGCAAGTCAATTTAGATTAAAGGCAGCGGATCTTTCAGCAAAGAGTGGAAACTTTGCAGACGCAAAATCGCTGCTTCTCACCGCATCAAAAGAGTATAGGGAGAAGGGCTACTCCGGGCAGGCAGTAAAGTTTCTGGAGTTCGCTCTGAATCTTGACGAGGCAAACCTGTTTGCAGAGTCGAGGAGAGACAGTGAGCTGCTTAATGCAGGCTATCTCTAATCTACTAGGCTGGCGTGACGGCTATCACGCTTATTTCTATCTTAGCTCTGGCAGGCAGCTCCTTCACACATACAGTCTCACGCGCAGGAAAAGGATCTGAGAAATAGCTGCCGTATGCTGCATTTATTCTTGCATATACTGACATGTCAGTGACATAGATGGTCGCCTTAACAACATCCTTGAATGTGGCACCAGCTGCCTTGAGCACTGCCTGAAGATACTTCATTATAAGGTGCGTCTGCTCTTCTATAGTTCCATCTACAAGCTTTCCGTCAAGGCCCATGTGGATCTGGCCAGCAGTGAATATTACATTCCCGTTTACTACCGCTTGGGAGTAAGGTCCTACGGCCTTCGGCGCCTCTTCAGTATATATTTTCGATATCATTCCATCACCAATAATATTAATCGAGATTGAGCTGTTTTATTATTATGCTGAAATCCTTTATCAGTGCAATAAACTTGCTTATGTTCATTATCTTATCGCCCTTGGTGTGTATTCCAAGGTTCTCTAGCATTAGAGCATCCTTTGGGTTCACATGGTGTATCTCCACCGATTTTATATAATGACCTGCGATGTCGAACATGCCTGCAAGGTAGCTCCTTGACAGCCCATTGGAGGTCTTGAACACGAATGTCTCCCTATTTATTATGTCTTGGAGCTGCTTTGCAACCCTTGAGTGGTAGAATCCCGCACTGATCTCGCTCTCCCTGCCGAGTATTATCTTGCTCGGTGGGATTCCTAGATCGTTCACTGCAATCTCTATGAACCTTTGCTGAAGTTCAGTTATTTCAGTATTAACGGATACATAGTTCTTCTCCCTTCTAGATGATTTGCTGAACAGTCCAGCAATGTAGCAGATGTTTGGAGTCAGTTCTGATTTCATTCTTTCATCACTTCCAAAGGTTCTAATCTGAAGTCATAAGTTAAAACGGCTTTTTATGATTTCTGCCACCGCTTCGGGATCTAACCTTGTGTTGTCGATATCAAGCACTTCTGCAAAATCCACCTTATAAAGATAGTTACTCTGGGACATCCATTTTACAAGCTCATTGACGTCCATCAGTTTTCCATAGTAGTCTCTTGAAGGGCTTACGACCCTTTTCTTCAGCTCATCAACGTTGCAGTTCAACCTTACAAAATACATCTCTCCACCATCACTCACCACAAGTTTTTTTAGCGCTTTTAGGAGTTTTTTCTGTTTTTTTGTGCCTGTATACGTGGTTGTCATTATAAGGCCCTGTTGACCATTCTTCCAGGTGAATTTCACGCAGTCATAGATTATTTTAGACAGGAAGTCGGAATATTTTACGTAGTCCGAGTCTTCAGGTGTTATGGAGCTGACCAAGTCTATTGCCAGATGGCTGTGGAATGCGCAATATCCAGTCATCTCGCTCAGCTTTTTGGCTGTTGTCAGTTTCCCTACGGCAGGAGGTCCATAAATCACCAGGAGTTTCATACCAATGCATGATTATTATGCAGGTCATAATTTATATTCATGTGCACAGCTAACACTTGAAAATAAAAAAAGAAGAGATGTAGTCTTGAGATCTTAGTGAGAAGCCCGCAATACTTTTGCATCTTCTGTAACGCACACTTATCTTGATCCAAAACTTCGTAAAGTTTTGAGGTGATCTATCCACAGGTTCCCCTACGGATACCTTGTTATGCCTTAGCCCCCCTCACGGAACCTTAGTTCGAAAGCATCACTAGGATGCTGCGTCACTAAGGCCCCACTTGGATGACTTGGCAGGCGGTGTGTGCAAGGAGCGGGGACAGATTCACCGCGCGTTGGTGACACGCGATTACTAGGGATTCCAGTTTCATGAGGGTGAGTTTCAACCCTCAATTCAGACCTAGATTGGTTTTAGGGGATTAGCGTCCCATTTCTGGGTAGCAACCCATTGTACCAACCTCTGTATGCCGCGTGTAGCCCTGGAGATTCGGGGCATACTGACGTACCGTCGCCCTCTCCTTCCTCCTGCTTAAACGCAGGCGGTCTCGACAGAGTGCCTGGCCCTTCGCAGGACCAGTAGCAACTGTCAACGAGGATCTCGTTCGTTACCGGACTTAACCGGAGAGTTCACACCACGAACTGACGATCGCCATGCACCACCTCTCGGCTTGTCAGGCAAGATCATTAGTCTGACCTTCACACTGCCGTCGCTCCAGGTAAAGTTCCCGACGTTGAATTCAATTGAACCGTAGCATCCACCCCTTGTGTGCTCCCCCGCCAATTGCTTTAAGTTTCAACCTTGCGGCCGTACTCCCCAGGCGGCAGACTTAACAGTTGTCCTACGGTACTGCATTTATTCGTGATAAACGCAACACCAGAGTCTGCATCATTTACTGCCAGGGCTACTCGGGTATCTAATCCGATTCGTTCTCCTGGCCTTCGTCACTCACCGTCGGATGTGTTCTGGTTTGGCGCCTTCGCCACCGGTAGTCTTCATAGGATTACGAGATTTTACCCTTACCCCATGAATACTCCAAACCTCTCCCACTCCCTAGCCGAAAGGTATCCTATGCACGTGTTGATGTCATGCACCAACATTTCACACAAGACTGTTTCAGCCGGCTACTAACGCTTTAAGCCCAATAATTGTGAATACCACTTGTGCCGCCGGTATTACCGTGGCGGCTGCCACCGGTCTTACCCAGCACTTATTCTCCAAGCTTGCTAAACTTGGCAAAAGGTTCACCGAAGTGAACCACTCAGATTCCCCCCATCACACGTATGTGCATTGTGGAGTTTGCGCGCCTGCTGCACGCCGTAGCGCTAGGGCCATTGTCTCAGTGCCCTTCTCTGGGCTCTTACTCTCATATCCCATACGGGTCAAAGGTATGGTGGGCCGTTACCCCGCCATCTGCCTGATCCGACGCAGTCTCATCGCAGAGCAGTAATGCTGCAATTTGCAACTTTTTGAATTAGGACTCTTTCCAGAATTCCTAACCTATGTGGCATTAGCCTCAGTTTCCCAAGGTTATTCCCCTCTCTGCGGTAGATTGACCACGCGTTACTGAGCCGTACGCCGCCCAACGAGGCCGTTGAGCTGACTTGCATGGCTGTCGAAATCTGATAGCGGTATCCTCCAGCAGCATCGACTGGAGTCAAAACTTAACTTTCGCAATTGTTCTTGCGGGTCTTCTTTACACTACTCAAGACTACATCTAATTCCATCAGGAATTTTCACAAATTTGCACAGAATTTAGCATAGCTAAACTCTATTGCAAACTATATCATAGCATGGATAAGTTTATAAACCGTTACCATTTCTTAGGAGACAAACAATATATAGACCAAAATACAATGGAAAAGCGATCATTTTGGCCAAAATATGCAGTAATGCTGAATTAGATGCAAGATTCATAAAGGCTACCAAGAAGTTCAGGCTTGTCGATGCTGAAGAGTTCCTGAACAGCGGTGCGAACATAGATGCAGTTGACAGGAAGGGTATGACAGCACTCATATACGCAGCGCGAGGAGGCAATCTCAGGGTCGTGCAGTTCCTTGTGGAGCTAGGTGCTGCTCTTGATGTCCAGGACCATGCAGGATACACGGCAGCCATGTACTCTGCCTACCACAGGCGCCCAAAGGTCGCAGAATATCTTGCACACTCTGGAGCAAATCTTATATTGAAGAACAATAGGGGACAGAATGCATACGACATAGCCATGGGGAAGGGATACAAAGACGTAGCCACAATATTCCCGGAAATTGACCTAACCGCAGATCTAAAACGTGGCACGGATGCGCTTTCAAGGCTCCGCAGGGGAATAAGGCCAAGCAGGATTAATGCAACATAGGCTGATCTACTCCCTGAGCTGTTCCTTCATATTCTTTATCTCTTCACGGATGAAATACCCATGCGAGTTGACTATCTTGACTACAATCATTCCAGGCTGAAAAGCAACATTCTGCACTTTCAATAAGCTCTGACGCAAGTCACCTGCTGCCCTCAGACAGTGTATCCCTCGCAGTATAGTAATAGTATTGCGATGCAGTTGGAGAGACAAATTCCGCGAAGACCTCTCTCGGCATTGCTAAGGCAACATTTTCCCTGGCCTTCTTGTAGCCTTTCTGTCTGCCGTACCTTGATGAATAATGCTTTATCAATCCTTAGTATCCCTTGTCTGCGCTTACTTTTTCAGCTCCCTTTACCTCGCTCTCGATTCCCATCATATATGTTGACTTCATCAGCTTCTCATTCGTGCTTTCATAGCCTCGTACAGGATCTCCTGAAGATAATGAATCATTGTTCCTGCAGTCCATGCCTGAGGATCACATGGAGGCTCTTTCAGTTCCTCTGGCTTGATAAGTCTTCCATTCCTTGCTGCGCTCCAGTATTCTGGCGTGCTTCTAAGCTCTTCGTAGGCTCTAAGAATTGAGTCACGCACAATGAAATACTCGCTCTTGAATCCCATCCTCTTCATGCCCTTTGATATTATCCAGTTGTCGTGCGGCCATATGGAGCCCAGCTGGTACGCATATTCGTCAAAGTCGACATCAAGAGAAGAGTGTGTCCTTATTCCGTACTCCGTTAACATGTCGGGCTGCATAAGCCTTTTCACAACAGCTTCGGCGTGACTTTTATCCAGTATTCCTGTGAATAAGAGGTGCCCAGGATTGCTTGTGACCTTCATAATCTTGTCTCCGTTTCCATCTATCGCAAGATAGTAAAATTTGTCCTTTTCAGACCAGAAATCCCTATCGAACCTCGCCTTCAGCTTTTCAGATGCTGTTAATGACCTGCTTGAAAGTTCATTCTCATTTCCGTATTCTGCAAGCTTTGCAAAGGCCCTTAATGCGTGATATGCGTAACCTTGCACCTCTACTACTGCTACAGGGCCGACTATTTTATCCATCATGTTTCCAACCCCATCCTTCCAGCTCTGGCTTTGCAGGCCGTTTCCATTTGCAGGTTTGCCGTATCTTAGAAGGTCATCCGTTATTCCATAGTCAAGAATCCACTTTGCTGCAGCTACTAAATTAGGCCAGAGCTTGCACAGTAATTCCTCATCTTTTGTCATCGAATAATATTCTGCAAACGCTGTTATGAACAGCGGCGTGCTGTCAATAGAAAAATAATAAGGTACTTTTGACTTCCACCATCCAATTGATCCTTTGAGAGACTCAAGACCCTTGTTTTCTATCTCTGAGAACTCATGGAGTATCTTTCCAGGCTCCTCGCCTGTAATAGGATCTACCTTTGTACCCTGCAACTCTGCTAAGGCGATTAGCGTGCTTCTGGCTATCTCAGGCTGTGACTTAAGCAGCTGCAACATTGTTATCAGTGAGTCCCTGCCAAATATTTCATCGAATTTTGGTAGCCCTGCATGCAGGTATCCCCTCGGATGCGTAAGTCTGGCCACATCTTTCTTTAAGGTTTCAAGTAATAGCGCACACTTTTCTGGCGCTGTTGGATCTGCATAAGCTCCTGCGTTTGCCTTTTGGTCTGGAATTCCTTGCGAATTGATACTCTTTTGCATAGTCATTGTTATTGCCACATCGAGTTATTTGTTGCTATTTTGAAAATCTGACTTAACCGGTAGCCTTTGTAGTTTCCCATAGTTTAGTAACACTGCATTTAATTGATATGTCAATTATCGGTTTAAAAGTGTTTTCTACAGAAACTAAATGACACTGAATCCCTTGTTCTTGTAAAGTAAGATGCACACATATAACCTATTACTAACCAGTTCATCTCAGCATTAAAACGCGGTCAGACTTATTGACTTGCACATATTATTTTAAATACGCATATATCAATATCTATTAGTGCTTAGATGCTAATTGGGCTGAAGAGGATATACGACAAACCAAGCATAACGGATGGTAAGAGGGTATTCATTGATAGGCTATGGCCTAGAGGCGTAAAGAGAAGCACCGCCAATATAGACTTATGGATGAAGGATATCGCACCAAGCGATGAATTAAGGCAATGGTTCAACCATGAGCCAGATAAGTGGGAGGGCTTCCAGAAGAAATACAGGAAAGAGCTCGAAGATAACAAGCACCTCGTTGAGCTTGTGGCCATGATAAAGACCACCGACATAACCCTCTTATATTCTTCAAAGGACAATGAGCACAACAATGCGATAGTGCTTGAAGAGGTACTGAAAGGAAAATTGAAGCCCTCAAAATGACAACGCAGCAAATCTAAAGGTCAATTCTGCATCACTGCTTCTGCACAGAAAAATCAGAGCATTATCTTTTTGAGTTCTAGCTTGTTCACGTGAGCGATGTTCGTTACTCTCCTTACAGCTTCAGACTGGAAGCTGTTGTCCAGTATGGCAGCGAGAAGCTCCTCTACAGTGTGCGATGTGGTGAATTCTTTTGTGAAGTCTGCAAGAGATTTTCTTATCGCAGTCTTCTTAGGTGTTCTTATCTTGTCCGCTGTCACTGCAAGAAGCTTGAGGACGAACTTCCTTCCGCGCTTGTCAGTGAGATTGTCAACAGTGTATATCGCGCTTGAATGCCTCCTTATCAACGAGTGTATGTAGCTGAATGTCTGCTCTATGTAGTCTATGTCTGTATTGACAGTGTTTCCGTTCACAGAATTTACCCTCAGTCCGACAAGCATAAACGAGTGTTCAGGCCTGTGCGTTATCCATGACATACTTACCTTTATGACTCTGCCCATCACTCCTTTTTCATCGTTTGCTGGTATCTCGCCTATCGTAGACTCGCCGAGCAGCTTAGGCGGATACACGTTGAACCACACCTTGCTTTTCCATTTGTCTGCGGATTTCTTATCGGCCATATATTCAACTCTTGATTAAGAGTGCAACCTTCACTGGGTCGTACTTCCAGTCGACTGGCAGCTGCCCGTTTTCCCTGTAATAATTGCTAAGCCTCCAGATCTTTGCTTCCACCCTGTGCAGGCTTGTCTTGTTGTGAATGTCATTGTGGTTCCTCTCTATGTGCCTCCTAAGGTTTATAGCCTTGGTCAGAAGGTCCATCATGTCAGAAGGTATGTCCTGGCTGAATCCATTCTCCTTTAGTATGACTCCGAGTCTCTTGCCGAATACCTGCCTTACGTAAGGAACAGAGTGGTCATCCTTTAGCGTCTGTCCGATCTGCGCTTGGTGCATTCCTTGCTTTGCATATTCTACCACTAGCTTGACTATCTGGTCTTCGTTTAGCTCCATTCCCTCAGGTTTTGTGCCTAAAGGTACGTCTGGCTTTCTCGACTTTGACTTGCCATGTTTTCCAGTGTGCATCCTTGCCATTAAAACACTATAAATTGTACCAAGACAGATTAGGACTTGGTATATACAGACTATAATATCTAGTGCCAATATTTATAAATCTGATCTAGGTCCATTCCGACCACCCGAACCAAGAATTGAGGCCTGGGATACTTTAATATTAAATACTTTATAGCAATTGATATAGCGAGAATATGGTCAAATTCGATGAGGTTAAGAACTGGTCGCCGCAGATAGAGGCTGAAATAACCAAGTCTTGGAGGGAGTCTGAACTCTTCCCCTTCGATCCGAAGAGCTCAAAAAAGATATACTCGATAGACACCCCGCCGCCGTACATAAACCAGCCCATACACATAGGGCAGGCAACAACCTACTCATTCATGGACATGTTTGCAAGGTACAAGCGGATGAAGGGCTTTGAAGTCCTCTTCCCTCTGGGTCTTGACAGGAACGGGCTGCCGATAGAGATAGCAGCCGAGAAAAAGTTCAACATATCTGCTTTCAAGGTTAGTAGGGGACAGTTCATAGCAAGCTGTGAGCAGCTGCTCCAGGAAACCTCCCTCGAGTCTATCGACAGCTTCGAGAGGCTCGGAATATCCTTCACATCGTACAGGCAGGGAGACCATGCAGGGTCCGTATATTTGACCGATTCCCCAGAGTACAGGAAGCTTACCCAGTCCACATTCATAGAGCTATACAAGCGCGGCCTAATTTACGAGGACAACAGGGTAAGTAACTGGGATCCAAAGCTTCAGACTACGGTAGCAGATTCAGAAATAGACTACGTAGACCTGAACTCCACATTCAACCACGTGCAGTGGAGTGTTAAGGAGACCGGGGAGAAGATAGTGGTTGCAACAACAAGGCCCGAGCTCATCACCACGTGCAAGATGGTCATCTATAATCCCGAAGATTCACGATACAAGCATCTGGATGGAAAGACTGCAATAACTCCTATATTCGGCAGGGAAGTAAAGATAAGGCCACATCCATTCGCCCAGATAGACAAGGGTACTGGGCTTGTTATGATGTGCTCTGCAGGTGATCTTACAGACATACGCTTCTTCAGAGAGATGAATCTCGAGATAGTGATAGCTATAAGCAAGGACGGAACGATGAACGAGAACGCCGGATTCCTCAAAGGCCTAAAAGTCAAGGAGGCAAGGAAGAGAATGATAGAGACGCTAAAGGAGAAAGGGCTTCTAGTAAAGCAGGAGGAAATACTCCACAGAACGCCCATATCAGAGAGATCAAAGGCAGAGATCGAGTTCATAGCCATGCCAGAGTTCTACCTCAAACAGTTGGAGTTCAAGAGATCAGTCATAGAAGCTGAAAAGAAGATCAACTTTTATCCGGAAGAGACAAGGAGGATACTCGAGTCGTGGATAGAGAACATCTCGATAGACTGGCCAATCTCAAGGAGGAGATTTTATGCTACAGAGATACCATTATGGACTTCTGGTGACATGACTGCATTGCCCAGACCAGGAAGGTACTACAGACCATGGAAGGAGGATCCGCCTTCCGATGCCGAAGTCATAAAGGGTGGCAGGGCGATAGGTAACGTATCCGATTTCAACGATTCAAAATGGACAGGTGAAACAAGGGTGTTCGACACGTGGTTTGATTCCTCAATCACTGAACTTTTCATAACAAAGTACGGTTCAGAAAAAGAGGTATTCGAAAGTTCATATCCTGTAAGCCTGAGGCCTCAGGGAAAGGAGATAGTACGGACCTGGCTGTACTACACAATACTTCGAGGATACCTTGAAACTGAAAAGCCGTGCTTCAGGGATGTCTGGATTCACCAGCATGTACTTGACGAGAAGGGCATAAAGATGTCAAAGTCGCTTGGCAATACAATAAATCCGCATGACATAATAAAGGAGTTTGGGGCAGAACCTTTCAGGATCTGGGCTGCAAGCGAGGGAGATATATCAAAGCAGGATCTGTCGTGTTCAAAGGACAAGATAAGGGGTGAACTCAAGACTATAAACAAGATATTAAACGTTGCAAGATTCGTTGGCCAGTTCAAGCCGCCTGAGACTACGCAGCTTACCGCATTGGACCAACTTTTTGTGGATTACATAGAGGATCTCACAGAGTTCGCTGACAGAGAATATGCAAATTACAATTTTTTCCATCCATCCTCAAGATTGAAGAAGTTCCTGTGGGGTGAGTTCGCCTCCCACTTTGTGGAGATGGTGAAAAATAGAGCATACAACAAGGATGGGAAGTTCACCAGAGCTGAGGAGGACTCTGCCAGATATGCACTTAACTACATATTCAAGAGGCTGCTCGTGCTCTTATACCCGATAATACCACAAGTAACCTCTGTTGTTGGCCAGATGTACGGAATAGATATAACAAAACTTGAATTCCCATTACCTAACAAGGGCAAGTCAGATCTCCAGATAATACAGAAGATATCTGAGTTTAATTCGATGGTCTGGAAGGCAAAGAAGGAGAAAGGGCTCTCGCTCAATTCACCAATAAGCGGGATAAGGATACCTGGTGAACTCTCCGTATTCTCCAAGGATCTTGCGTCCTGCCACAACCTCTCCTAGAATCAACGCACCGCATTATAAATATTCTTAAGCCAAATTTAATTTCGGGAAATTATGAATTATTTAAAGTGCAATAAAGTTACAAAGGAGTATGAGCCTGGAAAAAAGGCGCTAAATTCGGTTACTATGTCAATACCTGCCAAGGGCATATTTGCGATGATAGGCAGGAACGGTGCAGGAAAAACCACATTAGTAAGGATACTGTCCACACAGCTCTCGCTGACATCCGGAAGCGCTGCCATCTCAGGCCTTGACGTAATGAAGGATGCTCCTCGGCTGAGGGAGATGATAGCATGCGTTCCGCAAGAGGGAAGAGCAATCGGTTGGCTCACACCAAGGCAATTCATTCTATCATACCTTATGTGGAGGGGGTTCAGCAAGAAGGAGGCAAGGCAAAGGCTTGAAAAATCGCTCAGGGAGCTCGGGATATCGAAATATGCCGACACGTTGAGCAGGATGCTTTCGGGTGGCACAAAGAGGAAGGTGCTTGTTGGGATGGTCATGTCATCTGAAGCAAAGGTGATATTCCTTGACGAGCCAACGACCGGTCTTGACCCGATATCAAGGGGCGAACTCTGGAAGACGCTGATAAAACTGAAGAAGAACCACTTCATATTCCTGACAACGCATTACCTTGAGGAGGCAGAAAAACTCGCTGACACCATAGGGGTGATGGAGGATGGAAAGCTAATGGCCATTGGCACCATTGAGGAGCTACGGGAGAAGGTCAGGTATCCGTACAGCATAAAGATATTATCCAACGACAAAGTCGTCAAGCCAATGGAAGGCGAACTTATCAGAGGCGTAGACGGGCATTACCAGATTGTTACAACGGAGAAGGAGGCAGGAAAGATATCGAAGCATCTGATAGACAAGGGCGTAAAATTCTCAATGAACCCACTTACGCTTGATGACATATTCTACTATATAGTCAAGAAGCCTATAGAGGAAGAGAGTTATGAAGACGAAAAGGAGTATTAGTAGCCAGCTGCTGGCATCGATAATGGTCAATGCAGTATACGCTATGGTCAATTATCCGATAGTCCTTGTGAGCACTATTCTCGCTCCGTTCTCTCTGCTTATAGTGATAACATTTGTAAGCAAAGGGGCCCTCATCCCAGTGGCAATAGGCGGTGCGTTGATAATGACAATGGTCTCATCAGGGACTTCAATGCAACAGGACCTGTCGCATCTCAAGAACGACTTCAAGGTACAGGATATGGTCGTGAGTTCTCCAGCAAAGGCATGGATATACCTGTTGGGGATGTCGATTTCAGAGATAATATACTCGATACCTGCGCTTGCCGTACTTGTGGTTCTTGCGGCATTGTACATACACACGAACATAATAGGTTATCTTGCAATAACTGCGGTACTTCTGATAATGTTCACATTCGCATCGTCACTCGGCTTCCTTCTTTCAACGCTGTCTTCAGACATAGTGCAGAGTTGGGCTTTCTCTGGAATAGTTTCAACTATACTCTCTGCGCTTCCCCCAGTCTACTACCCAATAACCTACATACCGCTGCCATTCCAGTACCTTGCATACCTATCTCCAGCTACTTATGCTGCTGAGATAGTTCAGAACATAACAGGACTAACATCATTCAGCCATAGCACGATACTGGTTGATTGGGTGGTGATAATAATAATCACCTTGATTATAACATTCTTGGCAGTAAAAAAATCAAAATGGAGAGAGGATTGATTTGATGGCAAACCGAATAAGATGTGCGCACATACTGGTGGAGAAGGAATCTCTTGCAAATGAGATACTAGAGAGGATAAAGAAAGGTGACTCATTCGCAAAACTCGCTGAGCAGTATTCCATTGATGGATCGAGGAGGAGAGGTGGCGACCTTGGATCGTTTGGCAGGGGTACGATGGTCAAGGAATTTGAGAACGCTGCGTTTGCGCTCAATAAGGGGGAGGTATCAGGAATAGTAAGGACACAATTCGGATATCACATCATAAAGAGGCTAGAATAAGCGTTTATGATTTTTAGCCATGTACCCTTCTCCGCCCTAAAGGGCGGAGCTTTCCCAAGGGGAACAAACGCTTCGCGTTTAGTTGAATTGTAGTTTCTGTTGTCTTTTGTCATTTCCTGGAAGGAATTTGGGGTACTCGTGTCTATCTATGTAATGCATGATTGTCGACTCAGTTACATTACTTACACTCCTCGAAAAGTGTCCTGGACTCCAGAAACTTCCCTTTTTGTAGAGTTTTCTGAAGTTTGGATGCGATCTGAATATTTTGTAGGCTGAAATTCCCTTCAGATATTGAAGCGACAACGATACCGACATCCATATAGGTATCGAAACGAACATGTGCACATGGTGTGAATCGACAACAATTTTGTGCATGATCATTCCTTTCTCTGACGCAATCTGCGACAGGATCCGTTTCATCTCTTCTGCAATGTATGGATTTCCAAGTGCATTCCATCTGTATTTTGGGCACCGTTCGAGGTGTTGTTTATTCTCCCCAACACCATGGCTTATATTTATAGTCGTTCCACTAGTCATGATATCTTTTCTCTGGCAGCATCTGACCGCGTAAGACCGTGGCTCTGCTGTCATTGAAATTATTTATGAAGGAAAAGATTTTTGTTTATCCTGCCCTGTGGGCCAATTCAATCTCCGCCCTAAAGTGCGGTCTGCAAAAGGTTTTCTTGATCCACACCCAATTTCACTAAATATATCTATCTGTTCAGGTTTCAACCTTCGCACACCTATACTGTTTTCTTATTTTTATATTCGGTGATTCTTTCATTCAGCCTTGAGAGGGAATTCTTTCCCTGCCTCAAAAGACCGAGCATCTCCTTGTTTGGAAGTATGCCCGCAATCTTGTCCTGCCCATTTTCTATTGCTATATCATAAGCTATCCTGCCTTGGCCATCTTCCATGAATGGATTCGCGCCAGAGTCCATCAGCAATTTTACCAGTTCAAAGCTGCCTGAAACAACAGCCATTACAAGTGCGGTTCTTTTATATCTGTCCTGCAGATTCACATCGGCATTGCGACTTATGAGCAACTTGACTATCCCAATATTACCTTTCCAAGACGCAGCCATAATTGCAGTCATTTCCTGGTCGTCTCTGGAATTGGCATCAGTGCCGCCATTGAGGATCCTGAGCACTGCTGGCGTGTTTCCTTCTGACGCCCTTAATATAAGTTCTAAACACATTTTATTTTCACATTTGTTTTATTTCCACATAGGCAGCATATATAATATCTGCTAGACTACCTTCTGTTTTAACATCTTCTTGATTTTTGCGTCCATGGCTGCCTTCTCTGCTATCTGCATGTCTCTGACCTCTACAATCCTAATGGTAAGAAATTCTCTCATTTCCTCAACAGTCTTGAATTTGCTTATCAGTGCCACATCAGCTCTCAACTTATCCATGTCGAACTTCCTGTTACTCGCATCATCATCAGCTGCCGTCGCCTCTGTTCTCATCTCAAGCTGCATGCACAAGCTCCTGAGCAAATCTATTCTTGTAGCATCAGTGTCCATCCCATTCCTTATCGCCTTTGCCGCCAATCTTCCGGCATCGCCCTGGTTACCCATCTGCACGGCCAGGGTATCCTTGCCTCTTATCATCTCGAAACTAAGGCTGCCGGAGCGAATACCCTCAGCTATCTCAGAGGCGTGTCCTGCACCGCACACCATGAGTATAGCACATGGAGAATTCTGTTCGGCTAGTTCCCTAATGTTCCTAATCATATTTACGTTTCTGTTATGGAGCCAGTGATCCTTGTCCATGGAATCTTCTATATGTGCTCTTACTACGGAGTCCACATCCCCGCCGTCCTTTATTGCATTTTCGACTCTGAAACCCATCACTCCAGACAGGTACTTCCTCTGCTCCTTTATGTGCTCCCCTGCCCTTGTATCTACCGGATAAAGGGGCAGCTTCTCGTCCCTCAATACTTCAAGCATTTTGATTACAGCGGCCTTGAACTGCGGGACTATGTATTTGGAAATGGATTCGAACTTCTTCGGGTCGTCAATGTTCGAGAACGCATCTCTGGCATTTTCTTCTGCTCCAAATTCCACCATAACTATTAATCTTATTCCATGTTCCTTCTGCCTGTGTATCCATCTCTGTAGTTCGCCTGCTTCAGATTCGTCAGGATGTATTGATGGGAATATGTACACTTTTGTCTTTGAAAGCTCTGAATCTCTTCTTGCTATATCCTTTAGCTGGTCAGCATTGGAGTTCTGGTAGAGCATCTCCAGTATGGCATTGTATTGTTCGAACTTCTTTCCTTGTACTGAATCAGGTGATTCTGCGTAGGCTTTTTTCTGCTCGTGCCTGGCTATATAGAGTGCATCAAAGCCCTTCTTGTTTTTTATTGTGACGTCAGATCCCCTTGCGATTAGAAGCTTCACAATCATGTCATTTCCATAATATGCGGCAAGTATTAACGGCGTATTTCCATTCTTGTCAGTGCCGTTTATTACTTCAGGAAATTGCGTTAGAAGAGCGGATATGTCTGAAAAATTGCCAGTCTTCACCATCAGCAGGAGTTTTTCAGTTGCGCGCTCGTGCTCATCCATATCAAACACCACCCATTACACCTGCTAGGGCTATTCTCCTAAGCCTGCCTATGGCTTCTCCTCCACACTTTAGTACCGCGCCTGCGTCATCAGTTATTATTATGGTTTTGTCTGAACCGGTATGTAACCGGCTAGCCACCATCTTCTGTTTTTTACTTAGTTTATCAAACATAGGTTACGCCTTGACCTTGCGCTTCTTCTGGACTGCTTCTATTCCTGTGTCCACCACCTTGAGTGCTCCTTCAGCATCAAGCTTCTGGACCTCCATATATCTATGCGAGAGTTGCTCCAGAGACTCGTTCTTTCCTTTGATCATTACGGATATAAGATATATTCTGTCCTTTTCCAGTTCATGTGCGAGCACCTCATGGCTGACTGTGTCCTGTCCGTCAGTTATGAGTATCACGGTTGGCTGGGGCTCGTCCCTGGCCGTGCCATTTCTACCTGTTCTTATGTCATGGATTCCTGTGCGCAGTGAATTGTCTATCTTTGTGCCACCGCCAGAGTCCATTGAGCATATCTTCCTTACTGTCTCAAGTCTGATTCGCCGGTCTTGTCCGGTAACCTTTATCAGCTCGTGGCTGCTATCGTCAAAGAAGCGTAGGTAGAAGTCCCTTCCCTCAGCTCTTGCCATCTCAAACAGCTTTAGCGATACTGCCTTTGCCCATACAACCTTCTCTCCGTCCATGCTTCCGGACTTGTCTACAAGGAGGTATATCGGTCCAAAGTTTTCTGGATTGCCACGAAGGCTGTTTCTCAATCTCCTGTCAAGCCAGTTCATATAGAATTCTTCATCAGAAAGCATGAAGTCTGACATCCGCGCATCGGTTACATTGTCTCCGAATACGACATCTATCTTCTCACCTGGGCGTTGTATCTTGTACTTTATGGTTCTCTGTATGTCAATCCTTGGCATTCCCTTTACCATTTTGAGTATTTCCTTTACATCGCTGTTCTTTGCCAAGTTCTCGACCTCTTGCTGGTTTGTATTCTTTGAGCTTTCATTACCTGTTCCTGCCAGCTTGAGCAGAACGTCGAGGGTCTCAGCCTGCTTCTTTGCCTGCTCTCCAGCTTTAGTTAGAACTCGGATAGGTATATCTCCGTCTCCTTCTTTGTCTCCCGGAGTGGGCTTCTTTTGCTTGCCATTGCCATCTTCTTTTTCACCGTCTTCGCCTTCCTCGCCTCCTTCTTGAAGAATTATCTGGAGCACCTTCTTAGCGTTTGCTCCTTCTTCACCGCCCTGGTCCTCGATCCTTTTGAGCTCCTGTATCAGTGACGATGCAAACTCAACTGCTACCCCGCTGCTTATTGTAGGGTTTCTCCTGCTTATCCTTGTAGCCTCTATTATGTCAGGACAGTCGACGAAGTTGCTTATTATGTCGTGGTGCACCATGCTGCCTGAAAATTCCTCCTGATCCTTGAGATCAAGGTACTGGGCAAGGGCCAGGAAGTACATGTCTTCTACTATTGCTGGTTTTATCTTCTCTCCGGTGATGTCTTCGACCTTGTTCTGGAGGATCTTTCCCATTATGGTTACGTCAATAGATCTGTAATCAACGTTTCTTATGACTCCGTCTACGCTAATTTTCTCAAGATCTTGGACTGCGTCTTTACTGTGGGCTCTCAAGACATCAGAAAGGACCTCGCTCGCCTGGTCGCTGGTAGAATCAATACCAAGATCTTCGTAGTCTGAAGGCATATAATTCATCTATTCCGTATTTACTGCCTTTGAACTTCGGTCAAGTCGTACTTGTTTTTCAGTTCAGCAAACTCGGGCTTGCCCGATTCCCTTATCAGAGACTCGATATCCCTTAGCTGAGTTCCGGCGAAGGACCTTACATCTTCAGATACCTCTCTAGATGCTGAGTATGTCCTGAATGTTTCTATGCCCTCTGATATGTGCTCCAGTATGTCTTCGGTTACTGGCATTCCAGGTTCAAGTATCCTCTTTATGCTGTCCGCGGCGACCTGCAGGTCCATAGTTGTCATTCTGTCCGTTGGTATTATCTGCCTCAGGACAGAGTCCACGTCACCTACCTGCTCCTCGGTTTCCGGGGCAAGGTATCTCAAGACCCGGAGGTCTTCCATGCTGGCCTCGCTCTTTCCATCAAGAAGCGCAGCAGCTATCACCGCCTTTTGCGCCATGACCTTTCTCCTGTCGGAAAGCTCTACTCCTGCAATCCTTAGATTCACAAACGCCTCAACAAGTTTGGAAGTTACCTCCCCAGCGGTTCCGTCAGGCAGCACCAGAGGAAGGACGCTGTCTGCAACCTGGTCAACTAGCCTCCTGAACTCCTTGAAATCCGCAACAGTTATTTCAGGTTTTGTATTTACTCCGTTGGTCCTTTCAAGGTCTATCGACCTTCCGGCGCGCAACAGTTCTACGGTCTTTCCCAATGCACCCACTGGCTGGACGAATCCCCTGAATAAGAACCTATCATACAGGGCTGCAAGCCTCGGATCTTCGGGCACCAGGTTAGAAGATCCTATCAGTGACCATAATGGTATATCGTAGGCTGTTCCATGGTCATAGAACTTTTTCTCGTTTATTGCTGAACGCAGAGCGTTTAATAGTATGGAGTTTGCTTCGAACACTTCGTCGAATACTGCAACGTCTGCAGTAAGCAGCGTCCCGTCCGTTAGCCTAATCAGCTTTCCTTCGTCCTTGAACACCTTGGGGTCAAAGTAACCTAGGACTTCAGAAGTTTCGGTGTCCCTGCTGAGTTGTATGCTGAATACGCTTCCATCTATGAGCTTGCTGACCTTATTTGTTATCTCTGATTTTGCTGTTCCTGCGCTCCCTATAAGCACGGCATTTCTTCCTAGAAGCAACGCCAATGTAAGCAGATCTGCCTCGTTGCCTCTGTCTACAAGATTCCTGGACAACTGCTTCTCGAATTCTCTAGCCTTAGAAGCAATTTCATGCGCCCTTTCAACTTTTTCGCCTAATTCTATAACTCTGGCCATACAATTATCCCTACTAAAGATGCTATTCCCATATAAAAGTTTTCTCTACAACAATTTGCAACAGCACTAAGAGAGTCATCTGTCCTTATATTTAAATATTGCTAATCCGTCTCAATTATATTGCAATTTATTGTTATTTTGAAACCACCCTGAAACAGGACCAAAATTCTGAAAATTACTCAGCAAGGTTTAAATAGAGAGTCGTCCAACTTATTTGTAATTTAGTAGGACTAAAGTCGGTCAGAAAATAACACATACTTAACAAATACAAAGGATGAGAAAATGGCAGAACAATACGAAGAAGCAGAGCAATCGGAAAACACCATACCAAGTAACGTAGTCTTGGTGGGAAAGAAGCCACCAATGAATTATGTGCTGGCAGTAGTGACCCAGTTCAACAACGGAGTCAGCAGCGTGAAGATAAGAGCGAGGGGAAATTCGATATCAAGAGCGGTTGATGTTGCAGAAATCTCAAGGAACAGGTTCATAACAGATGCAAAAGTGAATGACATTGCAATAGGCTCAGAAGAGATCTCAAATGAGGACGGGACAAGATCAAAGGTAAGTTCGATAGAGATAACCCTATCAAGATAGTATCTATTTTTCCTTTGTTTTTTTCTTTTTTGCTTCTAAGCCTGCTTGACTAATGCTTCTTTATGAACTTTACTATGTCTGTCGAGCTGAGAATTCCGACGCACATCATTGTAAGCTTGTCAGCAACTACAGGAACTCGTACTATACCGTGTCCAATCATGACCTTGAATGCGCTATCAAGGTCTGAATACGCATATACGAATACAGGATTCCTCATCACCTGTCCCACATTTCCTCCTGATTCCGCATGACTTTTAAGATCCTTGCTTATGACAACTCCGCATAGCTTCTCCCCATCAAGCACTGGCATGAGGTCCACTTTTGCCGAGCTTGAGAGCTTTACAGCAGAGGCTACTGTTGTAGTTTTTGACACTCCTACGAAATGTTTCTGCATTATGTCTCTTACCCTTACCACGCACTTACAGTATAGGATAGCTGGCAACATTTAAAATTTTATGCCGCATGATAATATCGGTGTTATTCTGCCAACCCTGTATAGGTCGCACTACATAAGCCAATTGAATCCTGAGATGGACGGTGATGTGGTAGTTCTGGGAGGGTGGGTGCATGAGGTAAGGAACATAGGAAAAATAGTCTTCATACTCCTGAGAGATCACAGCGGGATAGCGCAGGTGATAGGAAAGGAGGGTATTGTTCCTGACGGAGTAATAAAGTCGATGAACCTCCCAAAGGAGAGCGTGATAATGGTCAAAGGAAAGATCAAGAAGAACGGAGAGAGCAAGAGCGGTTTTGAGATAGTTCCCTCAGAGATAGTCAACCTGAACCCTCTCGAATCCACAATACCTTTCGAAGTCACAGGGAAGGTACCAGCAGACATAGATGTCAGGCTTGATAACCGATACATAGACCTTAGGAGGCTTGAGACAACCTCGATATTCAATATACAGTCGACTGTTCTGGGCTCGTTCAGGGACACCATGGTAAAGGAGGGACTTACCGAGATAAGGACCCCTGCACTTGTAGAGGCTGCGACAGAAGGTGGTGCAGATCTCTTTAAGGTGGAATACTTCGAGAAGAAGGCATTCCTTGCGCAATCTCCCCAACTCTACAAGCAGCTGGCAGTGATTGGTGGGATGGATAGGGTGTTCATGGTTGTTCCGGTATTCAGGGCTGAGAAGCACAACACGGTTTTTCATCTTAACGAGATAACGCAGATGGATGCTGAGATAGGGTTCGCTGACCACAATGATGCGATAAAACTGCTGAAGAAAACAGTAAAGAATATAATAAATGGCGTCTCGAAAAAGAATGCTGAGGACCTAAAGCGCCTCGATGTTGTTGAAAGCGAACCTGTGGTAAAGGAGATTACATACAGGAAGGCACTCTCTCTGCTCAATGCGAATGGCCAAAAGATGGAATTCGGAGAGGATTTCACAAGGGAACAGGAGGGCACTTTATGCAACGTTCTTGGGGATCTGGTGCTAGTCAAGGAATATCCAAGAAGCGTAAGGGCATTCTACAGCATGCCAAACGAAAAGGACACGCAGGTCTGCAACAGCTTCGACCTGCTGTACAAAGGACTTGAGATCTGCAGCGGAGCTCAGAGGATTCACATACCAGAGATTCTGATCCGGTCGATAAAGGACCACGGACTCGATCCGGACAGCTTCGACTTCTATGTAAGTGCCTTCAAGCAGGGCGCGCCACCTCATGCAGGATGGAGCCTAGGCCTTGAAAGAATTACAATGAAACTTACCGGGATGCAGAATATAAGGGAGTGCTGCCTGTTTCCAAGGGACAGAGTTAGGCTTAAACCGTGATGACATGGTTGAAATAAAAATTGTTAATATAGATTCAGGAGTAGGCAATCAGATAATAATTGGGCAGGCAGGTTTCATAAAAACGGTTGAGGACCTGTATGAGGCTCTGATGGGCGCATCGACGGTAATAAAATTCGGTCTTGCCTTTTCTGAAGCAAGCGGGCCGTGCCTGATAAGAACGGAGGGAAACGATGTTGAGCTCCAAGGAATTGCAGAGAGAAATGCAATTGAAATTGGGTGTGGCCACACCTTCATAATCATTTTTAAAAACGCATTTCCAATAAACGTAAACAACGCAGTAAAGGTCGTGCCAGAGGTGGTGAATATATTCTGTTCAACAGCAAATGCTGTCCAGGTTGTTGTAGCAGAGACTGAGCAGGGACGAGGAGTGCTAGGTGTTATAGATGGATATCTTCCAAAAGGGACAGAAACTATGGATGACAGGTCAAAACGCAAGAAGTTCCTAAGGGATCTGGGATACAAGATGTAATCCATGCAATCGAAGCTCCTGAACAACGATGACGCACGAAAGGTTCTACATAAGCTTATAGAGAGCTATCCGGATGCGCACTACTACCTTAATTTCAAGACAGACTTGGACCTGATGGTGGCAGCAATAATATCAGCACAGACAAGGGACGAAGTAGTGAATTCGGTAACTCCGGCGCTGTTCAAGAGATATAAGACGATAAACGATTATGCAGATTCGAACGAGAAGGAGCTGGCAGTATACATACGCAAGGTTAGCTTTTCAGGGAACAAGGCCAAGAATATAATAAAGACCTGCAAGGCTGTAATGGATACACACGGCGGAAAGATCCCGAAAAGCATGAAGGATCTGACTGCACTACCAGGAATAGGAAGGAAGACAGCAAATACAATACTGATAAACGCATACGGAATCGTTGAGGGAATACCTGTGGACACATGGGTGATAAAGCTCTCTGGCAGGATAGGATTGAGCAAGTCGAACAACCCCGAAGACATAGAGCAGGACCTGATGCAGATATTGGAAAGGAGATACTGGAAGACTATAGCATATGTATTAAAATCACATGGAAAGGCGATATGTCAGTCGCAGATTCCCATATGCAGCATATGTATGATAAATAAGCTGTGCCCAAGAAACGGAGTGACTTCAAGCAGATGATATAATGGAATGCATAGCTGACCTGCACATCCATTCCAAGTATGCAATGGCATGCAGCGAGCAGTTGACCTTGGAGAACATTGACGCAGCAGCAAGGGAGAAGGGAATAAGGATAATCAGCACTGGAGACTTTACACATCCCAGATGGATCTCCGAAATAAAGAACAAGCTGAAAGACAACGGCTGCGGAATGTACTCGCTGAATGGAGGCTCGGAAAGCACAATGTTCGTGCTTGGATCAGAGGTATGCACTATATTCGAGGACAGAACCGGGAAGACAAGGAGGATACACAACTGCATACTTGCGCCAAGCATAGAGGTAGCAGAGCAGGTTAACTCACACCTATCAAAGTTCGGAGACCTTGCAAGCGATGGCAGGCCAGTATTGAACAAGATCAGCCCCAGCAAACTTGTTGAGGACCTTTTTAATATAGACAAGAACATATTTGTATTCCCTGCACATCTGTGGACTCCGTGGTTCGGGGCTCTAGGTGCATTTTCAGGGTTCAATTCCATTGAAGAAGCATACGAGGACCAGTCAAAGCACATATATGCTTACGAGACTGGACTGAGCAGCGATCCGCCGATGAATTGGCGGATATCAAAGCTCGACAAATACGCAATAATATCAGGCAGCGATGCCCATTCCATCCCAAAGATGGGAAGAGAGTCAATAATTGCAGATATGGAGAAAAAGGACATGAGTTTTGTAGGGCTAACTGGCAAGATAAAGAGAAAGGAGCTTAAGCTTACTGTAGAATTCTATCCCGAAGAGGGCAAGTACCATTTTGACGGCCACAGAAACTGCAATGTATCCCTTTCTCCTCAGGCTGCAAAGAGGTATGGAGACAGGTGCCCAAAATGCGGGAGAAAGCTGACTATAGGAGTGCTGCACAGGATTGACGATCTTGCGGACAGAGAGGAGGGATATCTGCCAAAAGGAGCGGTTCCATATGTCCATGCGATACCTTTGCAGGAGGTTATAGCTTACGTGACAAAAAAGAGCCAGACATCTTCATATGTAAAGGTCACATACGCGAAACTAATACGTAAATTCGGCACAGAATTCAATGTGTTGATGAAATCATATCCGGAACAGATAGCGGAGGTTGACAGGGAACTTGCCAGGGCAATAAGGATTATCAGGGAGGACAGAGCCAACGTTGTTCCTGGATATGATGGAGTATTCGGAGTTATAGATATATTCAATGAGGTAAAGGCAAAACAGGATCAAGGAATGCAGAAAAGAATAACCGAATTTTAAAAAACAGTTTATATCCCTTTCCTTCAATAAAGATATCATGAACCCATACAAATTAGCTGTATTGATATTCGTGCTGTTAGAAGTCCAGGCATACGCATACACGACCCACATAAAAGCTCCTGCAGTATTTCTTGATATTGACAGGGGTGTACTTACGAATATAACGCTTTCAGTTACTCCCGGAAATGGGGCAATAATAGTGAACAACGGAAGCTCGTTGGTGGGGGCGGATACACTGCAATCTGTCCATACGGCAGTAGATTATGCTACAAACTACCTTAATGTAAGCGAAGACAAGTACAAGTTTGTCTTCATAATAGGAAACAATGACTCAAACGTATCTGGACCGAGCGCAGGACTTGCCCTGACTCTGCTTACCTTATCAGGACTTGAGCACAAGCCGCTTTACAGCAATTTCACAGTCACAGGCACGATAAGCTCAAATGGCTCTGTAGGCCAAGTGGGAGGGGTGTTCGACAAGATCCAGGCAGCAAGATCTATAAAGTCAAGATTCGTGCTTGTTCCGTATGCAAGCAATGCAACTTCAGAATATCTAATCTATTACCTATCCCAGCAGGCATACAATACTCCGCTAGTGGAGGTTGACAATGTCTCTCAGGCGATTCCGTATGCTTTTGGTGAAGAGAGTCCAACATGGCTTAGCTTCAACATAACTACTGATTATAAGCCAGGCCAGATACAAAATGCAAGTGTTGTGTGTCCATCGTGCAATGGAACTGGATTTGCGCAGCTAACCAACTTCACTTTCAACTTAACCAAAAATGAGATAAGTACGATAAACGGTACCATGTTCGGAAGCGTTAAAAGCCAGCTGTCAAGCCAGCTCCAGCAGTACAGGCAGCTTGCAGCGAAGGGATACTACTATACTGGTGCAGACCTGGCATTCATCGAGGATCCCACTGCATTCCTGTTCTCAAACTATAACGCATCACCTTCTACAGCAGCGCAGATAATAGATAAAATTTCTACGTACTGTAGCTCCCTAAACTATACTCCAAATATGACTGCAGAGAATTATGAATTCGTAGTAGGGGGCGAGACGAGACTCTCCTGGGCCATGATAACATTGTCAGCTGCTAAATCTTTGCTGAACGCGTCACAGACCAGCGACGGCGTGTTGCTATCGCTTCAGGAAGCTGCACCGGCGCTGTCGTGGTGCGCAGCTACTTCTGAAATGTACAATATCTCCGCTTCGATCGGTGGAAATACAATAACGATGTCAAACAAGATAAAGTCGCAGGCGCTGACACAGCTTTCCGATGAAAGGTCGGCATATGGAAACCTGCTTTATGTTGACGCAGCAAACTACAGCGCAAGCAATGATGACTATGCGGCAGCATTGTACTCCCTTGCCTATGCCAACACGTTTTACAACACCAGCCAGATAGATTACAATGCGACTCAGGGACTGGTATCAAATACTCTTGCTTCAGCGCAGGGGATATGGCCAACACAATTTGCGCTCCAGAGCTCGTTTTATCTCAGTGAAGCGGGCTTGAATAAAAATAGTCCATATTATTTAGAATATGTTTCTAATGCGCATTCGACAGCTTTGCTTGCGTCATCGCTTGACAGCGTTAATAATGAACTTCAAGCAAATTTTGTGCCTATGTCAGTAAGTGTTATTCCAAGCTCAGTTACAGAACAACTTGATCAAATATCTGCGGAATTGAGCACAATAACTTACATCCTAGTAATTATTATGACATTGATACTGATAATATTCGTGATTCTTCTTTACCTGATAGTTGGAAGCAGGGGTAGAATAAAGAGGAGATAAGTGAATGCCATTTGACCCGTTCTGCGTAAAGGATGAAATTGATAGGTCAATATTCTACAGTTCTAAGCACTTCGCAGTGCTTTATGATATAAAGCCGGTGGTAAGGGGGCATTGTCTTTTCGTGCCAAGGAGACATATGATTGACATGCGTGAGCTGAATAATGAGGAGATAATAGATCTTCACAGCGTGTTTGGCTTGGTAGTGCCTAAAATACTTAAGTTATATGGTGCAACAGAAAACTCCTACGACCTTGCCTCACAGATCGGACCTTACTCAGGAAGAACAGTATCGCATCTCCACATACACATGCTTCCAAGGTCAAAGGATGATGAGTATCAGAAAGATAGTTCAAACATATTTGAGGACATAAAAATGAATAGGACTAATTTTAGCTACGTCGAAGTAGAAAATGAGGTAAAGAAACTGAGAAAGGAATTTGGATTTAGACTACAGCAGAGATGAGTATGCCCACAAGTGCCAGTGCCATTCCTGCTAGGGATATGTTCCTTACCTTTCCGTAGCTCCTGCTTTCCAAGCACGCGTACACTGTACCTGAATAAAGGAGCATGATATCTGATATCGCGATGAGCACTGCGAATACGGCATTTCCCTCAAATGGCCGCACATTGAGGAAGAGGTAAAGTGTCAGTGCTATTGCTACACCATATAGCAAGAAAGCAAGATATGCAGAATTTCTCCGCCCTATGATCTTAGGGAGAGTTATTGCCTTCCTCTTTATGTCCCCATTAAAGTCTCTCACGGAACCGTCTATCTCCCTTGCAAGCCCACTCAGGAATACAAGCGAAAAGATCAGAATTATCGGGAGGTATATGGTATTTGAGACAACATAGTTCCCAAATATGAATGGTATTGCCATTGAAAATGCGACATAGGCGTTGCCTATAAGCGGCAACTCTTTGAGCTTGTAGCTGTACAATAGGGAGAGCACAGCAAATATCATGGCTATCACAAGACAGTAAACGCTTAGGAATATGCTTCCGCCTATTCCTATAGCCATTGCAATGACTGTGACGTAAACGGCGTCTGCAGGTCTTAACTCTCCAGTGACAAGGGGTCTCCTCTCCCTGTTAGCCCTGTCCACCTTTATATCGAAGTAGTCATTGATTGCAAATGCGCTCATGCTCAGAAATACCGGAGTTATTATGCTGAGCAGAAGGACTGGAAGACCGGGCAGGCCGCCTGCCAGAATCTCTGCGGCAATTACTGCTATTATTAGCATTATACTGTGCTCTATCCGGGTCAACTTCATTATGGATACTAACTTTCTCATGCTAAACCTTAGGATGGAGAGGTATATAAAGAAATAGAACCGACTGAAATATGGGCTAAAAGGATAATTTATTAATATTTGATAGGTAATCTTAATTCATGCCGAATAACCCTGGTAGAATAGATGGAGATTACAGCATAGGCGAGATAGAAGAGGTGAAATACGTTGACCCTGGGAAATTCGGAGAAGTAAGAACAGGCAAGACCCAAAACATGCTTAAATTTGGCCTTCCTGTTGCAGTAATAGTGGTAATTGCGTTGTTGGTTTTGGCTGCATTTGGGTTGCATCTGCTATGAATTCGGATCTGGAAATAGATCTTGAAAAGGCCAAGGAGCTTGTGAAGGATGGCCACAATGTCTTTGTCTTAATAAACAATTTCGGCGAGCTTGAGCTGGTCAGGGAGATCTTTGGCACCACGGGCTTTGTGCGCGATCTCGATTTTGGAGAGGCAAAACAGATAATATTCAAGGAAGGATATAGGTCGGAAATTGAAAAGAGCGCAAAGGAGTTTCAGGGTGCGGTGATAGTATGCCCTCACGGGCACACATCACTAAGGTTTGCAGTTGCACTGTCTGATATGGGAATAAAGACTTATAGCCTAAAGGGAGGCATAGAAGGACTGAAAAGCAGGGTCTGAGCTATTTCTTATTGTAGGAAACCATTATAAACCGTTTATCAGCTTAAGGTTTTACGATTGATAAGCATGCTGGGTAATGCTTTTAACTCGAACTATCTCAGGAGCTCTGCAGACAAGCGTAACTTCGCTGGTTGAAATTGAGGTCAAATGATCTTATGAGCGATTTAATTGACGCTATAAACAGTTCATCCTTTGATGAAGTAGGCTCTCTTATAAAGTCTGGAGCAAATCCTAACGAATCAGATGCCTTAGGGAGAACTCCGCTAATGTGGGCAACAAAAAACGGCAACATTGAGATAATGGAATTGCTGCTCGCACACGGTGCAGATGCAAACGCCAGGGATAAGGCTGGCAATGTTGATGTCGCAAAGTTTCTGCTGGATAACGGCGCAGAAGTGGATGGAAAGGATAGCAGAGGCATGACCGCTCTGATGAAATATGCAAGGGATGGAAATATGGCCTTTGTAGAATTGCTACTTGAAAAGGAAGCCAATCCAAACGAAACAGACGTGACAGGAAAGACACCTCTCATGCACGCTGATAAAAATGGCAATGCCAGAATAATCCAGCTGCTCATTGAAAATGACGCAGACGTGAATGCCGTAGAAAGCCAGGGCAGGACTGCTCTGATGTGGGCAGCAACGAAAAGAAATGACCAGGCCGTAAAAATCCTTGCAGAGCACGGGGCGAAGATTGACACGCAGAGCGCCACTTCTGGGAAGACTGCACTGCTACAGGCAGTATCCCATAGCAATATCAGCACCGTAAAGTTGCTCCTGTCCCTAAATGCAAATCCTTTGCTTGCAAACAGTTCAGGTCAGACTGCGTATGACATTGCAAGATCACGTAATAACATTGATCTCCAGACCCTGCTTCCTGATCCAAGAAGCATAGCTTCAGCGCTTAAACGTGGTGGAGATGCACTCGAGATGCTTCGCAGAGGAGTCAACCAAAGTAAGAGAAAGGTAGTGCAATGAACGAGATACGCCGCATGGCAATAAACGCAGTAAAAAATATTGATATTGACACCCTGCGCAGCATAGCCTTAACATATCTTTTAAAAGAAAAACTGCCTGTGGATTTCGCAGACTTGAATGGTGTCACACAGCTGATGTATGCTGCCATGGAACAGAAACTGTATTCGGTAAGCGAGCTTCTTAAGAAGGGCGCGAATATAGACGCAAGGGATCACCATGGGCTTACAGCACTCATGCACGTTGTGAAAAGAGGTGACAGTGCAACTGCAATCTATCTAATTGATCGAAAGGCATCCGTTGACGCGCAGGACAACAGAGGGATGACTTCACTTATGGTTGCGGCTTCAGAGCTCTATGACGCACGGATTGTTAATATGCTTATTAATAGAGGAGCAGACCATTCAAAAACCGATCACAATGGAGCCACAGCATTAATACATGCCAGTGAAGCTAACCGTACAGGAAACATGACTGCACTTATAGATCATGGTGCAGATATAAATGCAAAATGTAGCAGTGGAAACAGTGCTTTGTCATGGGCTGTCAAGAATAACTGCAATGAGTCAGTAAAGTTGCTGCTAAAAAGGCATGTGAATATAGATCTACAGCATGAAAACGGATATACTGCGCTTATGTTCGCTGTGGCTGGAGGAAATCTAAACATAGTCACACTTCTTGTTGAAAACGGTGCAAATCTTATGCTGAGGAACAGCTTCGGAATGACTGCATACGACATCGCGAAAAGGCAGCACTACGCACTGATAGAGAATTTTATAGTTAAGCACATGATAGACAACCCATTAGAAAGAGGCATGCTTGCTCTAGCAAGGCTTAAAAGGAGCGCAACTGAATTAAAATCTAGAATTAGATAAGATTTATAGCTAGACGGGATTATAATACTACACTTCTTGCCCGACAAGGTGTTGTATTACTTTCTAGGTATGCTATATATCTTTTTTTTCAAGATAACAAATAAAATCCTAATTTTGTAATAATTAGGGCCTTGTAGAAATCCTCTATTTGTATTAGGAGCCGAAGGATTTTAACCCTTCGACATGTGAGTTATTTGGCGATTCACATGGAAAGAGATAGAGAATCTAAGTATAAGAGGTTTGCCGACCTCTGCATGATACCTGTAAAACGACTCATGAAAGAGTACTCGAACAAATTCTCGAAGAGGGACTTTACGCAGCACCAGTTGGCAGTATCAGCATGCCTCATGGCATATGAAGACAAGGTATACAGAGACGTGCCCGACTTCTTGTTTGAACTGAAGGAATATCTGGGATTCGTTGATAAGGTAACGCACTTCACGGCATTGCAGAAGTTTCTACGACGTATATTGTTGAGACTGTTGGACTTCATACTTCAGAAAACCTATGAAGCATTTTTTCAGACAAAGGCAGCAAATATTGGTATAGACTCTGCAGGTGAAAGGACATCTCATGCGTCAAATCACTACATAAAGAGGATGAAAAGAAGGAGCAAACGCAAGGACTATCTCAAACACGCTATATCCGTTGATACAGACCAACAGGCGATTATCGCCGCAATAGACAGGCGTTCCGACGCAAATGACAATGTTGACTTCGAGCCTCTAGTAGAAAGAAGCTGCAGAATTGTGCCACTGAATAATGTTACTGCAGACAAAGGATACGATTCTGAGGAACATCACAGGTTTGTAAGAGAGGACATCGGTGGAAAATCAATAATACCTTTGCGATGGGAAGGTACGCCAGTAAGTAGGACCAAAGGGAAATACAGGAAGAAACTGAGGAAATACTTCCCAAAGAAGAGATATCACAGAAGAAGTCTGGTGGAGACAGTGAACTTTGTAGAGAAGACCAAATTGGGGGATGAACTCACCAGTAAGAAGTGGTGGATGAAGAAAAAGGAGCAGAGATTTAAGGACATTGCATGCAACATATGCAGATACATGAAGGTCAGCAGTAGTGCGTTGTTTTTGTCGACGGCAGGTTTTCTGCACTTTTTCCTACCTAGTCCCTAGTCTGATATCGCCGAAAACTGCATGAAAGGATTTCTACAGAGCCTTATTTTGGCATGAGTCAAACGTTATGCATCTTCATGAATCTCATATTTCCCTGGCTATTTCAGATGCAACTTCCGAGCACTTGTTATCTCCTCCAAGGTCAACGGTCTTTATTCCGATCTTTATAGATTCTAGCACTGCAGACTCTACCGCCGCAGCTGCCTTATCATATCCCATCCAGTCCAACATCATCTTCATTGACATTATGGTGGCTATTGGGTTTACTCTGTCCATTCCCGCATACTTCGGTGCAGATCCATGTATCGGCTCGAACATCGCATAATCCTTGCCTATGTTGGCCGATGGCCCGGTGCCTATGCCCCCCACTATCATCGAGGCCTCGTCTGACAGGATGTCACCGAACAGGTTCTCAGTGACTATTACATCATAAAATTGTGGGTTCTTTATCAGCCATTGCGACATTGCATCCACATGTGCATCGTCAACAACGACCTGCTTGTAATTTTTGGCCTCTTCCATTATAGTGTCTTTGAACAACGCGTCTGAAACCTTCAGTATATTCCCCTTATGGACTATCGTTAGGTGCTTCTTCCTGGTTTTTGCAAGCTCCAGGGCAAACCTGCCTATCCTCCTGCTCCCCTCCCTTGTTATCACCCTCAACCCAACAGCCATGTCCTTCGTCACCATGAAATCAAGCCCTGAATACATGCCCTCCGTGTTCTCCCTTACCATGACAAGGTCTATGCCGGGCTTCAGGCTTTCGACCCCTGGAATAGTCTTCACTGGCCTTACATCCGCATAAAGATCAAACATCTTCCTTATCTTTACTGCAGCACTAACCTGCGATCCTGCACCCTCGGGAGTTGTCATCGGTCCCTTTATCACGCAGTCAGACTCCTTGAGCAGCCCGACCGTCTTGTCAGGCAGGTTAGTCCCGTACTTTTCTATGCAGTGCAGTCCGGCCTCTCCAAACGAGATGCCTATCTTTATCTTGAATTTCTTCATTACCGCGTCAAGCACCTTCATGGAAGCGTCAACAAGCTCAGGTCCGGTCCCATCCCCCGGCAGTATTGCAACTTTCCAAATCATGTTTTTTGGCATATTTCCCACCTAACCTAAACAGGTATGCCCACGCGCTTTTGCCGTGTGTAGTTTACCTGCCCATTATCCTGTCGATAACATAATTCAATATTCCACCGGAAAGGTAATAGCTCATCTCAACAGGCGTGTCTATCCTGCTTATCACCTCTGCCTCCCCGCATGAACCGTCAGTTCTTGTATACCTCACAGTCAACTTTTCGCGCGGCTGCATCCCTTCCCTCAACACCACGTCAATCTCCTTGCTGTAATCTATCTTCAAGGAGCCTGCATCCTCTCCTTCCTTGAACTGCAGCGGAATCACACCCATCCCTATCAGGTTGCTCCTGTGGATTCTTTCATATCCCTTTGCGATCACTGCCTTTACTCCAAGAAGCATCGGCCCCTTCGCAGCCCAGTCCCTTGAGCTTCCAGAGCCGTATTCGCTGCCTGCAATTACTACAAGCGGCACGGCCTCCATCTGATAATGCATAGCCGCATCATATATGCTCATCTCCTTCATGTCAGGATAATGTATGGTGTATCCGCCCTCCTTGCCCTTCATTATCAGGTTCTTTATCCTGTTGTTGGCGAATGTTCCCCGCATCATAACTTCATGGTTTCCCCTTCTTGTTCCATAAGTGTTGAAATCAGATTGAGGCACTCCGTGCTCAAGCAGGTATCTTCCTGCAGGGCTGTCTTTTCCTATTGCCCCAGCCGGGGAGATATGGTCCGTAGATATGGAATCCCCGAACACGGCAAGCACTCTCGCGTTATTTAATGGGGCAACCCGTCTTTTCACTGAAGGATCAAACTTGCCTAAGAACGGAGGCAGCCTTATATAAGTGCTATCCTTATCCCAGGCGTATTCTGAGCCTCTCGGCGTATCAAGCCTGTTCCAGTAAGCATTTACGTCAGTTATTCCATGGCCGTACTCCTTCTCAAACAGGTCAACGCGTACCGCCTTCTTCACAGCATCGTCTATCTCCTCCTTCGAAGGCCATATCTCCCTGAGATACACGTCCTCTCCCCTGTCATTCTTTGCAATAGGCTCCTTTGATAGGTCCTTGAGCACCGTTCCTGCTATGCCAAACGCTATGAGCAGCGGAGGTGACATAAGATAGTTCGCCCTCACGTCCACGTGTATCCTGGCTTCGTAGTTTCTGTTTCCAGAAAGCACAGAAGCAACCACAATGCCATTGCCGTTTATTGCATCGCTCTGCTTGTCAATCAACGGGCCGCTGTTTCCTATGCATGTTATGCAGCCGTATCCAACAAGTCCGTAGCCCAGCTTGGCAAGCGGTTCAACCAAACCAGCCCTTTCAAGGTATCCCATCACAACCCTGGAGCCCGGGCCCAGGCTCGTCTTCACCTTTCTAGTGTCCACCCTTAGCCCTTTGTCAAGCGCCTTTCTGGCAAGTATCCCAGCGCCTATCATGACGGACGGGTTGCTTGTGTTGGTGCAGCTGGTTATTGATGATATTACCACGTCCCCATCGGATAGGTCCGTCTCATATCCGTCATCGTACTTGATGTGCACCTTCTTTAGATGCTTGTGCACCTGAGCATCCCTTATCGCACCGTTCTCCGCAGCCACGCTTTCAGACGACCATCTTGTATAGTCTCTGCTGTTTATTTGCTCCTCGGATTTCATTCCGCCGCCGTTCTGCATGAAAGTGTCCATGAAGTTCTCCCTTATCCTTCCAAGCGGTATCTCCTGCTTCGGCTGGCTCGGGCCAGACACGCAAGGTTCTATCTTTCCAAGGTCAACCTCTATCGTGTCGCTGTATTCGACCTTGCCGTAGTCGACATCAAGCATCTTCTGTGCTGAATAATAAGCTCTCACAAGCTCGATCTGCTCCTTTTTCCTGCCAGTGATCTCCATGTACCTTAATGTCTCCTCGTCAACCGGGAATATCGCGATTGTTGCTCCGTATTCAGGACACATATTGGAAAGGGTTGCCCTGTCAGGCAGCGAAAGCGACTTCAGTCCGTCACCAAAGAACTCAACGAACATGCTCACGACCCCCTTCTCCCGGAGTATCTTGGTCAGGGTAAGAGCGAAATCAGTCGAAGTTATTCCGTCAGAAAGCTTCCCAGTAAGCTTAACGCCAAGAACCCTTGGCATCGTAAGAGCAACGGCCTGCCCAAGCAGCGCAGCCTCCGCTTCTATTCCCCCTACTCCGAAACCCACCACTCCCAGGCCGTCTATCATCGTCGTATGTGAATCAGTTCCAACGAGCGTGTCAGGGAATGCAAACATCATGCCGTTGCGATTAGAGCGTGTCACACATGTTGCAAGGTACTCAAGGTTTATCTGGTGGCATATTCCAGCGGAAGGAGGGAAGACCCTGAAATTGTCGAACGCGCTGCTTGACCATTTAAGCAGCGAATACCTCTCCCTGTTCCTCTCCACTTCTCTCTCCTGATTTATCTCCAATGACCTTGCCATATTGAATGAATCGACCTGAACCGAGTGGTCTATTATCAGGTCTACTGGTATCAGTGGCTGTATGCCGTCGGCCTTCTGACCCTTAGATACAAAATACTGTCTTATCGCAGCCATATCCACCACTGCAGGCACACCGGT